>DATLJU010000033.1:0-25931 GCA_035538735.1 Anaeromyxobacteraceae bacterium | reverse complement strand
TGCGGTACCGTAGCGGTCGGGACGCCACGCGCGCGTTCCCCGAGGTCGTCGAGGCGCTCGCGGCGCTGCCAGCCCGCAAAGCCCTCCTCGATGGCGAACTGGTCGTCTTCCGGAACGGGACGCCAGACTTCGAACGTCTCCGGCAACGCGCCTTGGCGGACGACCGACGCCGGACGCGTGACTCTGGTTGAGCGCAAGGCGATGCTGCGCGAGCTGCTGCCCGCGGCCGGTCCCCTCGTCTACGTTCAGCACGTCGAAAGGGAAGGGGAGCGGCTCCTGGCCGGCGCGCGCGAACTGCGCCTCGAAGGAGTTGTCGCCAAGCGGGCGGACTCGGCCTACGCGCCTGGCCGGACCGGCTCCTGGCTGAAGTTCAAGGTTGAGGAGACTGCCGACTTCGTTGTCATCGGGGTCGCCGACCCGTCGAAGGAGACGTTCGGGCGCGCCAGCCTCGTCCTCGCGACCGGGACGAACCACGGGTTGCGGTACACCGGGCGCGCCGCAATCGGGCGGAACGAGCTGGAGGCGCTGGCCGATGTCGTGCCGTAGCTCAGGCGCGCCACGTCGCCCTGTCGATGCGGGCACCGGGCCGTCGTGTGGCTTGAGCCGGCCGTCGTCTGCGAGGTGCGGTTCCTGTTGTCGAGCGGGCGCTAAAAGGGCGCGCCGGGTGGCCATACCGGCGGCGGCAGTAGGGTTCAGCGAGATGGCCGCAGGCTGGTTACCGGCCCCGTGAACGAGACCGCCTGGACGAGGGCTCCGCCATCAGGCTCAGCGGCGAGACTCGAAGCGTCTTGGCGACGGCTTCCAGCGTCTCTAGCGGCGGGGAGCGCTGGCCGCGTTCGAGCATCGAGATGTAGCTGACCGAGACGCCGGCGGCCTTGGGGACTCTGGCCTGCGAGAGCTTCCGGGCGGTGCGCGCGGTGTGGAGCTGCTGCGACGTTGTTGACGAGGGACATGCGCGCTTCGGTACCACATGACCCTCAGTCCGAGAACACCCAAGGTTACATGCGCCTAGCCGGCGATGCCCTGAGTCCAGCCGTCGAGCAGGATGAGCGGCATCCTTTCCAACAATTCGACAGCCCGCTCGTAGTCCTTGTCTCGCTCTGCTTTGAGGTACTCCGGGTCAAGAACCCGGCACGAGTGCTCCACGGGGGCGCCATCGGCAGTCCGGTGGCTCTCGCCGCAGTAGAGGGTGACGTACGTGGACATGCGGGGGCTACTGTGCGCGGGGCAGGTGAGGCGACCGCGAACGCGCTGTGACAAATTGTGTCAGACCCGGTGAGGTAGCACCTGCTCCCTCGGTCGGCTAGATGACGGAGCCAGGCGTCGCGCAGCGGGAGTGGATGGGTGCGGAGCTCGTGCTCCGCCCGACGACAACCCAGCGCGGTGGTCGTGACGTTGGCGGACCCGCCCGTCTGCGAAGGAAGTAGCCAGACAGGATGTCCACGAAACAGTCGCCGGGTTGGCTGTACGCGGGGCGCTGCCCCGCTCGTACCAGCAGCACGCCCGTCACGCGCTCTCCTGCCCGGTACAGAAGGCCGACCTCTGCCCGTGGTACCCTCCCCCTCTTTTGCGACAACCGGGGGCACCATGCCCGTCGCGAACCCGACGCCAGCGACGCTCACCGACCTCTTGTTCGAGAAGGTGGACGCCGGCCTCTGCCTCGTCGCGCCCGACGGCACCGTCGTCCGCGCGAACTCCGAGTGGCTCCGCTCGGCCAGCTTCACCGAGGAGCAGGTCGTCGGGGAGAACATCATCGACCTCTTCCCTGCTACGCGCGACATGGCGCTCGCGATGCACGCCCGCGCTCGGGCCGGTCGCTGCATCCGAGTCCCTCGCCGAACGCAGCTCATCGATGGGCGGGAGACCTACTGGGAAGGAAGCATCGCGCCGGTCTCCATGGAGGGAGGCACAGGACTGCTCATCACTGCTCGCGAGGTGCCTCGCGAGCTGGACGGCAGCAAGCCCTGCACCGCTTGGAGGACCAAGCAGCGCATCCACCAGCTGCCGGGCGAACAGGCGCTCGCAGCGACGCGACTCAGCGACGAGGGGCTGCGGCTGACCCTGAAGTACGTGGCAGCGGGGATCTGGGAGTTGAACCTCGCGTCGGGCGCACTCATCTGGTCGCCAGAGAATTTCGAACTCTTCGGCGTGCCGCCTGCCGCGACGCTAGATCGCGCGCGCTGGAAGCAGTGCGTGCATCCCGATGACCTCGGCTCGGCCGAGGCGGCCATGTGCGATGCCATCGCGGGCCGCACCCCCGACTACCACGCCGAGTATCGCGTCCAGCATCCCGTTCTCGGCACTCGCTGGATCTTGGGAGCAGGCAGCGTCGAGTGGGGGCCCAACGGGGAGGCGTTGTACGTCCGGGGGCTAAACGTCGACATCACCGATCGGAAGCGCAGTGAGCAACGGCTGCGTGAGAACGAGGCGCTGTACCGATCGTTGTTCACTCTCGCTCCAAGTGGCGTCGTCCTGAATGACGCCGAAGGTGCGATCGTCGCGTTCAACGACAAGACTCACCAGCAGCTCGGCTATACGCGCGAGGAGTTCGAACGCCTACAGCTCTCCGACATCGATGCGAACGAGCAACCGGAGGACGTGCGCCGCCACATCGCTCAGATCGCAGCGGCTGGCGGAGACGAGTACGAGGTATTCCATCGCACGAAGTGTGGCGAAACTCGCAACGTGCTCGTTCGCACACGCCCCGTCGAGATCGGCGGCGAGAAGTTCTTTCTGAATGTCTGGCAGGACATCACGGAACGCAAGCGCGCCGAAGCCGCAATCCGCGAGTCTGACCGCCGCAAGGACGAGTTCATCGGGATGCTCTCGCACGAGCTGCGGAACCCGCTCGCCCCGATTCGCAACTCGGTCTACATCCTCCAGCACGCGGGCCCCGCCAGCGAACAGGCGCAGCACGCCCGAAGCGTCATCGAGCGCCAGACGGAGCACTTGACGCGCCTAGTTGATGATCTGTTGGACGTGACTCGCATCGCGCGCGGCAAGATCGTGATGAAGCGCTCGCGGGTCGATCTGCGAGATGTCGTTCGGCGGGCGGCCGACGACTTCTGGCAGATGCTGAATGAGCGAGGGATCGTGTTCCGCACCTCGTTGCCGGACGGGCACGTGTGGGCCGACGCCGACACGACGCGGATCACGCAAGTCATCGGCAACTTGCTCCACAACGCGGCGAAGTTCACGCGGCGCGGCGACGAGGTTGCGCTTTCGTTGCGCGCGGCAGTCGACCACGCCGAGATCGAGGTGCGAGACACCGGAGCTGGAATCGAGGCTGCGCTGCTCGCGCACGTCTTCGACCCCTTCGTGCAGGGACAGCGGACGCTCGCGCGAACCGACGGCGGGCTCGGGCTCGGGCTCGCGCTGGTGAAAGGTATCACCGAGTTGCACGGGGGAACGGTGCGCGCCGCCAGCGAAGGAAAGGGGAGGGGAGCAGAGTTCGTCCTGTGTCTGCCCACCGCTGAATTCGAGGCCGCGCGGGAGAAGCCGCGCACGGTGACGCACGGAGATGGGCAGCGGCGACGCGTCCTCGTCGTCGATGATAACCGCGATGCGGCAGACACGTTGGCGCAACTCGTCGAGATGCTGGGACACTCCGCGGAGGTGGTCTACGACGGCGCTACCGCCATCGCGCACGTCCGTGTGTACCCACCCGATGTCCTGCTCTGCGACGTGGGACTCCCCGATATGAGCGGCTACGACGTTGTGAAGATCCTTCGCGCGAGCGGTCCGCAAGGCGTCCGCTTCGTGGCACTGACGGGCTATGCCCAGGCCGAGGACGTGAGCGCGGCTCTGGAGGCCGGGTTCGACCGGCACCTCGCCAAGCCGACGAGCCCGGAGGATATCGAACTGGCGCTGGGTTCCTGAGTACCAACAGTTTCTGGTGCCGCGACGGACATCGTTCGCGCGGGGGATCGCCGACCTCGTATGCACTCGTTTTGCAATCAAATGGCGCCAGCCGAATTCGATCCGCGTGCCGCAGTGCGATTCCGGACGTCGGCTAGCGCGCGGGGTTAGGCTGCGGCCCCGCTGTCCTGCGGAGCACGTTCTTGCCGGCGTGGTGAAACGGATCTGGGCCGCCCGCCACCTGGAGGACGGTGTCCTGCTCGTACGAGAGCGTTCCATCGTCGTTCACGTTCATGGGCTAGATGCTGGCGATGGCTGATCCCCTGAGCCTGACCGTGCTCGACGAGGTCGGTTCGCGACCGGGAAGGCCGTCGAACCCGCCATGAAGAGCGAACGTGACATCGAGCGGGCGATGACCGCCACCTCGGGGCTGGAGGCGAGGTGAAGGTAATGACAGCGCGGTACCAGCTCGACGAGGCGCCGCGCGCGCGTACGAGCGGGTCGCCGCCGGGCATGTGCGGTTCCGCGCTGTGAGCACGAGTCCGTGAACGACGCGGGGCCGCGACCTCGCGCGACGCGAGGGCACCGACCGCGTCGAGCCTCTCTCAAGCACGCGAGCCAGGTCGCGGACGGTGCTGTACGCCTGCCGCTTGGGCTGATGTTGCAGGAGAATATGGCGGTAGAGCAGGGGAATCGAACCCCCCGACAGCGCCGTTCAGCACCATCCACCGGTTTTGAAGACCGGGCCCGGCACCAGCCTAGGACGCTCTACCGCGGTCGGGTCTACGCGGTGTGTCGGAGGACGTCAAGGAGACTGACGGTGGAGGGCGCGTACCGTCCCGCTCCCGGCATCGGCGACGTAGATCGTGCCGTCCGGGCCGACGGCGAGGCCGAGCGGCAGCGTGAACGACGCGGACGCGCCGGGACCGTCGGCGGAGCCGCTCTGGCCCGAGCCGGCGACCGAGTGGACCGCGACCTGAATCGGAGTCGCGCCGGGCACCAGCGCCCGCACCCGCAGGCTACCCGGATCCGAGAAGATGACTTCGCCGTTCGAGAACACGGCGCCGGCCTGCGGCGCGAGGCGAGCGTCCGCCGCGCGCCCGTCGGTGAACCCCTCGCTCGCGCCGGCGAGCGTGGCCACGGTCCGCGCGGAGTCGGGCTGGATGACCTTCACGCGATAGCCGCCGCTCGCGACCACGAACACCCGGCCGTCCGGCGCGGTCGCGAGCGCGGTGGGGGTGTGGAGCCGCGCCCTCGCCGCGGGCCCGTCGTTCTGCCCCGCGGACGATCCGACTAGCGTCGTCACTCCGCCTTGCGCGTCGATCGTGCGCACGCGGTGGTTCGCCGAGTCAGCGACGAGCACGTTGCCCGTGACAGGATCGACGGCGAGGCCGGAAGGCGCGGAGAAGAGGGCCTGGCGCCCCGGTCCGTCCGCGAAGCCGCGCTGCCCGAGGCGGTCCGCCAGCGTCGTCACCGTGTGCTGGGCGTCGTCGGCGATGCGGCGCACCACGTGTTGCGCAGCGTCGGCGTAGAGCAGGGTCCCGTCGGCCAGGGCGAGGAGCGCCGCCGGGACCGCGAGCTGGGCCATCGCGCCAGGGACCCCGTCCGCCAGGCTGGCCTGCGGCTCGCCGGAACCGGCGAGGACGGTCACGTCGCCGCCGCGCCCGACGCGCACGATGCGCTGGAGGCCCGCCTCGGCCACGGCCAGCGCGCCGTCGCGCAGCACGGCCACCGCGGTGGGCGCAGCGAGACCGGTCACCACCGTCGCGACGGAGTCTGCGAACGGCCCCAGGGCGGGGGGCGACTCGGGCGGAGCAGGGGAGACCAGCGCGGCGGGGACCGGCAGTCCGAGCGCTTCGTGGAGCACATTCGCGGTCATCCGCTCCACCCGAGCGTCACCGCGGGTGCCCCCGTTGAGCGCCGAGGTCCACTCGATGGTGCCCGCGTCGAAGACGAGCGCGCCGCTCCCCGCCCTGTAGGCCACGGTCTCCTGGACGGAGGGGCGCGCCTCGGCGTGGACCACCGGCGAGCGCGCCAGCACGCGCAGCCCCGCCGGCGAGGCGCCGTTCGAGAAGCTCCGGTCGAACTCGTACCCGACGAGCGTGGAGACGACGTCGCCGGCGCGCAGCCCGGTGCCCTCGAACAGCCATGCGCTGGCGTCGAATACGACCCACGGGTGCGCCAGGGTGGTCCACCCGTCGTACATGCCGCCGACGAGCGCGTTCTCGGGGCGAGAGAGCGGCGGCGCGCGGAAGACCCCGGTGATGCCCGGGCCGCGGACGGGGTCGTCGCGGCTCGACCCCTTGTAGCAGGTGATGACGCGCGGGTCGTCGGGCCGAGTCGACGGCTCGAACCGGATCTTCCAGTACCCCGCGTTCGCGCCGAAGAAGAGGAGCGGCGTCCCGGCGTCGCGGGCGGACTCGAGGGCGTCGCGCTCCTCGCCGGTCCAGTACTCGTCGTGCCCTGACGAGATGAAGACGCGTCCTCGGGCCAGCTCGGCGGCTCCGCCGGCGGAGACCCTCCCGTTCGTGGTGTACGTCACGTCGTAGCCGTTCCGCTCGAGGAAGCGCGCCAGCGGCTCGTCGTTCGCGGCGAGGAGGCCGAGGCCGTGGTGCTCGGCGTACGGGCGGTCGAAGCTCACCTGTTCCGCCTCCTGGTACCGCATGCGGCCGCTGGTGTCCTCGTAGAGCGACTCGCCGCCCCAGCCGTTGTACGCCTGCCACGTGTCGATGCTCGCCTGGAACAGCAGATCGGCGCCTCGGCCGTCGTGCACGACGAGCGGCGCGAACGCGATGAACCCGTCGTCGCGCGTGAGCTTCACAGCGAACAACCCGGACACGGCGGCCTGAGGCAGGGTGAGCTGAAAGGTCGCGGACCAACGGCACTGGACGAGCGCCGTGTCGGCGGAGGGTGGACACCCGGGCTGCGGCGTCACGTCGACCGGGCCTCCGTCGGCGATCCAGCGCGCCCCGGCTCCGACGTACCAGCCGAACCGGTACAGCTTCCAGTTCGCACGATGCGGCGCGTCGCTCGAGGCCTGGACGCCCACCGTCTCCCCAGCCGCGGCGGACGCGCGGTCGAGATAGAGCTCCAGCTCGTGGTTGGGAGCGTCGCGGCCAGACCACCAGTCTGGATCGCCGGCGAGCGCATTCTCGGCGGATACCACGCTCGTGGCGGCTGGGACTGGGGCGCCGACGCTGGAGGGCGCAGGGCCCGTCGATGCGGCCGCAGGGGAGCCCGATCGCCCGGCGCAGGCGGTCGAAAACGCGAGGCACAGCAGCGCGCGCGACGGGCGCCTCACCCCCTACGAAGTGTGGATGCGCACCACCGCCCGGAACGCCCCCGCCGGACCGCGCCGCCGCTCGCGCTCGTCCGCACATTGAGGTGCGTGGCCGTGCCCACGACGAACTACATCGCGCTCGCCATCCCCTTCTTCCTCCTCCTCATCGGGGTGGAGCTGCTCGCGGCGCGGGCGCGCCGGCGGTCCGTGTACCGGCTGAAGGACGCGCTCGCCGACCTGGGCTGCGGAGTGGGGCAGCAGGTGGTGCTGGTCTTCGCTGGGGCGGCGCTGCTCGCGGCGTACGCCTGGCTGTTCCGCCATGCGCGGCTCGTCGGATTCGCGCCCGGGAGCCCCTGGCCGTGGATCGTCGCGTTCGTGTTCGTGGACGTGGCGTACTACTGGTGGCACCGCCTCTCGCACGAGGTCAACCTGCTCTGGGCCGCGCACGCCGTTCACCATCAGTCCGAGGACTACAACCTGGCGGTGGCGCTCCGGCAGTCGATCCTGACCAGCTTCACCTCGCTCCCGTTCTACCTGCCGATGGCGTTCCTGGGCGTGCCGACCGCGGTCTACGCCACCAGCGTGGCGCTGAGCACGCTGTACCAGTTCTGGATCCACACCGAGCTCGTGGGGAGGCTCGGGCCGCTCGAGCGCGTGCTCAACACGCCCTCGCATCACCGCGTCCACCACGCGGTCAACCCGCAGTATCTCGACAAGAACTACGGGGCGATCCTCATCGTCTGGGACCGGCTCTTCGGCACGTTCCGGGAGGAGCGGGAGCCGCCGGTCTACGGCACGACCAAGCCGATCGCTAGCTTCAACCCCGCCTGGGCGCAGGTGCAGACGTGGTTCGAGATCGCCGAGAAGGCGCGCGCGCTGCCGCGCCGGCGCGACCGGCTGCGCCTGTGGCTCGCCTCGCCGTCGCTCGATCCGCTCGGACGGGCGCCGCCGAGCGAGGCCGAGCTGCACGCCCGGCCGCGGTTCGACCTACCGGCCGCGCCGGCGCTCGAGGCCTACGCGCTCGTGCAGTTCGCGCCGCTCGTGGCGGCGACCTTCCTCATGCTGCTCGCCCAGTCCACGGCGCCCGCCACCGTGCTCGCGGCCGCCGGGGTCCTGGTGTTCTGGACGCTCCTGTCGCTGGGGGGGCTCATGGACGCGCGCCGCTGGGCATGGCCGGTCGAGGGCGCGCGGCTCGTCGCGGCCGGCGCGGCGCTGGCGGCCGCTCGGCCCGGCGGGGTCGCGCTCGGGATCGCCTTCGCCGCCGGGAGTGCGGTCTGGCTCGCCCTGGCGGCGCGGGGTCACCCCGGCGAGGCCGCGTCGTCCGCGCCGGTCCCCCGCGCCTTGGACGGCCGCGCGCCGGCCGCCGGGGGGGCGTGCTCGTCGCCGTAGGGCGCCATCCTCAACATGAGCCGCTCGTGCGGCATGGCGGCGCGCATGGCGCGCAGGTACTGCATCGGCGAGTAGAAGACGAGGTTCGAGACTCGGCTGGTGTAGATGCAGGCGTAGTCCTCGATCTGCTCACCGAAGCGCGAGTTCTCGTTCCCTTCCTTGAAGGTGAGCCCCCAGTACCGGTTGAACCCGAGCTCGACCGCGCGCTCCAGCGCGCGGACGCGGGCGTCCGCGTCGCGCATGGCGCGCCGCAGCCGCTCCAGCTCGTGCTTCATCTCGCGCCGCTCCGCCTCGACCTGGCCGCGGGCCTCCGGGTCGCGCGCGTCCCGCTCCAGCCGCCGGTCGAGCGCGTTGAGGCCGGTCTTGCGCGCCGAGATCTCGTCGTCGAGGCGCGCCCGCAGCTCCTCCAGCCGCGCCATCTCCTCGAGCGACGCCGTGTTCTTCTCGAGCCACGCCAGCTCGGGCTCCAGCTCCGGCACGATCATGCAGGTCCGCCACAGCGAGCTCTTCCGGGAGCGCAGGATGTCGCCGTAGATGTGATCGCCGACGTAGAGCACGCGATCGCCGCCGATCCCGCCCAGCCGCTCGAACTCCTGCAGGCTGCCGCCCTGGTAGACGACCCCGCGCTCGAAGGTGCTCGCCTCGCCGACGATCTCGCCGCGCGGCGAGAGCTGCATCACGGGCCGCTTCTCCGAGAACCACCCCGGCTTCTGCGCGCCGGTGAGGATGACGTCGAAGTAGTTCTTCCAGCTCGGATACTCGGGCAGGACGCCGTCGAGGATGAAGCTCATCACCGCCTCGGTGTAGTCCCGGAACGAGTTGGTGAGCAGGAAGAGCTTCTTGCCGCCGGAGCGCAGCTTGTGGAGGGCCGGCCCGAGCTCGAGGTCCTTCACGAGGAAGCGCGGCAGATCCGCCTTCACGACCTGCTTCAGCGAGTCGTCGCGGTGGACCGTGTCGATGGAATCGCGGATGTCGTCGTACAGCTTTGCGTACGCCACCTGGTCGCCACGCCCCTCCAGGCACTCGATGATCTCCGCGAAGAGGCACGCCTCCGGCAGCGCGAAGAGGGTGTCGATCCAGGCGAAGCGCGGGAGGGAGAGGTGGATTTTCTCGTCGCGGTAGAGGCGCTTCACCTCGTCGTAGGACAGGGGGCGCTTGCCATGGTAGGCCCGGCCGCAGTGGTTGTGCCGGTCCATCTTGAAGATGTTCCCGGTCTCCTTGTCGACGACCAGGCCGCGGATGACGAACTCGGGGTCGTACTGCAGCTCGCCGATGTTCTCCGGATAGCCGAGGTGCTCGATCATCTTCCGCGTGGTCATGCGGAAGGCGAGCTCCTCGAGCTGGCGCAGGTGATACACCGCCAGCGTGTAGTCCATGTCGAACCCGACCACGTCGATCTTGTCGAGCCGCAGGTTGCGGTTGACGAAGATCTGGCGCGCGAACGGCACATCCCGGACGGGCAGGCGGTGCCGCTCGAGCAACGCCGTCACATCCGCGTCGCGGTAGCTGTCACCGGCAGGTTCCTCGGCCTCGAGACGGGTGCTTCGATCGAGTCGTCGCATCCCACCGGACATTAACCCGCCTGGCCGCGACCTACCATGACTTGCCTGGCGAGTCGGTGTGCTGGACAGGGCCCGGGCGCTCGGGCAGGTTCTGGGCCGTGAGGGAACCCCCGGACCGAGCCAGGCGAGCCATGCGGCGCCGCGCCGTCACGGCGGCCGAGCTGGCGGAGCGGATCGCCGCGCTCGAGCAGCGCGTGGCGCGCCTGGAGGCGAAGCGCGCGCCGCCGGGCGACGGCCGAGCGGCCGCCGCGACGCCGCGGCCGGTTCCGCGCTGTCCGGGATGCGGGTTGCCTCTGAAGAAGCGGCGCGGCCGCTGCGCCGAATGCGGCCGGCCGCTCGAACCG
Organism: Anaeromyxobacteraceae bacterium; assembly: GCA_035538735.1. Taxonomy (GTDB): domain Bacteria; phylum Myxococcota; class Myxococcia; order Myxococcales; family Anaeromyxobacteraceae; genus Anaeromyxobacter_A. The sequence goes on along the minus strand of DATLJU010000033.1, from coordinate 15,498 downwards.
TGAAGCAGGGTCAGTCGGCGCACAGCTCGCGAGGCGAGACGCCCAGTGCCAGCGCGATCGCGACGACGGTCGTGTACGGCGGGTTACGCCCGCCGCGCTCGATGAGGCTCACGTAAGCCACCGAGAGGCCGAGCTCGTCCGCCAGCGCTTCCTGCGTCAGGGCGCGCTGGTGACGGACGAGCCGGATCTTCTCGCCGAGCTTGCGGAGGACCTCGCGGCGCGGGTCACGCTGGAGCTTCGCCTTGTTCGTCTTCCTTGGACTTGAGATTCTCGTCTTGAGAGCCGTTTGCATGACCTCGGGTTCCCGCGAAAGGACGCGGGCGGTCCTTTTATAATTTATTTTTTACCACCGCGCAGCAAGGCGGGCGCACGTTGGACTGCGCCGTGGCCGCCCACTATCTTCCACCGCGCGAAAGGAGCCGCGTGCCGCGCAAGCCTGAAGGCCCCGTCCTCGACCTCGACCGCGTCGTCGCCCGCCAGCTGCCGAACGGGCTCCGCGTCCGGCTCCTCGCCGATCCCACCGTGCCGACGGTGAGCTACTACACCTTCTTCCAGGTCGGCTCGCGGAACGAGCGCCTCGGCAAGACCGGCATCAGCCACCTCTTCGAGCACATGATGTTCAACGGCGCCGCGCGGTACGGGCCGAAGGAGTTCGACCGCGTGCTCGAGTCACGGGGGGGCAGCTCCAACGCCTACACCTCGAACGACGTCACGGCGTACTACGAGGACTTCGCCTCCGACGCGCTCGAGACCGTCGTCGACCTCGAGTCCGATCGGATGCGCTCGCTGGCGCTCACCCCCGAGACGCTCGAGCAGGAGCGCCAGGTCGTGAAGGAAGAGCGGCGGCTGCGCACCGAGAACTCGGTCTTCGGCCTCATGGAAGAGCAGCTCGAGGCGCTGGTCTTCCTGGCGCACCCGTACCGCTGGCCCGTCATCGGCTGGATGGACGACATCGACCGCATCACGCGCGAGGACTGCCTGGAGTTCTTCCGCACCTACTACGCACCCGACAATGCGGCCGTGTTCGCCGTCGGCAACCTCGATCCCGGCGACACGTTCGCGCTCATCGAGCGCTCGTACGGAGACATCCCGGCAGGCCCGCGCCCGCGACCCGTTCCGCAGGGTGAGCCGCCGCAGCGCGGCGAACGGCGCGCCGTCGTGCGCTACCCCGCGCAGGCGGCGGCGGTGCTCGTGGGCTGGCGTGGGCCGGCGGCGAAGAGCCCCGACTCGGCGGCGCTCGACGTGCTCCAGGCGGTGCTGGCCGTCGGCGAGTCGTCGCGGCTGCGGCGCCGGCTCGTGGAGCAGGAGGAGGTGGCGGTCTCGGTGCACGTCTCCTGGGGCTGGCGCATCGACCCGGGCGTCTTCCTCGTCTTCGCCGAGCTCGCGCCGGGCGTCGCCGCCGATCGCGCCGAGAAGCTGTTGTGGGAGGAGATCGGCAAGGTCGCGTCGCGGGGCATCAGCGGGGGCGAGCTCACGCGGGCCCAGCGGCTCCTGCGCAGCTCGATCCTGCACGAGCTCGCCACGCACAACGGCGTGGCCCACGCGCTCGGGCAGGCCGAGGCGCTGCTCGGCGACTGGCGGGAGGCGGGGCGCACGCTCGAGCAGTACGCGGCGGTACAGCCGAAGGACGTGAAGCGGGTCGCCGCCGGCTGGCTCGACGCCTCGCGCCGGTGCATCGTGACGCTCCAGCCGGAGGGCAGGCCGTGAGGACAGCCGCAGCGGGCTCGATCCCCCTCCCAACGCTACACGAGGAGCGGCTCCCCAACGGCGCCACCCTCGTGGTGGCGGAGCGGCCTGGCGTGCCGCTCGTCGCGGTCCGCCTCGTCGTCGCGGCGGGCGCCGCGCTGGACCCACCGCGCGGCCACGGCCTCGCCCACCTCGTGGCGCAGGTGGCTCGTCGAGGCACGGCCCGGCGCACCGGGCCGAAGATCGACGACACCGTCGAGTCGCTCGGCACCGAGCTCGGCGCCGGCGCCGACGAGGACGCGACGTACTTCGGACTCTCCGCCCCGACGGAGTTCCTGCCGCAGCTGCTCGACGTGGTGCTCGACCTCGCCACCGGGCCCACGTTCCCGGCGCCCGAGTGGGAACGGATTCGCCGGCGCGAGGTGGCCGCGCTCTCGCACGTGCTCGACGAGCCGGGCGCCGTCGCGGACCGCGCCATGGTCGACGCGGTCTACCGGGGCCACCCGTACGGCCACCCCACCGACGGCCGCGCCGCCCACCTCGCCGCGCTGCGCCGCGCGGACGCGGTCGCCTTCCACCGGCGCTGGTTCAACCCCGCCAGCGCCACGCTGGTGGTGGTCGGGAACGTGCGTGCCGAGGAGGCGCTGCGCGTCTGCCGGCGCAAGCTCGGCGCCTGGAAGGGCGCCGGCGCCCCGCCGCCGGCCGTCCCCCCGGCGGCACCCGTCCCCCGCAGCGTGGTGGTGGTGGACAAGCGCGACCTCACGCAGTCACAGGTGCGGGTGGCGAGCCCCGCCCTTCCACGCGCCACCGAGCATTACTTCCCGGCCCTCGTCGCGAACGCCGTGTTCGGCGGCGGCTTCACGTCCCGCCTCGTGGAGGCCATCCGCGTCAACCGCGGTCTGTCCTACGGCGTGCGCAGCCGGTTCGCCATGAGCCGCGCCGCCGGGATCTTCTTCGTCTCGTCGTTCACGAAAGTGGAAACCACCGCCGAGCTGCTCCAGGTCGCCTTCGAGGAGGAGGAGCGCTTCTGCGACGCGGGCCCTACCGCGGAGGAGCTGGAGCGCGCCCAGAGCTATCTGGCCGGCCTCTACCCGCTCTCGCTCGAGACGCACGATCAGGTGGCGGAGCGCATCGCGGACGTGAAGCTCTACGGCGTGTCGCTCGACGAGGTGACCGGTTACCGCGAGCGCGTCCGCGCCGTCACGGCCGAGCAGTGCCGCGATCTGGCGCAGCGCTACTTCCCGCTCCGCGACGGCGTGGTCGTCGTGGTGGGGCCGGCACGGCAGATCGCTCCCTCGCTGGAGCGCTTCGGGCCGGTCAAGGTCGTGCCGGCGCGCCGCACCCTCTAGAGACCCGAACGTGCTCGCGGTGCTGTTCCAGGACGAGCACGTCGTCGCCGTCGACAAGCCGGCGGGCCGGCTCGTCATCCCCGGCCGCGCCGAGCCCGAGCGCACCGTCCAGGACGAGGCGCAGGAGTCGTTCGGGCGTCTGTGGGTGGTGCACCGGCTCGACCGCGGAACGAGCGGCGTGCTCCTCTTCGCCCGAAGCGCCGCGGCGCACCGCGCGCTCAACCTGGCGTTCGATCGGCGCGAGGTCGACAAGCGCTACCTCGCCGTCGTGCGCGGCACGCCCGCGCCCGAGGCCCGCCTCGACGCTCCCATCGCGCCGGGGCGCCGCGGGCGCATGCGCCCGGCCCGCCCCGGGGATGAGCGGGGCAAGCCCGCGGTCACCCGCGTCCGCCTGCTGGAGGCGTTCCCGGAACGCCCGCCGCTCCCGGCCCTGGCGCTCGTCGAGGCGGCGCCGGAGACCGGCCGCACGCACCAGATCCGGGTCCACCTGGCGTGGGCCGGCACCGCGCTGGCGGTCGATCCTGACTACGGCGAGAGGGGACCGCTCACCGGGGCCGGCGGGGAGATCCTCCTCGCGCGGACTCCCCTCCACGCCGCCACGCTGGCGTTCCGCCACCCGCTCAGTGGGGCGCCGCTCCAGGTCGAGTCACCACTGCCGGAGGACATGACGCGGCTGCTCGCCGCTGCGCGCGGCGAGTGACGGCGGCCCTCCGTTCGTGCCGGTGGTTACGCCTTTCCCTGCACCAGGACCTTCACCTCGGCGCGGAACGTGACCTCCATCTTCGTCGCGTCGCGGATGCCTGACACCCAGCCGAGACCGAACGTGGGGTGCTCGATCACCTGGTCGATCTGGTACGTGGCGCGCGGGGAGTAGCGTTGCGCCATCTCGAGGTGCTTCCCGCGCAGCACCTCGTCGAACGAGACGGTCACGGGGCGCTCGCGAGCGGGCCGCGCCGTCGCGCCGGGCCGCCGGGCGGCCGCGCCGCTCGAGGCCGCCGCGGGCGCGTCGCCGCGAAAGCGGTGCACGCCGTGACAGGTGTTGCACTCCACCTTCACCGGTCGGCCATCGACCATGGCGATGATGGTGTGGGCGAGCGACATCCCGCACTTGGTACAGATGCTATCGACCTCTCCGCCTACCTTGAGCATGGGCGGCGCAGTATAGCCGCGGTCGCTCCCGGCGCGAGCCCCCCCGCGGATCGGCGAGCGTTCCACTTCGCTTGAAACACGACCTCATCCCTGCCACCTTGCGCGCCATGCCCATCCGACCGACCGAGGCCGTGGTCGACCTCTCCGCCATCGCCAGCAACTACCGGCTCGCCGTGGAGATCGCGGGGCGCCCCGCCGTCGGCATCGTCAAGGCGGACGCCTACGGGCACGGGGCGGTACCCGTGGCGAGGAAGCTCTGCGAGGCGGGCGCTCCCATGCTGGGTGTGGCGCTGGTCGAGGAAGGGATCGAGCTCCGCGAGGCGGGGATCGATCGCCCGGTGCTCGTGCTGGGGGCGGCCTACGGTGAGCGCTACGATCTCCTCGTCCGACACCGCCTCACGCCGGTCGTCTTCACGCCCGAGCACGTGCGCGGCCTCGCGGCCGCGGCGCGCGCCGGCGGCGTGAAGGCGAAGGCGCACCTCAAGGTCGACACCGGCATGGGCCGCATCGGGGTCACGACCGCCGACCTGCCGGCCGTCCTCGACGCGCTCCGCGCAGCGCCCGAGGTGGAGCTGGAGGGCGTGTGCACCCACTTCGCGAGCGCCGATCTCGAGCCTCGGTCCACCACCGAGCGACAGGTGGCGCTCTTCAGCGAGTTCTCGCAGGCGCTCGCGAAGGCCGGGATGGCGCCGCGCTACCACCACCTCGCGAACTCCGCCGGGACGCTCGACTTCCCGGGCGCGCGGCAGGACCTGACGCGGCCGGGCATCATGCTCTACGGCTACCTGCCGTTCGACCCGGCGACCCACATCTCGGACGTGGCGCGGGCGGCAGGGCGGCGGCTCGAGCCAGCGCTCACGTGGCGCACGGCCATCACGCACGTGAAGACGGTCGCGGCGGGCACGGCGATCTCGTACGGCGGGCGGTGGGTGGCCAGCCGTCCGTCCCGCATCGCCACGCTCCCCATCGGCTACGCCGACGGCTACGACCGTCGGCTCTCGGGGCGGCCCAGCTTCGGCTGCGCCGACGTGCTGGTACGCGGCCACCGCGCGCCGATCGCGGGCACCATCTGCATGGACATGTGTATGGCCGACGTGACCGACGTTCCGGAGGCCACTTTGGGTGACGAGGTGGTGCTCCTCGGGCGGCAGGGCGGCGAGCGGATCGACGCCGACGAGCTCGCGGCGAAGGCCGGCACCATCTCGTACGAGATCCTCTGCGGCGTCGGCCGCCGCGTCCCCCGCAGCTACGCGTGAAGCTCACGACGAAAAGGCGCCTCCTGGCCTGCACTGCCCCTAGAATGGCGCCGTGAATCGGCTACGCGCCTGGGTCGAGGACTTCGGCCGGATGATGCTCTTCGGAGGGGAGACGGTGGCCTGGGTGTTCAGGCCGCCGTTCCGCCCGGAGCTCGTCCTGGCGCAGATGGCGGCCATCGGTGTCGGCTCGATCTTCATCGTGGGCACGACCGGGTTCTTCACCGGCATGGTCTTCGCGCTCCAGGTCACCTACGCCATGGCGCAGTTCGGCGCCGAGGGGTACGTGGGCGGCTCGGTGGCGCTTGCGCTCGCCCGCGAGCTCGCGCCGGTGCTGACCGCGCTCATGGTCATCGGCCGTTCCGGCAGCGCCATCACGACCGAGCTCGGCACGATGCGCGTCACGGAGCAGATCGACGCCATGGAGACCATGGCGGTGAACCCGGTGCAGTACCTGGCCGTGCCCCGCTTCCTCGCCGCGCTGGCGATGTTCCCCGCCCTCACGATGCTCTTCAACACGCTCGGCTACATGGGCGGCTATCTCATGGGCATCTTCGTCTCGGACATCCCGCCCGGTCCGTTCATCGAGCACACGCGCACGATGGTCGAGACGCAGGACGTGACGCACGGGCTGTTCAAGTCGATCATCTTCGGCGGGGTGGTGGCGATCATCACGACCTACCGCGGGTACGCCGCCAAGCCGGCGGAGGGGTCACGAGGTGTGGGTGAGGGCACCACCCGCGCCGTGGTGATGAGCTCCATCGCCATCCTGGTCTTCGACTACGTCCTGACCCTCGGGTCGGTGGGGAAGTGATCCGGTGATCCAGATCCGCGATCTCCACAAGTCGTTCGGCGAACACAAGGTGCTCAACGGCATCACGCTCGACGTCGAGCGCGGCACGACCTTCGTCGTCCTGGGGGGCTCGGGGTCGGGCAAGACCGTGCTGATGAAGCACGTCATCGGTCTGCTCAAGCCTGACTCCGGGACCGTGTTCGTGGACGGGATCGAGATCCCGCGCCTCGAGGGCCCGCCGCTCACCGAGGCACGCCGCATGTTCGGGATGGTGTTCCAGGGCGCGGCGCTGTTCGACTCGATGACGGTGTACGAGAATGTCGCCTTCCCGCTGCGGGAGCGGCAGCGCGGCATCGCCACCGACGAGCTGCGCCGGCGCGTCGTCGAGAAGCTCAAGGTGGTCGACCTCGACGAGGACGTCCTGACGAGGTTCCCGGCGGAGCTTTCGGGCGGCATGCGCAAGCGGGTGGCGCTTGCGCGCGCGGTGGTCCATGACCCGAAGGTCGTGCTCTACGACGAGCCCACCACCGGCCTCGATCCCATCACCACCGCCTACGTCGACGACATGATCATCTCCGCCAAGCAACGGCTCGGTGTGACGAGCATGGTCATCTCCCACGACATCGCGAGCGCTTTCAAAGTGGCCGACAAGATTGCGGTGCTCTACGATGGCCACCTCGCCGCCCAGGGCACCCCGGAGGAGGTGCGCCGCAGCGATCATCCCTTCGTGCAGCGTTATCTCTCCCTGTGGTTCGAGAAGCAGTAGACCTAGCGACCGATGAACCGCCCGCTCATCAACAAGGCATTCGCCGTGGGGCTCCTCGTCGCCGTGTGCGGGGTCGCCTTCCTGGTCGCGTTCACCTTCTTCCGGAAGGGCGGCTACTCGGACAAGGACACCTACCGCGTCCACGCGTTCTACGAGGACGCCACCGGCCTCACCTGGAAGAGCCGGGTGCAGATCGCCGGCATCCAGGTCGGCGAGGTGGAGCGGATCGCGCTCGACGGTCACCGCGCCCGGCTCGATCTCCGCGTCAAGAGGGAGATCGACATCCGCGCCGACGCCTGCCTGACGAAGCGGTTCCCGTCCACGCTCCTCCCGGACGCGCTCCTCGACCTCGTGCCGGGCACCGCGCGCGCGCCGTCGCTGCGCGACCTGCCCGAGGAGGAGCGCGAGATCCGGTGCGCGCTCGAGGCGACCAGCGTCGCGAAGCTGCTCGACTCGATGGCGAAGATCTCGACCGACGTCCAGAGCGTCACCCGCGAGCTGTCGCAGATGGTGGCCGGCTCTCAGGGCTCGATCCGCGCCATCATCGCCAACCTCGAGAAGGCGAGCGCCCGCATCAACGACAGCCTGGAGCAGGGCCAGGACAAGATCGCCGCCATCCTCGACAACACCGAGAGCTTCACCGGGACGCTCGCCGACGTGGCGGAGGCGGATCGGGAGCGCTACCGCGACATCGCGAAGAACATCGACCAGGCCTCGAAGCGGCTCGACGCGATCCTGTCCAGCGTGCAGGACATGGTGGGCGGCGCCAAGGAAGAGGGCGGGGACCTCAGGAAGGCCGTCGTGGAGGCCCGCGAGTCGCTGCAGCACCTCAACGGCACCCTGAAGCAGGTCGAGAAGGTCGCGAACAACGTCAGCGAGGGAAAGGGCATCGCCGGGAAGATCCTCACCGACGAGCGGCTGGGCGAGAAGCTGGGCGCGTCGATCGACACCGTCTCGGACTACATCGACAAGCTCAACAAGCTGCAGATCAAGGTCGACCTGCGCTCGGAGTGGCTGCTCACCCAGAGCGGCGCCAAGACCTACGCCGGCTTCGCGATCGTGCCGCGGCCCGACAAGTACTTCCTGTTCCAGGTGGTGAGCGACCCCCGCGGCGTCACCACGCAGACGGTCGAGCAGGTCGTCAGCCAGACCGCCTCCGGCACAGCGACCAGCACCACCACGAAGACGCTCAACCAGCAGACGGTGAGCTTCACGCTCGAGTTCGCGAAGCGATTCGGACCGGCCGCGTTCCGGATCGGGCTCATCGAGAGCTCCGGCGGCGGTGGGGCCGACCTGTACCTGCTCGACGACCACCTCAAGATCTCCGTCGACGTGTACCAGTTCGCCCGGCCCAACGGGCCGACCTTCCCGCGCGCCAAGCTCTGGGCCGACTACACCTTCTTCAAGTATCTGTACGCTACGATGGGGTCGGACGACTTCCTCAACGCCTGGCACTCTGGCAGGTGGCCCGGCGGCCCCAAGTTCGCCATCGGCCAGGACGTCTTCTTCGGCGGCGGCATCACCTTCACCGACGACGACCTGAAGACCCTCTTCGGCGTCGGGGGTGGTACCGTCTTGGCGGGAGCTGCCAGCAGCCAGAAGCAGCAGTAGCTCGCGCGTCCCCGGCGGAGGCCGGCCGAAACGGTCATCGCGACCGGCGAATCCTTTCGCGGACGCTATACTCCAACGCGCATGAACCGCTGGGTGAAGCTGCTCCTCCTCGCGCTCGCCACCGTCACCGCGTTCGAGCTGATCGTGCACCGCGCGCGCCGCGTGAAGGGCACCTCGGCCGGCGCCCAGGCACCCACCTTCACGCTGCCCTCCGCCGACGGGAGCCAGGTCGCGCTGGAGCGGCTGCGCGGCAAGGTGGTGGCGGTGAACTTCTGGGCGACCTGGTGCGGCCCGTGCCGGGAGGAGATCCCCGAGCTGGCGCGCGTCTACGCGGCGCGGCGGGGCCAATGCTTCGAGATGCTGGGCGTGGCGGAGGAGTCGGGCGATCACCGCGAGGTGACCGACACCGCCCGCAAGCTCGGCATCAACTACCCGGTCCTCTTCGACGACGACGCGAAGGTCGGCGACGCCTTCCGCATCCCGGGCTACCCGCGCACCTACCTCATCGACGTGGAAGGCCGGATCCGGAAGGTGTTCGAGGGCGAGCTGGAGCGAGGCGAGCTCGATCGCGCGCTGACGCCGCTGCTCGCCGAGTGCCCACGAGCGTGAGGATAGAGTTGACGAAGAAGTGCGCCATCTGCGGGAAGCCGGTCGCGCCGCGTCGCGAGAACCGCTCGTATCCCTTCTGCTCCGACCGGTGCCGGCTCGTCGACCTGTCGAAGTGGCTCGGCGAGGAGTACCGGATCCCGGGTCCCCGGGCCGGCGACGGAGCGGAGCGCTCGCCCAGCCCCGGGGCCGATGACGAGGACGCCTCATGACCGCGGGAGCGCGGCCGCTACTGTACGTGGTCCGCTCGCTCCCCGGGGGCGACCTCGGGCCGGTGCGGGAGCTGTTCGAGGTCGCCGGCGACGCGCCGCGGCCACCGTCGCGCGAGCGGCTCCTCGTGGACGCGCGCGACGCGTCCACGCTCGTCGTCACCTACCTCGACCGCGTCGACCGGGAGCTCCTCGGCGCGCTCCCGCGCCTGCGGCACGTCGCCTCCTACGGCGTGGGGGTGAACCACATCGACGTCGAGGCCTGCCGCGCCCGCGGCGTGATCGTCACGAACACCCCCGACGTCCTCACGGACGCGACCGCGGACCTCGCGATCGCCCTCCTGCTCGCCGCCGCGCGGCGCGTGGCGGAGGGTGACCGGGTGGTGCGGGCCGGACGCTGGACCGACGTCGATCCGGGCTGGATGCTCGGCACCGAGGTGACCGGGAAGACGCTCGGCATCGTGGGGTTCGGCCGCATCGGGCAGGCGGTCGCCCGCCGGGCCGCTGGCTTCGAGATGCGCTTGCTCTTCACGAGCCCGCGCCCGGTCGCCTTCGCCGGGGCGGAGCGCGTCACGCTCGACGACCTCCTCGCGCGCAGCGACTTCGTCTCGCTCAACGTCCCGCTCACGCCGAGCACGGAGAACTTGCTCTCGCGCGAGCGCATCCTCGCCATGAAGCGGGGCGCGATCGTCGTGAACACGGCCCGCGGCGCGGTGATCGACGACGCGGCGCTGGCCGAGGCGCTCCGCAGCGGACACGTCGCCGCCGCCGGGCTGGACGTGTTCCGGGACGAACCGCGGGTTCCGGCGGCGTTCCTCGGCCTCGACAACATCGTGCTCACCCCGCACCTCGGGTCCGGCACGCGCGAGACTCGCGCCGCCATGTCGCGGATGGTGCTCGAGGACGTGGTGCGGGTGGGGAGAGGCGAGGAGCCGCGCCACCGCGTCGTCTGATCACGCCCCCACGAGGGAATCGGAGCGGCGTTCATGGTATACGTCCGCGCCGCCAGTTCCTTCGCCATGGGCCTCGTCGACCTCCACTGCCACCTGCTCTGGGACCTCGATGACGGCTGCCGGACCGCCGAGGAGACGATCGAGGCTGCGCGCGTCCTCTCGGCCGTCGGGTACGCCGAGGTCGTCGCCACCCCTCACGTTCAGACGCGGTACGGTGGCGCCGACGGGCATCTGGTCGCGGCACGGCTGGCCGAGGCGCGAACGCTGCTCAGGCGGGAGGGCGTCGAGCTCGCGCTCCACGGCGGCGGCGAGAACATCCTCGACGAGGCCTTCCTGGCGCGGGCTGGAGGCCCGGAGACGCGTCCGCTCGGCGAGCGCCCTCGCTACGCGCTCGTCGAGGTGCCGTTCCAGGCCGACGTGCCGGAGCTCGCCCAGCTCGTCGAGCGCGCCGTCGCCGCCGGGACGACGCCCGTCGTGGCGCACCCCGAGCGCTGCGCCGCGTTCGCCCAGCCGGCGCGGGCCGCGGAGGCGGTTCGGCTCGGCGCGGCGCTGCAGCTCAACCTCGGGTCCCTCATCCACCGGCACGGCCCGCGGGCGCAGGTGCTCGCCGAGCGGTTCCTCGGCGAGGGTCTCTACGCCGTCGCGGCCACGGACCTGCACGCGCCCGAAGGCGCGGACGAGTGGATCGTGGAGGCGCTGGAGGCGCTCGAGACGCGCGGCGGACGGCGGGAGCTCCAGCGGCTGTGCGAAGACAACCCGCGGCGCGTGCTGGCGGGTGAGGATCTCACATGAAGCGGCTCATCCAGACCCTGGGCGGCCTCGGGATCAGCGCCGCTGCGCTGGTGCTCACGCTGCGCGGCAAGCACCTCGACTTGATCTGGTCCGAGATGCTGCACGCCGACTACCGCTGGCTCTGGCCCTACCTCGCCATCCTGCTCTTCATCCACCTCGTCCGGACGGTGCGCTGGGGCATCCTGCTCGAGCCGGTGGCGAAGGTGCCGTTCTCGAAGCTCAACGCCGCCTCGGCGGTCGGCTTCATGGCGCTCGTCATCCTGCCGTTCCGGCTGGGCGAATTTGCCCGGCCGTACCTCGTGGCGGAGCGGCCGCGCATCCGCGTCTCGGCCGCGCTCTCCTCGGTGGTGGTGGAGCGGGTGGCGGACGGGCTCTTCACCGCGATGCTGCTCGTCCTGACGCTGCTCGCCGTCCCCGCGGGCACCCCCGGCCTGCACGCCTTCCGGCTCGCCGGCGTGCTGGTCTTCGGCGCGTTCGCGACGCTCCTCGCGTTCCTGGTGCTCGCGTACCGGAACCGCCCGCGCGCGGTGCGCCTCACGCACAGGCTCCTCGACCCGATCTCCCCGCGGGTGGCGCAGCGCGCCGGCGGCATGATGGACGCCTTCATCCACGGCCTGCGCCTCGTCCCTTCGCGGCGGAAGGTCGGCCTCTTCTTCCTGCTCACGTTCCTCTACTGGGCCGTGAACGGCTGGGGCATCCAGCTCTTCGCGCGCAGCTTCGGGTTCGACCTGCGGCTGCTCGACGCGTACACGATCCTCGGGGTGCTGGTGGTCGGCGTCATGATCCCGGCCGGCCCCGGCATGGTGGGGACCTTCCAGGCGGCGGTCGCAGGCGGGCTCTCCCTGTTCGCGCCCGGCGCGGGCGAGCGCGCCTTTGCGTTCGCGAACGTGCTCTGGCTCGTGCAGCTGACCCAGCAGACCGTGCTGGGCGTGGTCTTCCTCTTTTCACGCCACATCCAGCTCGCGCGCATCCTGCAGGCGCCGCGCGAGGTGGAGGAGGAGCTCGAGGCGGAGGAGGGTGACTACCGGCGCGAGGAGACGTCGGACCAGGCCGCCGCGACGACGGCGCCGGAGTAGCGCGGCGGGCGCGCCGTCAGCTAGGCGGCCTCGCGCTCGGCGCGGGCGTGCGCCTCGTCGAGCGCGGGTTGCAGCCCACCCAGGAACCAGGCGTCGAGCAGCTCGTCGAGCTCCTTCACGATGTCGTCGAACTCGAGCTCGTCGGTGAGGTCGGTCGTCAGTTGCGGGGTCATCACAGCTCCTCCTCGAACCAGCGCCGGAGCGCCTCGCGGATGCGTCGCGACGCGGGGTTCAGGACGTGAGGCGAGGGACGGGGCAGCTCGGGATGGTCGTGGAGGGGCAGATCGCGCGGCGTGAACTCCTCCGTGCGCGTCGAGACCGAAGGCCTGAGCTGCTCGGCGACCCGCCTCCCACCCATCCCACCACCTCCGCCCGATATCGCGTGCGATATCGGAGCCGGTGTACCACACGGCTCTGACGCGTCAAGAAAACGCTCGCGCCGGCCGGCCAGCGCTCATCGGTTCCCGCCCGAGATGTACAGCGTCTCGCCGGTGATCCATGCGGAGTCGCTGGACGCGAGGAAGACGGCCGCCGGCCCGATGTCGCGCGGCTGACCGATGCGGCCGAGCGGAGTCTGCGCCTCGACCTGTCTGCGGAGGTCGCTCTGCTCGATCCCCGCCGCCCGCACCCCTTCCGTCTCGACCATGCCGGGGTTGATCGAATTCACGCGGATGTTGCGCGGCCCCAGCTCCGTGGCGAGCGTCCGGGTCACCGCGTCGACGGCCGCCTTGGTCGCACTGTAGACGGAGGCGTTCGGAAGAGCCGCGGTGGCTACCACCGAGCTGATGTTGATGATGCTGCCACCCTCGGCACCGAGGTGCTTCACCGCCTCCCGCGTGCTGAGGATCAGGCCGAGGACGTTGAGGTCGAACAGCTTGCGGAAGTGTTCGGCGGTGACGTCCTGAAGCGGAGCGAACTCGTAGATGCCGGCGTTGTTGACGAGGATGTCGAGCCGGCCGAACGCTCGCTTCGCCTCGGCGAACAGCCGCTGGATGTCGCCGGGCTTGCTCACGTCGGCCTGCACCGCGATGGCCTTGCCGCCCCCTCGTACGATTTCGGCGAGAACTCGATCGGCGCCCTCCTTGCTCGTGGCGTAGTCGAGGACCACCGCGGCGCCCTCCGCCGCGAGATGCAAGGCGATCGAAGCGCCGATCCCCTTCGACGCGCCCGTCACGACCGCGACCTTCCCAGTCAGCTTCTGCGACATCGGTGTGCTCCTTGAGCCTGCGTGTTGTTGTGTACTGCTTGATACATTATCTAAAGACAGCGGGCGCCCGGGTCAAGCGGGGTAATGTACTTGCTGGTATACTTGCACTCGAGGCCGGCTGACCGATGGCACGCCCCCGTGAATTCGACGTCGACACCGCGATCGACCGGGCGCTGCGCGTCTTCTGGCACAAGGGGTACGAGGGCGCCTCGCTGTCGGATCTCACCAGGGCCATGCGCATCAACCGGCCGAGCCTCTACGCGGCGTTCGGCAACAAGGCGGCGCTCTTCCACAAGGCGCTCGATCGCTACGCCGAGGGGCCCGCGGCGTACGTGAAGGAGGCCCTCGCGGCGCCCACCGCACGCGCGGTGGTCGAGCGGCTCTGGGAGGGGGCCATCGGCCAGCTGACGGATCCGACGCTCCCGCGCGGCTGCCTCATCGTGCAGGGCGCGCTCGCCTGCGGAGACGCGGCGGACTCGATCCGGCGGGAGCTGGAGACGCGGCGCGCGTCAGCGGTGTCGGCGCTGCGCGAGCGGTTCGAGCGCGCGGTGGCCGAGGGCGATCTACCCCCCGACGCGAGCCCCGGCGATCTCGCCCGTTATGCCACGACGGTCACCCACGGTATGGCCGTTCAGGCCGCGGGGAGCGCGAGCCGGGAGGAGTTGGAGCGCGTCGCGGAGCTCGCCCTTCGAGCGTGGCCGGCGTGAGCCGGATGCTGCCCACAGCACACGCGGCATGGGTCCGCCGCCGGCCGGCATGACCCGCCGTGATGACGGAGAGAAGGATGGTGGTGAGGGGGAGAATCGAACTCCCGACCTAGGGATTATGAGACCCTCGCTCTAGCCGACTGAGCTACCTCACCGGGATCCTAGGAGCGGCGGGTTATAGGTCGGCTCGCAAGGGCTGTCAACGCGCCGGTCGGTCGGATCCTTGCGCTCCCCCGGTTGGCTCGGCGTTAGATTATGGGCGGCTCGCACAGGGGGTGGTCCGTGGCTCAGAAGGCCGTGAAGCAACCGCCGTCCCAGCCTGCTACGCCTCGCGCGCCGACCCCGGCCGCGCCGGAGCACGCGGAACACCCGAGCTACACGCCGGAGGAGATCGCACGCGTCATCGCGGCGCGCGAGCGATGGACCGAGGAGGAGCTGGGCGAGGTGCTGGCCCGGCTGCCCCGGCGCAAGGAGTCGTTCCAGACGGACTCCGGCATCGCGATCCCGGACGTCCTCGACCCCGGCCACCGGCGCCAGGCCGACTTCCTGCGCGACGTCGGCTTCCCGGGCCAGTACCCCTTCACCCGCGGGCCGCAGCCGACCATGTACCGCGGCCGGCTCTGGACCATGCGTCAGTTCGCCGGCTTCGGGTCGCCCGAAGACACGAACCGGCGCTTCAAGTACCTGCTCAAGCACGGCATGCACGGGCTCTCCACCGCCTTCGACATGCCGGCACTGATGGGCTACGACCCCGACCATCCCATGAGCCGGGGGGAGGTGGGCAAGGAGGGCGTCTCGGTCGCGACGCTGCGCGACTTCGAGGTGCTCTTCGACGGCATCCCGCTCGGCGACGTCACCACGTCGATGACCATCAACGCGAGCGCGGTGGTGGCGCTCGCCATGTACGTCGCGGTGGCGGAGCAGCAGGGCGTCCCGCGCGCGAAGCTCGGCGGCACCCTCCAGGCCGACATGCTCAAGGAGTACATCGCGCAGAAGGAGTGGATCGTCCCGCCGCGGCCGGCGGTGAAGATCGTCTGCGACATGATCGCGTTCTGCGCCGAGGAGATGCCGCGCTGGAACCCGGTCTCCATCAGCGGCTACCACATCCGGGAGGCCGGCGCGACCGCGGTGCAGGAGCTCGCCTTCACGCTCGCCGACGGGATCGGCTACGTGCAGCTCGGCAAGGACGCCGGGCTCGACGTCGACGAGTTCGGGCCGCGCTTGTCGTTCTTCTTCGACGTGCACAACGACTTCTTCGAGGAGATCGCCAAGTTCCGCGCGGCGCGCCGCCTCTGGGCGCGCATCATGAAGGAGCGGTTCGGCGCGAAGAAACCGGAGAGC
>DATLJU010000032.1:0-3475 GCA_035538735.1 Anaeromyxobacteraceae bacterium | reverse complement strand
ACCTCGCCCGTCTCGAGCACGTACGCCCGGTGCGCGATCTGAAGCGCCTTGTGGGCGTTCTGCTCGACGAGGAGGAGCGCGACCCCTGCCGCCGAGACGTCCCGCAGGACCTGGAAGATGCGCTCCACCACCTGCGGCGCGAGGCCGAGCGAAGGCTCGTCGAGCATGAGCAGCTTGGGCCGGCTCATGAGGGCACGAGCGACCGACAGCATCTGTTGCTCGCCGCCGGAGAGCGTGCCCGCCACCTGGTCGATGCGCTCGCGCAGGATGGGGAAGAGCGCGTAGTTCTTCTCGCGGTCGGCGGCGATGCCGTCCGCGTCGTTGCGCAGGAACGCGCCGAGGTCGAGGTTCTCCCTCACCGTGAGGTTGAGGAAGATCCCGCGCCCCTCCGGCGCGTGGGCGAGGCCGCGCGCCACGATGTCGTGCGGCATGAGGCGGGTCAGCTCCTCGCCGCGGAATCGGACCGACCCGGCGGTCGGGCGCAGCATGCGGGAGATGGCGCGCAGGGTGGTGGTCTTGCCGGCACCGTTGGCGCCGATGAGGGCGACCACCTGGCCTTCCGGCACCTCCAGCGACACGCCGCGCAGCGCCTCGATGGCGCCGTAGTGGACCACGAGGTCCTTCACCGAGAGGACGGGCTCACTCATGTCGTCGGCGCTCCGGGAACGGCGATCTTCTTCTCCTCGAGGTAGGAGTCGCCGAGATAGGCCTCGATGACCTTGGGGTCCTTGCGCACCCTCTCCGGCACGCCCTGCGAGATGGTGACGCCGTGATCGAGCACCACCAGCCGCTCCGAGACGCCCATGACGAGCCGCATGTCGTGCTCGATGACCAGGATCGCGAGGCGGAACTGGTCGCGGATGCGGTGGATGAGCTCCATCAGCGCCACCTTCTCGGAGGCGTTCATGCCGGCCGCGGGCTCGTCGAGGCAGAGGACCTTCGGCCCGCTGGCGAGGGCGCGCGCGATCTCGAGCCGGCGCTGCTCGCCGTAGGGCAGGTTCTTCGCCAGCGCGTCGCGCCGGTGGCTGAGCCCCATCACCTTCAGGTACTCCTCGGCCCGGGCGGTGATGCGCTCCTCGTCGGCGACGAACGCCGGGGTCAGGAAGAAGGCGGCCGCGAAGCCGGCCTTGCGCCCGTGGTGGCACGCCACCTTCACGTTGTCGAGCGCGGTGAGCTCCTTGAAGAGCCGGATGTTCTGGAACGTGCGGGCCACGCCGGCCATGCAGATCTGGTGCGGCCGCTGGCCGTTGACGCGCTCGCCCGCCACGAAGACGTCGCCCGCGCTGGGCGGGTAGACGCCGGTGATGGCATTGAAGGCGGTGGTCTTGCCGGCGCCGTTCGGGCCGATGAGGCCGACGAGCTCGCCGGGCATGAGCGTCAGGTTGAAGTCGGAGAGGGCCTTGAGGCCCCCGAACTGCATGGTGACGTGGCGGGCCTCGAGCACCGCGCCGGGCGCGGTCACGGCGTCACCTCCACGCGAGCGGCCTTGCGACGGCCGGGGAGCTTGATGATGTCCCAGATCTCGCGGGTCCCGAAGAGGCCGGTGGGGCGGGTGAGCATGAGCACGATGAGCAGGAGCGAGTAGAGGACCATGCGGTACTGCTGGACCTCGCGCAGCCCCTCGAGCGCGAAGGAGAGGACGAGCGCGGAGACGACGGAGCCCGTCACCGAGCCCATCCCGCCCAGCACCACCATGACCACCACCTCGATCGACTTCACGAACGTGAAGGAGCGCGGCGTGCAGAGCTGGATGAGGTGGACGAGCAGGCCGCCGGCGAGGCCCGCGAAGGCGGAGGCGATGACGAAGGCGCGGACCTTGTAGCCCGTGGTGTCGACGCCCATCGCCTCGGCCGCCACCTCGTCCTCGCGGATGGCGAGGAGCGCTCGCCCGTGCGTCGATCCCACGAGCCGCCGCGCCATCGAGATGGTGGCGATGACGCCGAGGCCGACCCACAGCACCGTCGTGAGCCGCGGCAGGCCGCTGATGCCGGTGGCCTGCCCGAGGAAGGGGGTGTTCTCGATGATGACGCGGATGATCTCGTTGAAGCCGAGCGTCACGATGGCGAGGTAGTCGCCGCGCAGCCGCAGGGACGGCATGCCGACGAGGAAGCCCGCCATCGCCGCCGTGATCATGCCGGCCACGAGCGCGATCAAGAACACGACCTGGTCCGAGACGCCGGCGGAGAGGCCCACGATCTGCAGCCCGTGCATGGCGGTCGTGATCTTGGCCGCCGTGTAGGCGCCCACCGCCGCGAACCCGGCGTGGCCGATGGAGAACTGGCCGGTGAAGCCGTTCACGACGTTGAGCGAGACGGCCAGGATGACGTTGATGCCCGCCGCGATGACGATGATCGACCACCCCGGGGAGAGCACGCTCTGGAGAGCCAGGCAGAGGGGGATGGCGATGAGGAAGGGCAGCGCCGAGCGCAGCACGATTCGGAGCGGTCTCACGGCTACACCTTCTCCGGGCGGAACGTGCCGAAGAGACCGGCCGGTCGCACCAGCAGCACGATGATGAGGAGGGCGAACGCGATACCGTCGCGGTACGAGGAGAGCGCGTAACCCGAGACGAACTCCTCGGCGAGCCCGAGCGCGAGGCCACCCACCATCGCGCCCGGCACGTTGCCGATGCCGCCGAACACCGCCGCGACGAAGGCCTTGACGCCGAGGGCGAGGCCCATGAGCGGATCGACCTTGGGCCGCGAGCCAGCGAAGAGCAGCGCCGCGGCGGCGGCGAGCGCGCTGCCGAGGGCGAAGGTGTACGCGATGACCCGGTTCACGTTGATGCCCATGAGCCCGGCCACCTGCGAGTCGAAGGAGACGGCGCGCATCGAGGTGCCGAAGCGCGTGCGGTAGACGATGTACTGCAGGATCAGCATGAGCGCGACGGCCGTGACGAACGAGACGACGTCGTAGTTGCTGATGTACAGCCCGAACGGCTCCCAGGCGACGCGGGCGAAAGGCTCGGGGAAGAAGCGCGGGGTCGGGCCGGGCGGGAACGGGATGCCGATCCCGGGGATCGACGGTAGCTGGAACCCGTACTCGAGCAGGAACGACACGCCGATCGCGGTGATGAGCGATGTGAGCCGCGCCCGGTGCCGGAGCGGCCGGTAGGCGAAGCGCTCGATCAGCACCCCGAGGGCGGCGCAGATCCCCATGGAGCCGACGAAGACGATGATCGCCCTCGCCAGCGAGGGGGTGCCGCCGACGCCCATCGCGTTCGCCAGGTAGAAGCCCGCGAAGGCCCCCACCATGTAAACGTCGCCGTGGGCGAAGTTGATGAGCTTCAGGACGCCGTAGACCATCGTGTAGCCGAGGGCGATGAGGGCGTAGATCGTCCCCACCGACAGGCCATTCACGAGGTGCTGCAGAAACTCGATCACGCGGACCTCGCGGAGAGGCTCGTCCGGGACCCTCGCATCCCGGACGACCTGTGTTGCGGTAACACGGTGAAGGCTGAGTGTCGCTCGAAACA
>DATLJU010000031.1:0-3466 GCA_035538735.1 Anaeromyxobacteraceae bacterium | reverse complement strand
GCCCGCCGCCGTGCCGGCGGTCTGGGCCATGTTGGCCTCGTAGACGGTGGCCCCCACCCGCGTCAGGGCGGCGGTGATGGCGAGCGCGATGAAGCCGAAGAAGGCCGCCGAGACGGAGATGTTCGGGCCGTAGCCGATCTTCAGCACGACCGGTGGGAAGGACGTGCCCATGACGATCGCGACGAGGATCGAGATGGCGAGCGCGCGCGCGGTGAGCTCGCGCCTCGGCGCGAGGGCGGCGGTCGGCCGTGCTGGAACCTGGGTGGAGGGCGTCGCCATCCGGCGCATGTAAGCCGGTTTCGGGGTAGGCCGCCAGATCCGGACGCCGAGCTAGAACGTGATGACGAGCTTTCCGAAGCTGTCGTTCTTCTCGAGCCGCTCGTGCGCCTCGCGCGCGCGGTCGAGCGGCAGGGCGCCGTCGAGGATCGGCTTCACCTTGCCCTGAGCCAGGAGCGGCAGGACGTCCTTCGCGAAGAGGCGGGTCGCGCGGATCTTCTCCTCCAGCGGCCGCGGGCGGAGCACGGTGCCGATGATCTCGCCGCGCTTGCGCATGAGTAGCGACAGGTCGACGGTCGCCTTGTTCCCGCCCATGGTGCCGATGACGACCACCCGGCCTCCCTGTGCGAGCGACGCCAGGTTCTCGGCCGCGTAGGCGGCGCCCACGAAGTCGAGCACGAGCGGCACGCCCTCGCCGCCGGTGAGCCGCTTCACCTCCTCCGCGAAGCGCGGCTCGTCCTTCCCGACCAGGATGCCGTGATCGAGCCCCAGCTCGCGCGCCCGCTCCAGCTTGTCGGCCGTGCGGCTCGTGCCGATGACGGTCGCGCCGGCCGCCCTGGCGAGCTGCAGGGCCGCCGTCGCGACCCCCGAGCCGATCGCGTGGATGAGCACCGGCCAGCCCGGGCGCAGCCCGCCCAGCGTGAAGACCGCGTCGTGCGAGGTGACGAACGCCTCCATCGTCGCCCCCGCCTCCTCCATCGAGAGCTGGGGCGGCACCTTCACCAGCATCCGCTCGTGCGCCAGCGCCAGCTCCGCCTGCGCCTCGCCGCCCGCGATCGCCATGACGCGGTCGCCCGGCTTCCAGGCCGTGACGCCCTCGCCCACCGCCGCCACCTCGCCCGCGAGCTCGAGCCCCGGCACCTCCTCGCGGAGGCCGTGCGGCGGCGGGTACAGCCCGCGGCGCTGGAGCAGGTCGGCGCGGTTCACGCCGGCCGCGCGGACGCGCACCAGCACCTCGCCGCGCGCCGGGCGCGGATCGGGCAGCTCGTGGACCTCGATCACCTCGGGTCCGCCCTTCCCCGCGAAGAAGACCGCCTTCATCCGAGCCTCCGCATTCCGGGAGCGCCGAAGTGACCGGTCGGCGCGCCAAAGGGCGCCTCGACGAGGGCGCCGGTCTCGTCGCGCGCGAGCTCGAACCGCCCCGGCGCGAGGCGGGCCAGAGGATACCGGTCTCGTCGCGGGGGCGCGACCCGGATCGCATCGACCGGACAGACCGCCGCCGCCCGCGCGTCCGCGCCTGGCACCGCGCCGGCCGGCTCGAGCGCGACCGCCAGCGCATACCCGTTGAACCCGCCCTCCCACCACATCGTCACCTCCGTCTCCGACGACGCGCCCGCGGCGAGCGCCGGGAGGAGCAAGGCACGGAAGGCGCGGAACGGGGTCGTGTCCTGGCGGGGGTCGACGTCGGGCGGGGTGGCTCCGGCGAACCGGGCGCGCAGCTCGTCGAGCGAAAACAGCAGGATCTCGGCCACAGGCCTTCGCTAATCGGGACCGCTCATCCTCGCTCCGCGCCAGCGCGGAGCACGGTGTGCGGCCCCCTCTCCCTGCCCTCTCCCCCGGTGGGGGAGAGGGTCGATCACCCTCGTGCCGCGCGTCTCGTCACCCTCGCCCCGCCGCCAGGCGGGGAGAGGGCCGGGGAGAGGGGCATGTCCCGAGGTCGCCGCGACGACGCGTTACCGTGAGCTCGCGCCGCCGCAGCGCTCCAGCGCTCGCGCGAAGTGGCCGCGCGTCTCCTGAGGCTCGCGCGCCACCTGGGCCCGGACCGCCGAGCAGCCGCTCGCGCCGGCGTGCGCCGCCAGCACCTCGGCGGCGGTCGCCCGCACCGGCGCGTCGCGCGCCTTCTCGAGCACCGGAGAGAGCGTCTTGGAGAGCGACTTCGGGTCGAGCAGGTGCCCGGCGCCGCGCAGCGCGCTGGCGCGGACGGCGAACGGCGTTTGCTCCGAACGCGCCGTGTCGAGGACGACCTGGCGGGCCCGCGCGCCGCCCAGCGCGGTGAGCGCGCCGAGCGCCTTGCCGCGCCGGCTGGAGAGGGCCTCCGGGTCGGTGGCGACCGCCGCGAGCCGGTTCACGGCGCGGGGACCGAGCGCTCGCCACTCGTCGGCGGTGATGGGCGTGTCGATGGTCCCGAGATACTCGTCCACCCGCTGCGCGACCTCCTGGTCGCTGAGCGCTTGCGGGGAGGCGGTGGACGGCTGTTCCGTCGCCGGAGCCTGATGCGCCGGACGTCCAGCCAGGGCGAGGAGCAGCGTGAGGGAGATCGCGGTCATGGGCGCCTCTAGTGGACGGCCGGGTTAGCCCGCATCACCTGGCCCTGCTCGTCGGCGAGGTTTCCGGCCGAGCCCGGCGCGAGGAGCCAGAACATGAGGTTGTCACCGCCCCCGCAGCCGGTGCTCGGGCTCAGGCACTCGGAGACGGAGACGATGTCGCTCGTGCTCGTGGGCGCGCCCAGCGACGGGTCCGCGCAAGTGGTCGGGTGAAGGGAGCAGGTCGTGCACTTGCAGGTGGGAGTGCCCGCGAGCGGGTCGAACTCGAAGCCGTACTTCTCGGTCACGTGGTACAGGCCGAGGAAGTGCCCTCCCTCGTGGGCGACGATGTAGGCGGTCTCGTCGGCGCCGCAGCCGGTGATGTTGAGGGTGCTGGCGCACCGCGACGTCCCGCTCCCGACGCGCAGGTCCTCTACGGACACCACCGCCCCGCTCGCCACGGTCCCGCCGATGGAGGCCGGCCCGGGGATGGTCCCGTCGATGCCGACCGTGGTGACCCGTCCACCGGTGCTGGTCGTCTCGACGAGGGTCGGCACGAGGAAGATGTTGAGGACGTTCCCCTTCACGCCGTTCGTGAGGAGCTGCGACAGATCCGAGCAGGCGCCGTTCTGGTCGATGTTGACGCCGGTCGCGTAACGCTGCTGCACGGCGGTCGGAGCATCCTGGAACGTCACGTTCACGGTGATCTGCTGCTTGGCGTAGAAAGCCTGGAGCGTCTGGATGAGCCGGGTGACGTCGGTGTCGCTTCCGGCCATCGCGGATGCCGCGTTGAGGGGCACACCATTCACGCTCGTCGCCACGAAGTTGAGCACCACGTCGAGCGTACCGCTCGCAGGAATACCGCCGCTGGTCGGCTTCGCGATGACGGTCACGTCGTACACGCTGTCGGATGCGCCCCCTGAGCAGGCATCGAACGTCTGTCCTTT
>DATLJU010000030.1:0-4024 GCA_035538735.1 Anaeromyxobacteraceae bacterium | reverse complement strand
GCAGGCGGTGATGGATCAGCTGCTCACGTCGCTGTTCGCCCGCGGGCATTGCCTGTTCGTCGGCGTGCCCGGTCTGGCCAAGACGCTCTTGATCTCGACGCTGGCGGACGTGCTCAACTTGAGCTTCAACCGCATCCAGTTCACGCCCGACCTCATGCCCTCGGACATCACGGGGACCGACGTGCTCGAGGAGGACCACACCACCGGCCGCCGGACGTTCCGCTTCGTCCAGGGCCCCATCTTCGCGAACCTCATCCTCGCGGACGAGATCAACCGCACGCCGCCCAAGACGCAGGCGGCCCTGCTCCAGTCGATGCAGGAGTACCGCGTGACCGCGGGTGGACAGACCTATCCGCTCGAGCTGCCCTTCCTCGTCTTCGCGACGCAGAACCCCATCGAGCAGGAGGGAACCTATCCCTTACCCGAGGCCCAGCTCGACCGGTTCATGTTCTACGTGAACGTCCACTATCCGAGCGCCGAGGAGGAGATCGAGATCGTTCGCTCCACCACGACGGCGCAGCGGCAGGCGCTCGAGCGCGTGCTGTCGCCGCACAAGATCCGCGAGCTGCAGGACCTCGTCTTGCGCGTGCCCGCCGCGGACCACGTCATCCGGCACGCGGTGGAGCTGGTCCGGCTCACCCGGCCCAAGGAGCCCGGCGCTCCCGACTTCGTGCGGGATCTCGTGGAGTGGGGCGCCGGCCCGCGTGCGAGCCAGTACCTCATCCTCGGCGCGAAGGCGCGCGCCATTCTCGACGGCCGCATGGCCGCCGCGGTGGAGGACGTCCGCGCGCTCGCGAAGCCCGTGCTCGTGCACCGGGTCATCACGAACTTCCGTGCGGAGTCGGACAACGTGACGGCGGAGGACGTCGTGACGCGGCTGCTCGAGACCGTGAAGGAGTGACGGCGCGCTGCGATGACCGACCGCAAGCACCTCCTCGACCCCGAGATCCTCGCGCGGCTCGCCACGCTGCACCTGCGCGTGCGCGCCATCACCGAGGGCGTCCTGACCGGCCTCCACAAGTCGCCCCACCACGGCCAGTCGGTCGAGTTCGCCGAGCACAAGGAGTACGCGCCCGGGGACGACGTGCGCCGCATCGACTGGAAGGCGTACGGCAAGTTCGACAAGTACTACGTGAAGCAGTTCGAGCAAGAGACGAACCTGCGCGCCTTCCTGGTCGTCGACGGCTCCGGGTCGATGGGCTACCGCGGCGTCCCGGAGCGCCTCTCGAAGCTGGAGTACGCGAGCGCGCTCGCCGCCTCGCTCGCCTATCTGCTCGTCCGGCAGGGTGACGCGGCCGGGCTCGTGGTGGTCGCGGACCGCGTCGTGAAGACGATCCCGGCGCGCGCCGCCGCCTCCCACCTGCCCGCGATCGTCGACACACTGGCGGCGCTCGCGCCGTCCGGCCCGACGCGCCTCGCCGCGGCGGTGGACCACGTCCTCGAGAACGCCCCGCGGCGCAGCTCGGTGCTCGTCTTCACGGACCTGTTCGACGCCGAGGAGAAGGTGCTGAAGCAGCTCGCGCTCCTCCGCCGCCGCAAGCACGAGGTCACGGTCTTCCACCTCCTCGACCCGCACGAGATCGACTTCCCGTTCGAGGATCCGACGCTGTTCCTGTCCATGGAGGACCCGCGCGAGGTGGAGGCGAACGGGCGCGACGTGCGGAAGGGCTACCTGGAGGTGCTGCACCGCTGGCTGGAGGAGGTGCGCAGGAGCGCAGCCGAGGCGGATCTGGAGCTCGTCCCCTGCCGCAGCGACCGGCCGCTCGACGGGATCCTCCTGCCCTTCCTGGCGCGGCGGGAGCGCGCCGCATGAGCTTCTCGCTCCTGCACCCGGCGCTGGCGTGGGGGCTGCTCGCCGCCCTCGTGCCGCTCGCCATCCACCTCTTCTTCCGGCGCCGCCCGCGGCCGACGCCGTTCCCCGCCATCGACTTCATCCTGCGCGCCCGCCGCGAGACGGAGCGGCGGCTGCGGCTCAAGAAGGTGCTGCTCTTCACGGCCCGCACGCTCCTCCTCGCCGCCGTCGCCGCCGCCCTCATGCGACCGCGGCTCGAGCGGCCCGAGGAGGCGCGGGCGGCCGCGGCCCGGGGTCCCTCCGCGGTCGCGCTCGTGCTCGACGCCTCCGCCTCGATGGGCTACCGGCTGCACGGTGAGACGCTGTTCGAGCGCGCCCGGGCCGATCTGCTCGCCGCCCTCGACGACCTCTCTGGCGAGGAGCCGGCCACCGCCGTCGTCTGCGGCGGCCCGGCGGCGCCCGTCGCGGCGCCGCCCACCTTTGACAAGGCCGCGGTGCGGCGCGCGCTACGCGAGGCGGAGCCGACCCTCGGCCACGGCGACATGACCGCCTGCGCCGCGGCCGCGGCCCGCGCGCTCTCCGAGAGCGGCACCGGCGCCTCGCTCTCGAAGCGGCTGGTGGTGGCGACCGACCTCGCCGCCTCGTCCTGGCGGCTCGACGCGGCGCCACCCATGGTCCAGGGCGCCTCCGGTCGCGAGCGCCCCGAGGTGACGCTGCTCGACGCGGCCCGCGGCGAGGCGCTCCCCAACCTGGCTCTGACGGAGCTCGCCGCCGAGCCGGACTCGTCGGCCGGACCGCGCGTCTACCGCGTCACCGCCACCGTCGCCTCCTTCGGCGAGCCGAGGTCGAACGCGAGGGCGCGCGACGTCGAGCTGCAGGTCCACCTCGGTCCGCCCTCCACGCCGGTCACGATGCGCTCGTACGCCCAGGTCCCGCCGGGCGGCGCCGTGAAGAAGACGCTCTCGGTGCGCTTCCCGCAAGGCGGGCCGGCCTCGGTGTCGGTGACGATCCCCCCCGACGCGCTCGAGGTCGACGACGCGCGCGTCGCGACGGTGGCGGTGCCGCGCGAGGTGAAGACGCTGATCGTGAACGGCGCGCCCTCGCCGGTGCGCCACCGCGACGAGGCGTTCTTCGTCGAGGCGGCGCTCGCCTCGAACGCTTCGCCGGTCCGTCCCACCGTCGTCGACGCCGACGCGCTGCGGACCGTGAAGCTCGCCGACTATGACGTCGTCTTCCTGCTCAACGTGCGCGCCCTCGGGCCGAAGGCGGCCGAGCTGCGCGAGTTCGTGGAGCGCGGCGGCGGCCTGTTCCTCGCCATGGGCGACGAGGTCGACCCGGATCGCTGGGACGAGGAGCTGAAGGGGCTCCTGCCGCGGCCGCTCCACGTCGTGAAGACCGCGGCCGAGCGCGGCGCGCCAGGCGCCGAGTCGCGCGCCGCTCGCTTCGCCGACATCGACTGGAGCCACCCGGCGCTGCAGGTCTTCACCGGGCCGGCGCGGGAGGGGTTCGAGGGGGTGCGGACCTGGCGCTACATGCTGCTCAAGCCGGCCGAGCGCGGCGGCCCGGGCGACCGGGTCCTCGTCTCATACGACGACGGCGCTCCAGCGCTGGTCGAGGCGCGGCGCGGGCAAGGGCGCGTCGTGCTCTACACCTCCACCGTCGACCGCACCTGGTCCGACTGGACCATCCGCACGAGCTTCCTGCCCGTCATCCAGCGGCTCGCCGCGTACCTCGGCGGCAGCCTGGAGGAGCGGCGCGATCGCCCGTCCGTCGTGAACGCGCCGCGCGCGATCGTCCCCGACGAAGGGCAGCGCGTCGCCGCCCTCGTCGGTCCCGACGGCAGCGAGCGCCCGGCCTCGGCGCTCCGCAGCGATCCGAAGGGGGCGCTCACGCTCGTCCCCGACCGGCCGGGGTTGTGGCAGGTCAAGGTGGAGGAGCACGGCGAGCAGCGCCTCGACCCACGCCTCGCCTTCGCGGTCCTGCCCGATCCCCGCGAGAGCGACACGGCGCGGCTCGACCCCCAGGAGCTCACCGCCTGGTTCGGTGGCGAGGGCCACGCCCGCGTCGCCAGCGACGCGGCCCAGGGGCCGCGCCAGGTGCCGCTCTGGTCGATGCTGCTGGCGCTCGGGCTCCTCGCCTTCTTCGCGGAGGGATTGCTGCTCGTGTGACCGAGGTGCGTTCGCCCTTCGACTACGGGCTCGCCTGACGGCGAGCCCTACGCTCAGGGCGAAC
>DATLJU010000029.1:0-5018 GCA_035538735.1 Anaeromyxobacteraceae bacterium | reverse complement strand
CGTCCGCTGGCCGATGTGGATCATCTTCGTGCCGGTGTCGGCCTGCTGGCGGTGGTTCGTGAGCGCCACCGAGTAGAACTCGCCCACGCTGTCGTCGCCCTGGAGGATGCAGCTCGGGTACTTCCAGGTGATCGCCGAGCCCGTCTCGACCTGAGTCCAGCTCACCTTGGCGCGCTCCATCGCCTTGGCGCGCTTGGTGACGAAGTTGTAGATGCCGCCCCGCCCCTCGGCGTCGCCCGGGTACCAGTTCTGCACCGTCGAGTACTTGATCTCGGCGCCCGGCAGCGCGACGAGCTCCACCACCGCCGCGTGCAGCTGGTTCTCGTCGCGCACCGGCGCCGTGCAGCCCTCGAGGTAGGAGACGTAGGCCCCCTCGTCGGCGACGATGAGCGTGCGCTCGAACTGGCCGGTGTCGGAGGCGTTGATGCGGAAGTAGGTCGACAGCTCCATCGGGCAGCGGACGCCCTTCGGGATATAGGCGAAGCTGCCGTCGGAGAAGACCGCGGAGTTGAGCGAGGCGAAGAAGTTGTCGGTGGAGGGGACCACCGAGCCGAGGTACTTCTTCACGAGCTCGGGGTGGTTCTTCACCGCGTCGGAGAAGGAGCAGAAGATGACGCCCTTCTCCGCCAGCTTCTCCTTGAAGGTGGTCGCGACCGAGACGGAGTCGAAGACGGCGTCGACGGCCACGTTGGCGAGCCGCGCCTGCTCCGCGAGCGGGATGCCCAGCTTCTCGAACGCCTTCGTGAGCTCGGGATCGACCTCCTCCATCGAGCCGAGCTTCTTCTTCGGCTTGGGCGCCGAGTAGTAGACGATGTCCTGGTAGTCGATCTTCGGATAGTGGACGTTCGGCCAGGTCGGCTCGGTCATGGCGAGCCAGCGGCGGTATGCCTCCAGCCGCCACGCCAGCATCCAATCCGGCTCGCCCTTCTTCTGGGAGATGATCCGGATGATGTCCTCGGACAGGCCCTTCGGGACCTGGTCGGTCTCGACGTCCGTGACGAAGCCGTACTTGTACTTGCCTTCCGTGAGCTCGCGGAGCGCGGCGTCCTGGGTCATGGCGTCATTCCCGTGCTGGTGTTGCTTGAGAGCGCGTCGGGGGCGGGCGCGACGCGGAGCGCCGCGGCCTGTCCCCCGAGCGTCGGTAGGGCGGGGGCTCGTCCCCCGGCGGGCGCGCCGAGGTGCACCAGGCGAGGCCCGAGCGCCGTGAGCGGCAGCCGTTGCAGCGTCCGCTGGATGGCGCGGCTGATCGGTCCCCAGTGGCTCTTCGCCACGCAGATCGGCTCGAGCGAGCAGCCCCCGTCATGGACGCTGCACTCCGTGAGGGAGACCGGGCCCTCGAGCGCCTCGATGACGGAGGCCACGGAGATCGCATCGGGCGGGCGCGCCAGGCTGTACCCGCCGCAGCGACCGCGGTGAGACACGACGATCCCTGCCTTCGACAGCTCCTTCAAGATCTTCGAGACGGTCGGGAGCGGCACGCGCGAGCAGCGCGCCAGCTCGTGCGCCGTTCGCACGCCAGGCGACCCGCCCTGCGCCAGATGGGTCAGCAGGACGAGACCGTAATCCGTGAGCTTGCTCATCCGCAGCATGGGGACTCTGGGGAATCAGAACCGGGCTGGTACGATTACCGCCCGAGTTCTAACGCCGGAGCGAGCCGTTGCATTCGAAATTCGTTCCGAAAACGCGCACGAGGGGGCGGGAAAGGGTCAGACCGACCCACGAGCGAGCGGCCCATCGACCGCCTGCCCGTTCAGCTCCGCGTACACGTGGTCGCCGACGATCGTCAGCGTGAGGCGCGTCCGGCGCTGGTCACGGGCAGCCAGAGCGCCGAGCAGCGCCGGGGCGACCGCCACCAGCTCGACCCGGCCGAGTCGTGAGAGCTGCGCCTGGCGCGCCTCGGCCAGGAACGCCTCCATCCGCGCCGGCGCGTCGAACATCACGCCGACCCGGGCCCTGCCGGCGCGGTCCGCCTCGCGCTGCACCCGGGCCGGATCGGGCCGCCCCACCCGCACCCAGAGCTCCTTCTGGCCGGTGAGGTCGTCCGCGTAGAGATCGGGCGCGTCCGGGTCGCAGAGGCCGGGCCCGAACGTGATTCGCTCCTGGTGAAACCAGCAGAACGCGAGCACGCGGAGCCAGACGCGCTCCAGCGTCTCCGATGGGTGTCGCGCGGCGCGGACCTGCAGGGTGAGCTGGAGCCCCAGGTCGACGTGGCTGAGCGCCACCTCGAAGTCATACAGAGTGGCGGTGAGCGCCATGCACGTCCTCCTCGTCGGGGTCCTCCTTACCGCAGTTCCGGGGTGGGCGCGCGCCGGGGAGCGACCGTGGGACCTCGGCCTTCACCTCGCCGCCACCGCGCCGTCGGGGGCCGTCGCCGCCCTCACCACGCACCCCTTCGTCCCCTGGGCGCGCCTGCACGGCGGCCTCACCTGGAACTACTACGCTTACGGGGTCCAGGGGGGCGTCACCGTCGCGCCGTGGCGCTCGTGGGCGAGGCCGACCGCGACCGTGGAGGGCGGCAGGAGCTTCGACGCCGATCTCCGGTCGCCGCTGTCGGGGCTGAACTTCCCCGCGGCGATGAGGGCTTCGCTCTCGAGCGCCGGGTACACCTACGTCTCGGCCCTGTTCGGGCTCGAGCTCGGCGACCCGGAGCGCACCACCTTCTTCGTCCGGGCGGGGCTCACGCGCGCCTGGAGCACGCTGAACGGGATCGACCACTTCGCCAACGGGTCGGGGAGCGTCCTGAACTCCTCGCCGATCCACCTCGCTGCCTGGGCGCCCGCGGCCAGCATCGGCCTCGCGGTCGGGATCTGGTGACCAGCCCGTGCGCGCGGCGCGTGCCCTCGTCCTCATCGCCCTCGCCGGCTGCGGCGCCGACCTGCAGGTCGACCGAGTCTGCGTGACGTCTCCGAGCTACACGGTCGCCAGCACCCGCGTGCCCGGCGTGACGACGGCTCCGCTGCCGCCCATCCTGCTCGCGTTCACGATGGGCTCCGCCATCCCCGATCTCACCAGGAGCGGCGTGCACGACGTCCACGTGCTCTTCCGCTCGATCGCCCTCGACTCCACCCAGAGCACCGCCTTCGTGACGACGCTCACCGTCAAGGCCGTCCCTCCCTTCGGGAGCACGCTGTCGAAGGCGACGCTCGGGACCTACCAGCGCCCCGCCGCGGGCGCCGGAACGAGCATCGAGGTGACGAGCGATGGCACGGACGTCTTTCCATACCTGCAGTCCGGCCGGCTCGTGCTCGAGCTCTCGGGCGCCATCGACCCGAGCCAGGCGCCGAGCGGGACCTTCACCGCCGGGGCGCAGTTCTGCGCCGAGGTGCAGGGGTCGGTCAGCTACTTGTAGCGGCGCCTTCGAACTAACCGGCCCTCAGCAACGGCAGGAACGCCTCCGCATAGGTCTGCGCCTTCTTGCGCCCGACCCCCTTCACCGCCGCGAGCTCCACCTCGTCGCGGGGCCGCTGCTCCACGAGCGCGCGCAGGATGGCGTCGGAGAAGACGCAGTAGGCGGGGAGCCCCCGCTCGGCGGCGAGCTCCTTGCGCACGGCACGGAGGCGCTCGAAGAGCTCGGCGCCTTCTGTGTCGAGGTCGGCGGCCGGCACCCGGCCCGCTCCCCGACTCGCGGGGGCTGGGTGGGCGCTGGGGCCACTGCGCGTCGTTCGCACGGGCTTCGCCTCGGAGACGAGATCCGTCCCGGCGCAGAGGTCGCAGCTCTCGCCGCAGCCGTCGATCCGCTCGCCGAAGTGGCGGACCAGCGTCTGGTGGCGGCAGACCGCGTCCTCGGCGACGCGGAACATCTCCCGCGCCTGGCGCCGCTGCAGCTCGGCGACCTCCGGCTCCGACCCCTCGACCAGGCGATCCCAGCTCACGACGTCGGCCCAGGAGTAGAACAGCACGCACTCGGAGCGCGCGCCGTCGCGCCCGGCGCGCCCGATCTCCTGGTAGTACCCCTCGATCGAGCGCGGCATGTCGCGGTGGATGACGTACCGGATGTCGGGCTTGTCGATCCCCATCCCGAACGCGACGGTGGCGCACACCACCTCCACCTCTCCCGAGTGGAAGGCGTCCTGGGCCCGGGTGCGCTCCTCCGGCTCCATGCCGGCGTGATACGCGGTCGCGCGCACGCCGTGGTCGCGCAGCAGCTCCGCGGTCGCCTCCACCGACTTGCGCGACAGGCAGTAGACGATCCCGCTCTCCCCCGGCCGCGACCGGACCAGGCGCAGGAGCGCGTCGCGCGTCTTGAGGCCGCGCCCCGCCATGGCGGCGCCGTGGCCGCGACCCTCCCCCTTCCGGTAGGCGTGGAGGCGGAGGTTCGGGCGGAAGAACGTGCCGCGCAGGACGAGCGGGTCGTCCATCCCGAGCTGGTCGACGATGTCGCGCGTCACCTGCGCGGTGGCGGTGGCGGTGAGGGCGAGGACCGGCAGCCCGCCGAAGCGCGCCTTGAGGTCGCGCAGGTTGCGGTAGGCGGGCCGGAAGTCGTGCCCCCACTGGCTGATGCAGTGCGCCTCGTCGACCGCGAGCGCGCTCAGCCGGACGCCCGACAGCGCCGAACCGACCGAGGCCTCGAGCCCCTCTGGCGCGGCGTAGACGAGCTCGAGCTCGCCGCGCCGGATCCGCTGCACGCGCGCGCGCCGCTCCTCCGGGTCGAGGCTCGAGTTGAGGAACGTGGCGCGCAGGCCCACCCGCGCCATCGCGTCGACCTGGTCCTTCATGAGCGCGATGAGCGGCGAGACGACGAGCGTCGTCCCCCCCAGCACCCGCGCCGGGATCTGGTAGGTGAGCGACTTGCCCGCGCCGGTGGGCATGACGCCGAGGCAGTCGCGGCCGGAGAGCACCGCCTCGATGATGGCCTCCTGGCCGGGCCGGAACGCCTCGTGGCCGAAGACGTCGCGCAGCACCTGCCGGGCGGAGGGGCGGGGCCCATCTTCGCGGAGCGCCGCGGCCACCGCCTTGAGCGCCGCCAGCTCCGGGGGACCAAAGAGCTCCCGCTCCCGCCGCCAGAGGGAGCGCAGCGC
>DATLJU010000028.1:0-13571 GCA_035538735.1 Anaeromyxobacteraceae bacterium | reverse complement strand
CCACGACCTCGACCCCGACCTCGACCCCGACCTCGACCCCGACCTCGACCCCGACCTCGACCCCGACCTCGACCCCGACCTCGACCCCGACCTCGACCTCGACCGCGACCTCGACCGCGACCGCGACCGCGATGACTTCGGACCCGCACATCCGGACCGCTCGGATGCTCGCGTCCGGTCCTACCGTGGCGGGGCTGCGACGATTCGTACCTCCGTCCGGGTAACTCCGCGCACTTGCCGTCCTCGCGCCGGGTGGCCCCACCCTTGCTCTTGTCGTCGGCGCCGTCACGACCCGTGGATGGACTGCGGGCGGGAGGAACCATGCGCACGACGAGGGGCATCGCCAGCCTGCCCGTCCTCGCCATCGCCGCGTTCGCGGGCGTGGCGGCGGGCGTCGCCGGCTATGCATTCCAGTACGCGAAGGGCTCGTCGTACCTCGGGAACGATCCGGCGACCTGCGCGAACTGCCACGTCATGGCGAGCCATTACGCGGGGTGGCAGGCCGCGCCGCACCACCTCGTCGCGACGTGCAACGACTGCCACACCCCGGCCGGACCGATCTCGAAGTACGTGGTGAAGGCCATGAACGGCTACCACCACTCGCTCGCGTTCACGCTCGGCGGCTACCCGGACGCCATCCAGGCGCGGGCCCAGAGCAAGCGGGTCGTCGAGGACAACTGCCGTCGTTGCCACAGCGACCTGGTCGAGGACATCGCGCACGGCCGTGACGTGTCGTGCGTCCGCTGCCACGCCTCCGTCGGCCACCTCCGCTGACCAAGCCTCTCACGCCGTCTCGCACGAAAAAGGAGCACCTCATGACCGCCGACCCACAGCCCCGCAGGAACCGCGGCCTCCTCATCGCGCTCGTCGCCGGCGTCTTCGCCCTGGTGGCGGTCGGCGCCGCGGCGCTGCTCGTCAACATCAGCGAGCGCAAGACGGAGGCGCGGCACGCCTACGTCAAGGTCGTCGAGGTCGGCGAGAACGACACCGACCCGGCGAAGTGGGGCAAGAACTGGCCCCGCGAGTTCGACGACTACAAGCGCACGGCCGAGCGCACCGCCACGAAGTACGGCGGCGGCGCGGGCCCCGCCGAAGGCGAGATGCCGCCGGAGAAGGCGGACCGCGACCCGTGGCTGAAGCGCATCTTCGCCGGGTACCTCTTTGCCGTCGACTACCGCGACCGCCGCGGCCACGCGTACATGCTCAACGACCAGGAGGTCACGAAGCGCAACGTGCCGGCCGAGGGAAAGCAATCCGGCAACTGCCTCCACTGCCACGCCTCGATCGTGCCGCTCTACAAGAAGCTCGGGAAGGAGGCCGCGCCTCAGGCGAGCGAGGCCGAGCAGCTGCAGGCCGGGCTCGCGAAGGTGGGCGAGATGAGCTACTGGGACGCCCACAAGCAGCTCGGCGAGCTTGTCGGCCAGGGCGGCAAGCCGCACCCGGTCTCCTGCGTCGACTGCCACGACTCGCAGTCGATGGAGCTCCGCGTCACGCGCCCCGGCTTCATCGCCGCCATCCAGAAGCTCGCCGCGGGTCAGGGCGACGTCTCGCACCTGCCGTCGATCGAGCGCTGGCGCAAGACCGACCGCAAGAAGCCGTACGACCCGAACCTCGACTCGACGCGCCAGGAGAAGCGCTCGTACGTCTGCGGCCAGTGCCACGTCGAGTACTTCTGCGGCAAGGGGCAGACCATCTTCTTCCCGTGGGCCGAGGGGCTCAAGGTGGAGCAGATGGAGCACCTCTATGACAACACGACGGTGAAGGGGCAGCGGTTCAAGGACTGGACGCACGCCGAGACCGGCTTCGAGCTCCTGAAGGCGCAGCACCCGGAGTTCGAGGTGTGGAGCCAGGGCATCCACGCGCGGAGCGGCGTCACGTGCGCCGACTGCCACATGCCCTACAAGCGCGAGGGCGCGCAGAAGTTCTCGGATCACTGGGTGCGGAGCCCGCTGCTCCAGCCCAACCGCGCCTGCGCCAGCTGTCACCCGTACGGCGACGACGAGATCAAGGCGCGCGTGCTCGCCATCCAGGACCGCCACTTCGCGCTCCTGACGCGCGCGGGCCAGGCGAACGTCGCGATGATCGACGCCATCGTCGCCGTCCGGAAGCCCTACGACGACCGCGCCCGCGGGGCCGCGACCGCGAAGGCGAAGGAGACGCTCGAGAAGCAGGAGGCGTTCCAGAAGGCGCCGAAGGAGGAGCAGGAGAAGAAGATGGCCGCCGAGGTGAAGGCGAACCTGCTCGCCGCGTGGCGCGCCCAGGTCGAGAAGAACCCGGCGCTGAAGGAGCTGGAGGAGCTCCAGCGCGCCGCCCAGTGGCGCCTCGACTTCGTCGCGGCGGAGAACTCGATGGGCTTCCACGCTCCGCAGGAGCTCGGCCGGATCCTGGGCGAGTCGATCGACCTCGCTCGCCAGGCGCAGGTGAAGGCGTCGCTCCTCGGCGCGAGCACGCTCGCCACCGCGCCGACGCCAGCGCCGGGCATCGTCCCGGCGAGCGTGGCGAGGTAGGGAGGCGGCCATGCGGCGCGGCGAGAACGTGCTCGGGGTAGGCGCCGCGCTCGTGACGGCGGCGCTCGGGGCGGCGCTAGCGCTCGGGGCGGCGCTAGCGCTCGGGGCATGCGCCAGCTCGAAGCCGGCGCAGCGCGGTGCGGCGCCCCAGGTCCAGGCCGTCCACCCGGAGGTCGAGACCGGACTCGTCACCTGCGCCGAGTGCCACGCGCAGGCGACGCCCGAGGTCGCCGCGCAGTGGCAGGCGAGCCGCCACGGCCTGGCGCTCGTGAAGTGCTTCGTGTGCCACGGCTCGACCGGCGCCGACTTCCGCGCGCGTCCCCAGGCGGCGGGCTGCGCCGGGTGCCACACGGCGCAGGCCGCGACCGTGTCGAAGGACGGCGCGCCCGCCCGCTGCTTCGACTGCCACGCCCCCCACGCGCTGACGGCGAAGGGCACCTCGCCGCACCCGGCGCCGAACCGGAGCTGAGCCATGGCGCTCTCTCGCCGCGACTTCCTCAAGAGCACCGCCGCCGCGTCCGCGCTCTCCGCGCTCTCGGGGCCCGTCGCCGCGGTCGCAGGCGACGACGTCACCTGGACGAAGAGCGTCTGCCGGTACTGCGGCACCGGCTGCGGCCTCTACGTCGGCGCGCGCGGCGGGAAGGTGGTCGCGGTGCAGGGCGACAAGGACGACCACAACGCCGGGTACCTGTGCGTCAAGGGTTACCTGCTGCCGCAGATCATGTCAGCGCCCGATCGTCACCTGCACCCGCTCGTCCGCAAGGGCGACGGCTTCCAGCGCGCGAGCTGGGACGAGGCGATGGGGCTCGTCGCGGCGAAGTTCCAGGAGGCGATCCAGAAGTTCGGGCCGGACGCGGTCGGCTTCTACGGCTCCGGCCAGGCCCTCACGGAGGAGACCTACGTCGCGAACAAGCTGTTCAAGGCGGGGATCCGCACCAACAACGTCGAGGGCAACCCGCGCCTCTGCATGGCGAGCGCGACCGCCGGGTACGTCGGCACCTACGGCAAGGACGAGCCGATGGGTTGCTACGAGGACATCGACCACGCGGACGTCTTCCTCCTCGTGGGATCGAACACGGCCGAGGCCCACCCGGTCCTCTTCCACCGCATCCTGCGGCGCAAGGAGAGCGGCAAGAACGTCAAGGTGATCGTGCTCGACCCGCGCCGCACGCCCACCTGCCGCATCGCCGATCTCCACCTCTCGTTCGTCCCGGGCACCGACCTCGCCATCCTGAACGCGATGGCGAACGTCCTCTTCGCCGACGGGCTCGTCGACGAGGCCTTCCTGAAGGACCACGTCGCCTTCGGCGAGGGCACGGAGGTGAACAAGGCGCGCGCCGACTACGAGCGGCTCCTCGCCGACTACACTCCGCAGAAGGTCGCGGCGCTCGCCGGCTGCAGCGCGGAGGACATCACCCGCGCGGCGCGCTGGTTCGGCGAGAAGGGCCGCAGCGCGATGTCCATGTGGACCATGGGCCTGAACCAGCGCTCCCGGGGCGTCTGGGCGAACCAGCTCGTCCACAACCTGCACCTCGTGAGCGGGAAGATCGGCCTGCCTGGCTCGACGCCGCTCTCGCTGACCGGCCAGCCCAACGCGTGTGGGGGCGTCCGCGACGGCGGCGCGCTCTCCCACCTCCTGCCGTACGGGCGGCTCGTGGCGAACGAGAAGCACCGGGCCGAGATGGAGCGGCTTTGGAAGGTGGCGCCGGGGACGCTGAGCGCGAAGCCAGGCCTCCCGGCGATCGACCTCTTCCGCGCCCTCGAGGACGGGAAGCTGAAGTGCCTGTACGTGATGTGCACGAATCCTGGCCAGTCCCTGCCGAACGTCGAGCGCTACCGGCGCGCGATGCGGCGCGAGGGCGCCTTCGTGGTGGTCTCGGAGGCGTTCCACCCCACCCGCACGAGCGAGCTCGCCGACGTCGTGCTCCCGGCCGCGCTGTGGGCGGAGAAGGAGGGCGTCTACGGCTGCACCGAGCGGCGGTACCAGCTCCTCGAGCGCGCGGTGCCGCCGCAGGGGGAGGCACGACCCGACTTCGACGTCCTGTGCGACCTGGCGCGGCGGCTCGGCCATGGTGACCTCGTCCCCTTCCAGTCGCCGGCGGACGCGTGGGAGGAGATCCTGGGCGTCGCGAGGGGCACCGCCTACGACTTCAGCGGCATGACCCGCGAGCGGCTCCGGCAGGCGCACGGCCTGCTCTGGCCCATGCCGAGCGCGGACCACCCCGGGACGAAGCGGCGCTACGTCCGCGGCGAG
The DNA here is from genome assembly GCA_035538735.1 of Anaeromyxobacteraceae bacterium. Lineage (GTDB taxonomy): Bacteria > Myxococcota > Myxococcia > Myxococcales > Anaeromyxobacteraceae > Anaeromyxobacter_A. The sequence goes on along the minus strand of DATLJU010000028.1, from coordinate 8,810 downwards.
GACCCGCTCGTGCCGGCCGACCACCCGCAGCGAGTGAAGTTCTACGGCCGCCCCGACGGACGCGCGGTGGTGTGGCTCAGGCCGCAGAAGCCGCCCGAGGAGGTGGTGGATGCCGCCTACCCGATGTGGTTCACCACCGGACGCGTCCTCGAGCACTGGCACACGGGGACCATGACCCGCAACTGCAAGGAGCTGCAGCACGCCAGCTACGAGGCGCTCGCGGAGCTGCATCCGCAGGACGCGGCGCGGCTCGAGGTGAAGGACGGCGACCGCGTCCGGGTGAGCTCGCGCCGCGGCGCGGAGACGTTCCGCGTCAAGGTCACGGACGCCGCGCGGCTCGGGCTCGTCTTCGTGCACATGCACGACGCGGAGCACCTGTGCAACCGCGTCACGGTCGACGCGGTGGACCCGGTGTCTCGCCAGCCCGAGTTCAAGATCTGCGCGGTCAAGGTGGAGAAGGCTTGAGCCCGGTCGTCGCGGGCGTCGTCATCGAGACCGTGCCGGGCGCGGCCCCCGCCGTCGCCGGAGCGCTCCTCCGCGTGCCGGGCCTCACGCTGCAGGGCGGCGACGGCTCCTGCCGCTTGGCGGCGGTGATCGAGGCCGGCGACGGCACCGCCCTGGAGGAGCTCACCGAGCGGCTCCTGCGCGAGGACGAGCGGATCCTCGGGATCTTCCCCACCTTCGTCGGGACCTAGTGCGATCCCGCGAGCAGCTCATCCCAGCACTCTCATCACAGCCCCGTTCATCGGAGGATTCATGACGAAGCGCAGCACCTTCTCCCTCGTCCTCGCCGTCGCCCTCGCGCCAGCGCTCGGGCTGGCCCAGACCAAGCCCGCCGCGAAGGGGGCCCGGGCCGCCGACGACGCGTGCGTCACGTGTCACCAGAACCTCACGCCGACGATCGTCTCCGACTGGCGACTCTCGAAGCACAGCCAGAACGGCATCTCGTGCGACACCTGCCACGGCGCGGACCATCGTTCGAAGGACGACGTCGCGAAGGTGAGGCTGCCGACCCCCGACACTTGCGCCCAGTGCCACGCCCAGCAGGTCGACCAGTTCAAGAAGTCGAAGCACGCGTTCGCATGGGCCGCCATGAAGGCGATGCCGACCTTCCACTACCAGCCGATGGCGCTCATGGAGGGTCAGAAGGGCTGTGGCGGTTGCCACAACCTCGGCCTCAAGAGCGAGGCCGACATGCGCGACGTCAAGAAGGCGCGCGAGGGCTACGGGAACGCGTCGTGCGATGCCTGCCACACCCGCCACTCGTTCCGGGTCGAGGAGGCGCGTTCACCGCAGGCGTGCCGGACCTGTCACATGGGGTTCGATCACCCGCAGTGGGAGATGTACGAGTCCTCCAAGCACGGCGTCCGCAGCGAGCTGAAACAGCTCGGCGTGATCCCGAAGGACGCGGGCGCGCCGACGTGCCAGACCTGCCACATGCAGAACGGCAGCCACGAGGTGCGCACCGCCTGGGGCTTCCTGGCGGTGCGACTCCCGATGCCGGAGGACAAGCAGTGGGCGGCTGATCGGGTCACCATCCTGCAGGGCCTGGGCGTGCTCGATCCGAGCGGCAAGCCCACCCCGCGCCTCGACGTCGTGAAGGCGGCACAGGTGGCGCGCCTGTCGCAGGAGGAGTTCGACGCCTCGCGCAAGACGATGGTCGAGACCTGCCAGAAGTGCCACGCGCCCGCCTTCGTGAAGGCCCAGTTCAAGAACTCGGAGGACCTCATCCGCGACGCGGACCACCTCATGGCGGAGGCGATCCGGACGGTGGCTGCGCTCTACCAGGACGGCGTGCTGAAGAAGCCCAAGGACTACGCCTACCCGTTCCCCGACCTGCTCACGTTCCACGACGCCCCGACCGTGCCGGAGCAGAAGCTGTTCGTGATGTTCCTGGAGCACCGCATGCGGACGTTCCAGGGCGCGTTCCACAACAGCCCCGACTACGCGCTCTGGTACGGCTGGAGCGAGATGGTGCGCGATCTCTCCGAGATCAAGGAAGCCGCCGCCGAGCTGCGCGCGCGGGCCGGGAAGCCCGCCAAGAAGAAGTAGACGACGTCCGCCGCCTCCTCTCCCCTGGTGCTCTCCCCCGCCAGGGGAGAGGGGGCGGTTCACCCTCGGAGCTGTCCGAGGAAGCTCTCCCCCACCTTCGCCTCGCCCCCGAAGAACTCAGCCACGCTCGCGCCCAGGTCGGCGAAGGTGCCGCGCACGCCGAGCGCGCCGCCGCCCCGGGCGGGCGCGTGGACGAGCAGCGGGACGTACTCGCGCGAGTGGTCGGTCGAGGGCGTCGTGGGGTCGCAGCCGTGGTCGGCGGTGAGCGCGAAGACGTCGCCCGGGCGGAGCCGGTCGAAGAGCCGCGGCAGCGCGCGATCGAGCTCCTCGAGCGCCCGGGCGTAGCCCTTCGGGTCGTTGCGGTGGCCGTACAGCATGTCGAAGTCGACCAGATTCACGAACAGCAAACCGCGGTCGAACGTCTCGAGCAGCCGTTCGGTCTGCCGGAGGCCGTCGGTGTTGCCGGCGGTGTGGACCTCCTCGGTGATGCCCTTGCGGTCGAAGATGTCCGGGATCTTCCCGACCCCCACCACCGGGACGCCGCGCTCGACGAGCCGCTCCAGCACGGTCGGGCCGGGCGTCGCGATCGAGAAGTCCTTGCGGTTGTAGGTGCGGGTGTAGGCGCCGGGCCGGCCCACGAACGGGCGGGCGATGACGCGCGCCACGCGCCACGGGTCGAGCAGCCGGCGAGCCGCGCGGCACCAGGCGTACAGCGTCTCGAGCGGCACGGTCTCCTCGTGGCAGGCGACCTGGAACACCGAGTCGGCGGACGTGTAGACGATGGGCTTCCCCGTCCGCTGGTGCTCCTCCCCGAGCCGCTGGATGATCTCCGTCCCGCTGGCGGCCTCGTTCCCCAGCACGCCGGGCGCTCCGGTCGCGGCGAGCCACGGCTCGAGGATCTCCGGCGGGAAGCCCTTCGGGAACAGCCGCAGCGCCTCCTGCAGCACGATGCCCATCATCTCCCAGTGACCGGTGATGGTGTCCTTCCCGTGCGAGCGCTCCTGCATCTTGCCGTAGAACCCCGCCGCGCTCGCGTCCGGCCGCACGCCCGCCACGGCGGTCAGGTTCCCGAGGCCGAGCCGCCCCAGGTTGGGGAGCGCGAGGCCGCCCACGGCGCGGCTGGTGTTGCCGATCGTGTCCGAGCCCTCGTCGCCGTACTCCGCGGCGTCGGGGAGCGCGCCGCACCCGGCGCTGTCGGCCACCACGATGACGAAGCGACGCCGGTCGGTCATGTTGGAGATGTAGACCCATTCCGGGGCATGCGCACGCTTCCTGGCACCCGCCGCCGATGGCGTGGCGCGGATGGAGTCGCCCTCACAGAATCGCGGCATGTGGCCGACCACGCTCTCGCGCCGCCTCGGGATCGCGCACCCGATCATCGTCGCCCCCATGGCCGCCGGACCGAGCACGCCCGAGCTGGTGGCGGCCGGCTCCGAGGCGGGCGCGCTCGGCTCGTTCGGTGGCGGCTATCTCGCCCCCGAGGAGCTCCGCGCCGCCATCCGCGCCATCCGCGAGCGGACGCGCCGCCCGTTCGCGGTGAACCTGTTCGTGCCGGAGCCTGGGGCCGCCCCACCGGGAGAGGAAGAACTGCGTGCCGCCGCCGCGGCGCTAGAGCCCATCGGACGCGAGCTGGGGATCGCGCCGAGGCCGCGGCTCGCCCCGCCGACGGACTTCCTCGGCCAGCTGGCGGTGGTGAAGGAGGAGCGCGTGCCGGTGTTCAGCTTCACCTTCGGAGCGCTGCCGCCGCAGGAGGTCGAGGCGCTGCACGCGCTCGGCCTCGCCGTGCTCGGGTCCGCGACCACGGTCGAGGAGGCGAAGGCGCTCGAGGCGAGCGGCGTCGACGCCGTGGTGGCGCAAGGCGGCGAGGCGGGCGGGCACCGCGGGACGTTCGCGGGCCCGCCAGAGGGCGCGCTCATCGGCACCATGGCGCTCGTGCCGCAGGTGGTGGACGCGGTGAAGATCCCGGTCGTGGCGGCGGGCGGGATCATGGACGGCCGCGGCGTGGTGGCGGCGCTCGCACTCGGCGCCGCGGCGGTGCAGCTCGGGACCGCCTTCCTGGCGTGCCCGGAGAGCGGGGCGAGCGCGCTCCACAAGCGCGAGGTGCTGACGCCGCGCGTCTCCGACCCGACCCGACTCACGCGCGCCTACTCGGGCAAGCTCGTCCGAGGTTTCGCAACCCGCTTCATGGTGGACGTGGAGCGGGCGGGGGCGATCCTCCCCTACCCGCACCAGAACGCGCTGACCGGGGAGCTGCGCCAGGCCGCGACGAGGCAGGGGCGCGCCGATCTCGCCTCCATGTGGGCGGGCCAGGGCGTGCCGCTCGCGCGCGCGCGCCCGGCGGGCGAGCTCGTGCGCGAGCTCGTCGCGGAGGCCGAGCGGGTCGCGGCCCGGCTCAGCCGGACGTAGGGGCGCGAGTCACCATGCGCCGGTGACGATGGCGACGCCGCCGCTCGTCCCGAGCCGGCTCGCGCCGGCCCGAACCATCCGGAGCGCGTCGGCGGCGGTGCGGATGCCGCCGGACGCCTTCACGCCCGCCGACGGCCCGACGATCCCGCGCAGCAGCGCGACGTCCTCGGCGGTCGCGCCGCCGCGCCCGAACCCGGTGGACGTCTTCACGAACGCGGCCCCGGCGGCACGCGCGAGGGCGCACGCCGCGGCCTTCTCGGGATCGGAGAGCGCACCGGTCTCGAGGATGACCTTCACCGCGGCCGTCCCGGCGGCGCGCACGACCTCGCCGAGGTCGGCCAGCGCCCCCGCATGGTCGCGCGCGGCGAGGCGCGGGAGCGGGAAGACGACGTCGATCTCGCGCGCGCCGGCACCGGCGAGGCGCCGCGTCTCCTCGGCGCGCTCGGCCGTGGTCGCGGCGCCGTGAGGGAAGTCCGCCACCGCGATGGGGAGCGGCCCCGCGCCCGCGAGTCGCCGCACCACGGCGGACAGGTACGCCTCGCGGACGCAGACACCGGCGAACCCGTGCTGGAGCGCCTCGTCGCAGGCACGCGCCACGTCGCGCTCGGCGGCATCGAGCCGCAGGACGGTGTGGTCGATGAGCCGCGCCAGCTCGCGCGGCGACGCGAACGAACCCGTCACTTGAGGACGATCGGCTTGCGGACGCGGATGGAATCGCCACCGAAGGCCGGGAAGCGGATCTTCCCGCTCTCCCGCTTGAGGCAATCGCCCAGGTTGGTCCCGTTGAGCTCCACGTCGTCCAGCGTCGGGTAGAGCGCGCTGCCGTTCGGGTTGACGGTCATCGTCACGTTCACGGTCCGGCCGTCGAGCGCGACGTTCGGCTCGTTCTTACGCGCCTCGGCGATGCAACCTTCGAAGGCCGGCCGGTGCTTCGCGAACGCCGCCTCCACCTTCGACTCGTCGAGCGATGGCTCATCCGACGAAGGCGCCGGGGATGGGCTCGCTGCAGACGGGGCGCGGCCGAGCGCGGGGGGAGGCGTGTACCGAACCGCCGCGACGCGCGGCTCGGGCTGGGGCTGGGGTTGCGCCTGCGGTTGCAGTTGCGGTTGCGCCGGCTGCGGCGGCGGCTGCGGTGCGGGCGCCGGGGCGGCCGCGCGAGCGGTGGCGGGCGGAGCCTTCGACGATGCGGGCGCCTTCGCGAGCTCCTTCTTCCTGAGCGGTGGAGCAGGCTTCTCCGCCGGCCTGGATGGCTTGGCCTTCGCCTCGGTGACGGGCGGCGCCGCGGCAGGCGCGGGCACGGAGGCAACCGGGGCGGGGGCGGCTACGGGGGGTGCGGACGGAGCGACCGGAGCCGCCGGCGCGGGCGCGGCGCTCGGCGGAGGGGTCGGGGGAGGCGTCGCGGCATACTTCTGGGCCGCTGGCGGAGTCGGTGCCGCGGGGACAGGCGCAGGGGCGGTGGCCGGCGCGCGCGCCGTGGCGGCCGCCGCGGGCGCCTTGGAATCGCTCTTCCCCATCGCGACGTAGGCGCCGATCACGATGACGACGACCGCGGCGGCGGCGCCACCGAGGACGACGGGCCGCGAAGACTTCTTCGCGGCGGGAGCCGGAGCGGAAGCCTTCGCCGGCGGCGGGGCAGCCACCGCCGCGGGGCGCGGCGTCCGCTCGACGAACGGCGCGGGCGCTCGCGCCGCCGGTGCCGGGGCGGGCTCGCTCGCGTCCGCCTCCATCTCGCGCGAGAGATCTGCGAACGCAGCTTCCGACTCGTCCGCGACAGCGAGCTTCGCGCCGGTGGCCGGGCCCTCTGCCGGCACGTCCGCGAACGGATCGAACGCCGGCCGCGGCGGCGAGGCCGCGGCGAACGGATCGGGCGACGGCGCCTCGAACGAAGCGACGCTCGGCGCGGAGAACGGATCGGCGCTCGGCTCAGAGAACGGATCGGGCGTCCGGGCGAAGGGATCGGGCTCCGCTTCGATCGGGAACGCCGAGGAGGTGGGGGTGCTGGCGTCGACCGCCGCGAGGGAGCCCGGCGTCGGGGTCGGAGCGCTGCGGTCCGGCTTCACGATGATGAGGTGCCCGCACTGCTTGCACTTCATCTTGAAGGCGCGCCCGCGCACCTTCTCGTCGGCGACGTAGGATCGCCCGCACTTCTCGCACGAGAACTTCACGCGGCGAATCCTACTCTCCGCCGGAACGCTGACTCAAGGTTGCGGCCGATCGGATATCGCGTCTCGAAGGGCGTGTGCGCCCTACGTTCCACCGGCGCGGCGCGGCGAGGTGGGGCCGAGGACGACCGTCGGCTCCGAGGTGGGCTCGCACCCGCCGTCCTCGTCCTCGCCGTCGAGCCACGGGTCCGCGCCGCCCGCCGCCCCGAGCCGCGCCTGCAGGCGCCGGTCGAGGAGGTGCGACGGCACCACGTTGCCGAGCGCGTGGAGCAGGTTTCCCTTCACCGCCGGATGCTCGGCGGAGAGCGTGGCGAGCAGCTCCTTCACGCGCCGGCGGCGCAGGTTTGGCTGCGAGCCGCACAGGTCGCAGGGCACGATCGGGAACTGCATGGCCCGCGAGAAGGCCGCCACGTCCTCCTCGGCCGCGTAGCACATCGGGCGGATGACGACGTTGCGGCCGTCGTCCGACCGGAGCCGGGGCGGCATGCTCTTCAGCGCCCCCGCGTACAGGGCGCTCAGCAGCAGCGTCTCGACGAGGTCGTCGCGGTGATGGCCGAGCGCGATCTTCGTGCAGCCCATCTCGACGGCTGCGTTGTAGAGGATCCCGCGCCGCAGCCGCGAGCACACCGGGCAGGTGGTCTTCCCCTCGGGCACGAGCCGCTTCACGATGGCGTACGTGTCCTTGCGCAGCATCCGGTAGCGCACGCCCACGGTCCGGAAGTGCTGCTCGAGGACGTGCGCCGGGAAGCCGGGCTGTCCCTGGTCGAGGTTCACCGCGGTCAGCTCGAACCGCACGGGCGCACGCTCGCGCAGACGCATGAGGAGGTGGAGCAGCGTGTAGCTGTCCTTCCCCCCGGAGACGGCCACCATGAGGTGGTCGCCGTCCTCGATCAGGTTGAAGTCGCGCACCGCCTGGGCGGTGGCGCGGAGCAGGCGGCGCTCCAGCCGGTCGCGTTCCTCCATCATGCGCGACCTATAACATCCTCCTCCCCGTTTTCCTTTGACGCTTCCGGCGGTCCTGCGATAAAGCGCCGGTCCCAGGTCGCACGAGGAGCCCATGCCCGCGAAGGATCTCGGCCAGAAGCACATCTGCTGGAAGTGCGGCACGAAGTTCTATGACCTCAAGAAGGCCGACCCGGCGTGCCCGAAGTGCGGCAGCGATCCGCGCGCCGCGCCCACCAAGCCCTCGCCCGCTGCGGAGCGGCGGCGGGCGGCTCGTGAGGCGCCGGTCGAGGAGGTCGCCGAGTCGGTCGAGGAGTCCGATCTCGACGACGTGACCGAGGACGAAGTCGAGGAGCCGGAGGAGACGGACGAGCCTTGAGATGAGGCCCGTCAGCCTCCGTAGCTGAGGTCGATGCGCGCCACACCCTGCGCCGGGACCGTCACCCGCGCGCTGAGGTCCCCCAGGCGCTCGTGCCAGGCGCGGACCGTGTAGTCGCCCGGCGGAAGACCGCGGACCGCGAACGTCCCGTCGTCGCCGGAGAGGGCGGCAGGACCCTCCGTCACCACCACGTACGCGACCATCCACGCGTGCACATCGCAGCGCGCCTGGATGACGCCCGGTCGGTCGAGCGGCACCTCTGCCCGCTCGCCCCGCGACGCGAGCGCCAGGTCGAAGCGCGACCGGCGTCCGACCCAGCCGCGCACGCTGTGGAGGATCGGATCGCCGTTCGTCACCACGAGCGTGGAGCCGGCTGGCGCCGCCTGGACGTGCGGCACGTACCGGCACCGCTGCTGGTCGAGCGTGGCCTGCACGGGCGCCGGGCGCGGCGCGCCGATCACCTCCACGACCGCACGGGCGACCCGCCCCGAGGAGACGACGAGGGACTCGTCGCGCTGGGTCGCGCCGCAGGTCGCGCCATCCTTGGTCACCTCGGCGGCGGGGAGCTCCGGCAGGGTACCCCGGAACGTGATCGTCCCGACGATATCGCCCGCGGTCGCGACCGGCGCGAGCGTCGCGAGCGCCAGCGTCACGGCGATGCGGGACATCCTCCGCATCCGGCAAGCCTTACCTCGGACCGCTCGCGTCCGAGACAGCCCTCTTAGGTCGCTCGCTCACGCGCCGCCGCAGCGCGTTGCCGCCCGCTCGCTTCGCCCGTAAGAGAAGCCCATTCGCAGCCGGCGGGCCCACGTGCCCGCCACGCGAGGCCCGCTACGTGATCCAGATCCCCATCGCCGAGGTCCTCCAGC
>DATLJU010000027.1:0-9208 GCA_035538735.1 Anaeromyxobacteraceae bacterium | reverse complement strand
GGAAGTGGAGCCGGCGCTCGCGGTACCGCTCGAAGTTGAGGATGGGCTTCTGGAGGAGGCTCACGTTCGGGATCCGCAGGTGCTGCCCGTCGTACGTCACGAGGATCGTCTCCCGTGGCGTGACGCGGACCACCCTGCCCGTGTGCTCGCCGATCTGCACGTCGTCGCCCGAGGCGAAGGGCGGGTTGAGCCCGATCATGAAGCCGGGGAGAAAGTTCGCGACGACGTCCCTGAACGCGAGGCCGGCGACGACGCCGAGGAGACCGAGCGCGCCCACCACCTTCCCGACGAACGTGATCAGGCCCAGCAGGTCGAGCGCCAGGACGAGCCCGGTGACGAGCAGCACCGCGCGCAGCGCGACGCGCACGATGCTCGTGGCGAGCTCGCTCAGGTGGAGGAGACGGAACGGCCACCGTTCGACCCATTTCGCGAGGAGGGCGAAGGCGACGAACGCGGCGAGCGCGACCCCGAGGACGGGGAGGAACCCGAGCGTTCGCGCCAAGTAGCCCTTCACCTTCGTCCACGTCGGGGTGAGCCGGCCCCGCACGTCCGTGGCGACGTGCAGGTCGTTCCGGACGAGGACCACCCCTTCGACGCGCCCGGCGAGGTCGGTCGCCTGCTCGTGGAGGGCGAGGCTGCCCGCGTGCCCGGCGAGACGGACCACCCCGCTCCGCACCTCGACCTGGAGCTCCTCGAACCCGCCCACCGCGCGGAGGATCCCCTCGATGCGGCGCTGGATTGCGTCGTCCGGCGGGGGGTTCACGGTGACGGACGGTGCGCGTCGCTCGGCAGCCTGGCCGGCCGGTGCCGCCGGCCCGGCCAGGGCGGGGAGGACCAGCGCCAGCATCGCGCCGCAGATCCGCGCCGCCGACCCCTGGCGGGAGGAGCCCTGTCTGCAGGTCGGCGCGCCGCGATCCACGGGTCGGAGTTAGCCACGGGAGAGCGCCTCCGCCGCCTCCGCGCGAGGCATAGACTCTGCCCGTGGCGCACCACGTCCTCCTCGTCCCGGGCTTCTTCGGCTTCACGAGCGCCGGCGACTTCACCTACTTCGGGCACGTGCGCGACGTGCTCGCCGAGGTCGGTCCCCCGGCCGGCGTCGACGGCGAGATCCGCCTCGTCCGGACCGATCCGACCGCGAGCCTGCGCAGCCGTGCCGCGCGCGTGGCGGAGGCCATCCGCGAGGTGCTCGACGGCCCCGGCGGCGAGGTGTCGCTCGTCGGCCACAGCTCGGGCGGCCTCGACGCGCGCCTCGCGGTGTCGCCCGCGGTGTCGCTCCCGACCGACGTGGACGTGGAGCGCTGCGCCCGCGCGGTCCGCGCCGTCGTGACCGTCGCCTCGCCGCACCATGGCACGCCGACGGCCCACTTCTTCAGCAACCTGCTCGGGCAGCAGGTCCTGAAGCTGCTCTCGATCTGCACCATCTACTCGCTCAGGGCAGGGCGCCTGCCGCTCGGCATCCTGTTGCGGATGGTGAAGCTCATCCGGAGCCCCGGCAGGAAGCCCGAGGGCGTCGTGGCCCAGATCTTCGCCGATCTGCTGGCCGACTTCTCGATCAGCCGGCGCCGCTCCATCGAGGACTTCTTCCGGTCGATCTCCGGGGACCAGGACCTCGTCGCCCAGATCACGCCGGCGGCGATGGACCTGTTCAACGCGTCCACGCAGGATCGCCCGGGCGTGCGCTACGGCTGCGTCGTCACCCGGGCGCGTCCGCCGGGCATCACGTCGGCGCTCCGCGTCGGGCTCGGCGTGTACGCGCAGGCGACGCACGCGGTCTACGTGGCGCTCCACCGGATCAGCGGCCGGACGCCCGAGCCGCGCGCCCGGCTCCTCTCGCCGGCGGAGGCGGACGAGCTCCGCGAGGCGTTCCACAAGCCCGTCGGCCCCGAGGCGAACGACGGCATCGTGCCGACCGCGAGCCAGCTCTGGGGGGAGCCGATCGCCGGGGCGTGGGCCGACCACCTCGACGTCATCGGCCACTTCGACCACCCCACGCACGTCCCACCCCACTTCGACTGGCTCGCCTCCGGGACCGGGTTCACGCGTCCCCAGTTCGAGCGGCTCTGGAGCGACGTGGCCGCCTGGTTGGGGACCCCGAGGAGCGGCCCGGAGCCGTCGGCCGGTGGGCGAGGCGGCGAGCGGGAGGGGGCGGTGAGGGCGAGCGAGCGCGGAGCGACGGTGGCCAGCATTCTCTGAGCGTCCGTGGGTCCGTCGCGATCCTCGATCCGGAGGTGGTCCGTGGGTGCAACCCTGTCGGCGGAGGAGCTCCAGGAGTCGCTGCAGCGCTTCACCACGCAGTTCGCCGATCGCATCACGCAGGCGATGGACGAGCTCGAGCGCGCGTCGCCGCCGGGTGTGCGCGACGAGGCCCTGCGCAAGAACCTGCTCTACGTGTCCTCGGCGCTGGAGATCGCGACGGGGCCCGATCCCGAGGTGAACCTCCTCGATATGACCGTCTTCGTCCGCCTCAGCCGGACGGCGCTGGAGGGCCACTGGATCCCCCTGTTCTACCGGGAGAAGGGGGCCGAGCTGGCCGAGGTGTTCGCGCGATCCGAGCGTGAGCTCGCGGGCCTCGCCGAGCAGGCGCTCACCGCCCCGCAGCGCGCGGAGCTCGCCGGCATCGTGGACGCGTGGCTCGCCGACAACCCGGGCCAGTTCCGGGTCGAGGGGATCCGCCTCGCGGACTTCGCGACGACGGCGGGCAGCGCGGCGGCGGAGCGCGGCGTCAAGACCAAGGGGCTGCTGTCCAGCGTGACGACGGCATCTCGCGCTGCGAACCAGGCGCTGCTCCTCACCGAGCGCGCGCTCTTCCTCGCTCACCGCATGCCGTTCCTCTGGCGGTTGCAGGCCCGGGTCGCCGCCCGGGACATGACGGCGGATGCCGTCGCCCAGCTCGTCGGGGGACCCGACGCGCCCGTCGCGAGGATCGCCCGGCGAGCTCGACACCTCGCCGGCCGCGGGGCGATGTTCCTCGGGGTGCTCGCGGGGATCGTCATGCTCCCCCGCCTGCTCGGCCTGCGCGCCCGCGGGTGATCCGCGCGATCAGACGGTGCGTGGCCGGCCGGAGCCCGGGGGCCCCTCCGCTCGCCGACCGGCGCGGCCTCGCCGCCGCCGGAGCCAGAGCGCGCCGAGCCCCGCGACGAGCGCGACGACCGCCGCCGCGACGAGGGCGGGCCCGAGGTCGTGCTCGAAGAGCGAGTCGCCGAGGAGGACCAGGGCGGCGGCGTACGCGCCGGTGACCAGCATCGAGACGCCGAGGAAGGTGGGGAAGGGGACGCCCGCCGCCGCGAGACCGTAGTTCTTGACGAACGCCGGGAGCCCGGGCGTGAGCTTCACCATCAGCGTGAAGCGGAGGGCGTTCCGCCCCGCCTCCCCGAAGTCCGGGAGCTCGCGGCCGAAGCGGCGCAGCAGCGACTCGAGCCACCGCCTCATCCTGCCGCGCGCGATCCCGTAGCTCATCGTCAGGGCGGCGGCGAGCGCGAGCCCGGAGCCGATGAGCCCGACCGCAGCGCCGAAGGTGGCGCCCGCGACGACGAACAGGGGCGTCACGGGGATCCCGATCACGGTCAGGAGCGCCATCGCCGTGAAGTACCGCACCGGCGAGGCCTGTCGCATCCACGCGAGGACGGCGTCGTGATCCCACACCCGCCAGATCAGGAGCGCGAGCCCCGCCAGGGCGGCCACCGTCAGTGCACGCTTCATCGGCGCCGCCGACGCGCGGCGACCGCGCGGTGGTGAGGAGGGATCACCACGGGGAGCGCGCATGGGCGGCGAGGCGCCGCCCGCCCGGGATGGCCATCATCAAGCCTGCGCCGTCCCTGGGAGCGCGCTCCCGGGGCGTGGAGGGTGACGAGTCGCCATGGAACCGCCGAGTGAGGGGGCCGCGAGCGAGAGCCGCGCGACGGGCGCCGCGTCAATGCGCCGGCGCGGCGGGTCGCGATGTGGTGGCGACGCCGCCGAGAGAGAGGAGGAGGTGCGACTTCGCGGCGGCGAACTCCTGGTCGCTGAGCTCGCCCTGGGTGTGGAGCGCCGAGAGCTTCGCGATCTGATCGGCGGCGAGGCTCTTCTCGTACGCCTCCCGCGCGGCGGCCTGCGCGCGGGCGATCTCCTGCGGGACCTCACGCGGGCGGAAGAGCAGGTACAGGAACGTCCCGAACCAGGGGACGGCGAGCACCACGACGAACCAGATGGCCTTTGCCCAGCCCGAGAGATCGTTGCGGCGAAAGATGTCGAACACGGCGAACGCCCACGCGATGGTCAGCGGGACGAGGACGAAGAGGACCCAGAACGTCTGCCACACGCGCATGATTGCCTCCCAAGCGGCTCGGCTGCTGAGATCGAAGGCTCACGCTCGAGGTGAGGGCGGCCGCGTGACGACACGATGCGTCCCCGCGCGTCGCTTCGCTCATGCGCCCGGCCGCTCGACGCCGGGCGGTGCGAGAGCCCGGCCCACGGCCTCACGAGCGAGGGGGGTGCTCGCGGTCGCGCCGAGGAAGGGGCGCTCGCGTCCGCCGCGTCAGCGCCGCGCGCGCAGCGGATCGCTGTGATCGCGGGCCCCATCGTTCATAGCGTAGGGCTACCTGCGCGGAGCGAGCCGTGATGGACCTGACCATCAAGCCCAAGGAAGGCTGCCGCTTCGACCTGGTCGCGATGGGCGAGGTCATGCTTCGCCTCGACCCCGGCGACATGCGCGTCACCACCGCCCGCACCTTCCAGGCTTGGGAGGGCGGAGGGGAGTACAACGTGGCGCGCGGCCTGAAGCGCTGCTTCGGGATGGACACGGCGGTGGTCACCGCGCTCGTGGACAACCCGGTGGGTCGGCTCATCCAGGATTGCGTCTACCAGGGCGGCGTGGACCAGTCCTACGTGCGCTGGGTCCCGTACGACGGGATCGGGCGAACCGTGCGGAACGGGCTCAACTTCACCGAGCGCGGCTTCGGGATCCGGGGTGCGCACGGCTGCTCCGACCGAGGTCACACCGCGGCGAGCCAGATCCAGCCGGGGGACTTCGACTGGCAGCGGATCTTCGGACACGATGGGACGAGGTGGTTCCACACCGGCGGGATCTTCGCGGCGCTCTCCGACAGCACCGCCGCGACCGTCGAGGCGGCGATGCGGGCGGCCAAGCAGCATGGCGTCGTCGTGTCCTACGATCTCAACTACCGCGAGTCCCTCTGGAGCGGAATCGGCGGCCAGGCGCGCGCGCGCGAGGTCAACCGCGCGCTGGCCAAGTACGTCGACGTGATGATCGGCAACGAGGAGGACTTCACCGCCGCGCTCGGCTTCGAGGTCGAGCGCCTCGACGAGGGCTTCTCGAACCTGGAGGTGGCCTCGTACCAGAAGATGATCGAGGTCGCGTCGAAGGCTTACCCGAACTGGTCGGTGGTCGCCACCACGCTGCGGCGCGCCCGGACCGCGAGCCGCAACGACTGGGGCGCGCTCTGCTACGAGGGCGGCCATCTTCACGAGGCGCCCGATCGACCGGACCTCGAGGTCTTCGACCGCGTGGGCGGGGGCGACTCGTTCGCCTCGGGCCTGATCTTCGGCTTCCTCTCCGGCCACGGCGCGCAGTGGGCCGTGGAGTGCGGCGCGGCTCACGGTGCGCTGGCCATGACGACGCCGGGCGACTTCACCATGGTGACGCTGCCCGAGGTGGAGAAGGCGATGAAGGGAAAGGGGATCCGGGTGGAGCGATGAAGACCATGCGGCAGAGCGGGATCCTCGAAAGGATCCTGCGCACCGGCATCGTACCGGTGGTCCGGGCGCCCTCCGCCGAGGAGGCGGTCCGAGTCGTCGACGCGATCCGGTCCGGCGGGATCGACGTCATCGAGCTGACCATGACGGTGCCGGACGCGGTCGAGGTGATCCGCGACGTCGCCGGTCGGCTTGGCGAGGACGTGGTCGTGGGCGCCGGGACGGTGCTCGACGCTGAGACGGCGCGCGCGTGCATGCTCGCGGGCGCCCGCTTCGTGGTGAGCCCCATCTTCGACGCAGCGACCATCGCGTGTTGCCGCACGTACGGCGTCCCCGCCGTGGCGGGCGCGCTCACGCCCACGGAGGTGGTGCGCGCCTGGCAGGCGGGCGCGGCCATGGTGAAGGTGTTTCCGTGCAGCGCGGTCGGTGGAGCGAGCTACATCCGGGCCCTCAAGGCGGTGCTCCCGCAGATCGATCTCGTCCCGACCGGTGGCGTCTCGCTCGACACCGTGGAGGACTTCATCCGCTCCGGCGCCAGCGCGGTGGCGGCAGGGGCCGACCTGGTGGACGTGGCCGCCGTCAGGGCGGGCAATCCCGGGGCGGTCGCGGAGCGGGCACGGCTTTACCTGCAGGCGATCGACCGGGCGAGGTCGCGGCGGCATCCCGAACCCTGAGGAGTCCCATGTTGAAGAGGGTGAGGGTCTCCGCGAGCGGCACCGCGTCGCCAAAGGGACGCTCGAGGTGGTCAAGCATGGCCACTTGCGCCTTCGGTGGCCTGGTGGGCGGGTTGGCTGGGGCCGTCTTCGTCGTCGCTGTGACCCTGGCGCTCAAGGAGACGATGGATTCCGTCTCCAGCCAGGCCACCTGGGTTCTCATCGTGGCGCCGCTGCTCGGGCTGGCGCTCGCGGTGCTGGTGCTACAGGGGGTCGGTCAGACGCTCGCACCGGGAGCGACGCCGCCGCGCGCGGGTCGATGGGCGCTCGCGTGGAGAGCCTTTCCGCCTCGCGCCGTCCGGGCCGACATCACCGGCGACGTCGTGGACACCGCAGGCGAGGAGGAGCGCTTCAACTGGCGCCTGGCGCCGATTCGCGCGGTGGCCATCTTCTGCACCGTTGGCCTTGGCGGGGCCATGGGGACCGAGGCGCCGGCAGCGTACCTCGGCACCGCCGTCGGGGCGTGCCTCGGGGATCGCGGTCGCTGGTGGCGCAAGCTCCTGCGGCCTGCTGCCCTCGCTGGCGGCGCAGCGGGCGTGGCTGCTCTGATGGGGATCGCCCTGGTAGGCACGGCGTACATGCTGGAGCTGGGCCGGCGGCACCGCGCTCCACTCACCGCCGAACGCGTGATCGCAGCGCTCATCGGTGGATTCGTCGGGTGGGGGACCAACATCGCATTCAGGCTCGACCTGATACGCCTGATCGTGCCCAAGGAGCCGCCTGCCAACCTCTCTCAAGGGGTGAAGACCGCGCTGTTCATCGGGGCGATCTCCGGAGCGATCACCTCTCTCGCCGGAGCTTCGATCTATCGAGCAAAGAAGTGGCAGGCCTCGCCGGGCGTCCGGCTCGGGCTGGGCGGGCTGGCCACGGGGGTCACGGCGGTGGTTCTCGCGTTGATGGCTGCCCCGTCGGCCGCCGTCGGCCCGGGCGGCGGAGCCATCCTGTGGGCAGAAGACGTCAATGCCCTGCCACCGATGCTGCTCGCCGTGACGCTCCTGCGGGCGACGGCCACGACCGCTGCGGTGGCGGCGGGCGGATGCGGTGGCGTGTTCGTCCCGTTCCTCGCCATCGGCGACATCGCCGGCCGGGTGTTCGCCCCGGGGCTCGAAGTGGGAAACGACCTTGCCGGTGCGGCCGGCGCGGCGGGTGGCATCGCGGGGGGCTATCGACTGCCGTTCACCGCCATCGCGATGGTGCTCGGGGTCGGCGGTCCGCGCCTCGCGACGCTGACCTGCCTGGTCACGGTGGTCGTCGCATCCCTTGCCGGCGCGGGCGCAGGGGTGGTGGTTGACCGAGTCACGGGGCTTCCGTACCTGTGGAGACGGGCCCGCTCCCACTGAGAGCGAGCCGTGAACACCTATGGCGACTGCGGTGAGCGGGACAGGGGTGGCTCGAGGCTACTGGAACGGCGTCCGGCGGAGCGAACCGATGCTCCATTCCGTGCGCGGGGTCGCCTGGATCGCCGTGTATCTGATCTTCATCCTCGCGCCCCTGTTCGCGCTGCTGGCGGGCTCGCCACCCCTGGCGCGCGACTTCTGGACCGAGTTCTCGGTCGCGATCGGGTACTCCGGCCTGGCGATGATGGGCCTCCAGTTCGGCCTCACCGCGCGCTTCAGGTCCATCACCCAGCCGTGGGGCGAGGACGTCATCTATCACTTTCACCGTCAGCTCTCCCTGATCGCGGTCGCCCTGGTCGTCGCGCACCCGATCATCCTGTTCGTCGTTCGCCCGGAATTGCTCGCGTTGCTCAATTCCATTCAGGCGCCGTGGCGCGCCCGCTTCGCCGCGCTCTCGACCTACTCGTTGATCGCGCTGGTGGCGATGGCCCTGTGGCGCACGAAGCTGAAGCTCAGCTACGAGACGTGGCACCTCACTCACATCGCGCTCGCGGTCGTCGCCGTCACGGCGGGGATCCTGCACATGGTGGGCTGGGCCTATTACCTGGGCGAACCCTGGAAACGGGTGTTGTGGGTCGCCCTGACGATCTTCTGGATCGGGCTCCTGCTGTACGTGCGCATCGTCAGGCCGCTGTTCATCCTCCGCCGGCCGTATCTCCTCTCGGAGGTGCGCCAGGAACGCGGCGACACCTGGACGTTGGCGATGCGTCCGGATGGTCACCCAGGATTCCGCTTCCGCCCTGGTCAGTTCGGCTGGCTGACGGTGTGGGGGAGCCCTTTCAAGATCACCGCGCACCCATTCTCGTTCTCGTCGAGTGCGGCGGTCACCGACGGCCGCGTCGAGATGGCGATCAGGAACCTGGGCGACTTCACGAGCCAGATTCACAAGGTGCCGGTGGGGCGGCGTGTCTACATCGATGGGCCGTATGGTGCGTTCACCATCGGTAACCCGGCGGACATGCACGTGCTGATCGCGGGCGGCGTCGGCATCACGCCGATGATGAGCATGATCCGCACGCTCGCCGACCAGGGCGACACGCGGCCGTTGATCCTGCTCTACGGCAGCAAGGACTGGGAGTCGATCACATTCCGCGAGGAGCTGGAGGCGCTGAGAGCACGGCTCGGCCTGACGATCGTCCATGTGCTCGAGAATCCTCCGGATGGCTGGACGGGCGAGCGGGGGTTCATCACCGCCGAGGTGTTCAAGCGTCATCTGCCGCCGCCCTATGCGGACCATGAGTATTTCATCTGCGGGCCGGACGTGATGACGGACGCGATGGAAGGTGCCCTCGGAGCGCTGCAGGTGCCGATGTCGAAGTACCACTCCGAGCGCTACAGCTTCGTCTAGGGGGACCAGCGATGCGCCGTCTGCTTGCCGACCGACTGGTCGTTGCCACCGGAACGATC
>DATLJU010000026.1:0-10117 GCA_035538735.1 Anaeromyxobacteraceae bacterium | reverse complement strand
CGTCTTCACCTACTAGCCATAGCCGTCTCGCGCATCTAAGCAACGACGCCCGCCCGCATCCCTTGGATGCGCGGCGGGCGTCGTCTTCGATGGCGGGCGGCGCCGCTACTCCTCGTCCAGCTTCGGCTGCGGTCCGGGGATGATGTCGGCGATGTCGGGGTCGACACCCGGCGGCGCCTTGGGGCGGTCTTTCGCCGCCTCCTTGCGCGCGTTGCGATCCTCGCGCTTCTCGCGCTGCTTCTGCTGGCGCGCCAGCTCCTTCTGTCGCTTGAGCGAGCCTGGATTCCGGGGTGGCATCGCCTCAGGATAACCGAGGTCGGCCTTCGGCGGCACTTTCCTTGGAGGCGGGGTGTGCGCCGGCCTGCACGCGCAGGCCTGGAAACGCGAGGCTGACCGCGAAGGCGGCGAAGGCGACCGCGCAGATGGTCCAGAAGATGCGGCCCATGCCCGCCTGCAACGCCGAGGCGAGCCCGCGCACGATCGCTGGATCGAGCGTGGCGCGCTCCGGCCCGAGCAGCCGCTCGACCTCGGCGGCCCGCGCGCCGCTCCCGGTCAGCGCCCCCGCCAGCACGCCGCCGAGCAGGCCCACCGACACGGTCCCGCCGATGGTGCGGAAGAACATCGTGCTGGCGGTGGCGATGCCTCGCCGGTTCCAGGGCACGCTCGACTGCACGGCGATGACGAGCGGCGTGTTCGCGAAGCCGAGCCCGAGGCCGTAGGCGGCGGTGACGAGGCGGAGGGTACCGACCTCCACGCCGGGGCGGAGGAGCAGGGCCATCGCGGTTGCGGCGACCGCGGTGAGGAAGAGGCCGCCGCGGATGAGGACCCGGTAACCGAGCCGCGGCAGGAGCCTTCCACCCAGCGCCGAGGCGATGGGCCAGCCGATCGCCATCGGGGCGATGGCGCTGCCGGCGGCGGTGGGAGACGCGCCCACGACGCTCTGCACGAAGAGTGGCACGTAGGTGACCGTCGCGATCATCGCCGCGCCCACCAGCGCACCGCTTGCGGACGCGACCGCCATGACGCGCTCGGCGAAGAGCTCGAGAGGGACCAGCGGCTCCTTCGCCCGGCGCTCGACCCAGAGGAAGGCGCCCAGGGCGACCACCGCCACGGGCGCGGCCACCGCGGCCGCCTCTCGCGACCGCGCGGCGGCGAGCACCGCCAGCACTCCGGCGGTGAGGAACGCCGCGCCGCCGAGGTCGAGCCGATGCTCGTGCCGCTCGACGCGCTCGTGGTACGCGATCGAGAGCACGGCGGCGCTGCCGAGCCCGAGCGGCAGGTTGACGTAGAAGACCCAGCGCCAGGACAGGTAGTGGACGAGCGCGCCGCCGAGGAGCGGACCGAGCAGACCGGCGAGCCCCCAGACCGCCCCGAAGATCCCCTGCCAGCGGGCGCGCTCGTGCACGCTGAAGAGGTCGCCCACGATGGTGAGGGCGATGGGCTGGATGGCTCCCGCGCCGAGGCCCTGCAGCGCGCGGAAGGCGATGAGCATGGCCATCGAGTGAGCCTGGCCACACGCGAAGGAGCCGATCAGGAACAGCGCCAGCCCGACGAGCATGACCGGCTTGCGGCCCCGCAGGTCGGCGAGCTTGCCGTAGATCGGGACCGTCACCGTCGCCGCGAGCATGTACGCCGCGAACGCCCACGCGTAGAGGTGCAGGCCGCCCAGGTCGCCGATGGCGGTCGGCATGGCGGTCGAGACGACCGTCATCTCCATCGCCGCGAGGAACATGCCGAGGAGGAGAGCGACGACCGTGAGGCGGCGGTGGGTGGTCTTCATGGCGGACCGCGTCCTCATGCCGCGCGCGCCACCGCGGCGTCAAGCGCGGGACGCGACCCGTCTGGCGCATTAAAGTGTGATCCACTCCATGTTGACCGCCCTCCTCGCGCTCTCGCTGGCCGCCGGCCCCGCCGCCATGACCCCTGCCGATCCCGCCCTCGCTCGCGCCGCCGCACAGGCCACGGCCGCGCTCGTCGCGAAGCACGGCCCAGGGCAGCGCGCCCGCGCCGAGCGCGGCGTGGCGCAGGTGGTCGCGGCGTGGCGTCCCTCCGACGGCGACGCGGTGGCGCTGCAGCGCTTCCTCGAGGCACAGTTCGTGTCCGACCCGGCGCGGCTCGACGCGCTGCTGGCCCGGTTCGAGCAGTCGCTCGAGGCGCTCGACGGAGGCTTCGTCGAGCAGAACCGGACCCTCTCCCGGTGGGCGGTGCTCGACCTCGGCCCCATGCAGCCGGTCGACGAACTGCTGCAGGCGTTCGACGCCGGCGCACACCTCACGGACGACCTCTTCGACTCGAAGCTCGCCTTCGTGGCGCTGCTCAACTTCCCGCTGACCACGCTCGAGGAGCGGCTCCGGGACGGCGCGCGCTGGACGCGGCGGCAGTGGGCCGAGGCGCGCCTCACCGGCCGCTTCGCGCGGCGCGTGCCGGCCGCCGTGAACCAGCAGATCGCCAGGGCGTCGGCCGACGCCGAGATCTACGTCGCGGACGACAACGTCTACATGCATCACGTCCTCGTAGACGGGAAGCGGCTCTTTCCGAAGGGCATGCGCCTGCTCAGCCACTGGAACCTCCGCGACCAGATCAAGGCCGACTACGCGTCGAAGGACGGGATCGCGCGGCAGCGCGCGATCCAGAAGGTGATGGAGCGCATCGTCACCCAGACCATCCCGGCGGCGGTGGTGAACTCGCCGCTCCTCGACTGGGACCCGTACACGAACTCGGTGAGCCCCGCGCCGCGCGACACCATCGAGACCGGCGCCGCGCCGCCCGCGCGCGCCTCCGCGGACCGCGAGCCGGACACGCGCTATGCGCGGCTCCTCGAGACGTTCCACGCCGCGCGCGCGGCCGATCCTTACTCGCCCATCGCTCCCACCCACATCGCGCGCAAGTTCGATCTCGAGCGCGAGATCCCCGAGGCGCGCGTCACGGCGCTGCTGGAGGAGATCCTTGCCTCTCCGCTCGTGCCGCGCGTCGCGAAGCTCATCGAGCAGCGCCTCGGGCGGAAGCTCGAGCCGTTCGACGTCTGGTACGACGGCTTCCGGCCCCGCGCGCAGTTCAGCGAGGCCGAGCTGGACCGGATGACGAAGCAGCGCTATCCGACGGTGGAGGCGTTCCAGAAGGACCTGCCCGCCATCCTCGGCAAGCTCGGCTTCGCGCCCGACAAGGCGCGCTTCCTCGCCGACCGGATCGTGGTCGAGCCGGCGCGCGGCTCGGGCCACGCGCTCGGCGCGGCGAGGCGCTGCGACTTCCCGCGCCTGCGCACGCGGGTCGGCAAGGACGGGATGGACTACAAGGGCTTCAACATCGCCATCCACGAGCTCGGCCACAACGTCGAGCAGGTCTTCTCGCTCTACGAGGTCGATCACACGCTGCTCGAAGGCGTCCCGAACACCGCCTTCACCGAGGCGCTCGCCTTCGTGTTCCAGGCGCGCGATCTCGAGGTGCTGGGGCTCCCGCCTCCGGATCCGGAGGCGAAGCGGCTGCTCGCCCTCAACGACCTCTGGACGACGTACGAGATCGCAGGCGTGGCGCTCCTCGACACGGGCGTGTGGCGCTGGATGTACGCCCACCCGGAGGCGACGCCGGCGGAGCTCCGCGAGGCGACGCTGGGGCTGGCGCGCGAGCTGTGGAACCGCTGGTACGCGCCGGTCTTCGGCGTGCGCGACGTGCCGCTCCTCGCGATCTACTCGCACATGATCTCGAGCTTCCTCTACCTGCCCGACTACCCGCTCGGCCACCTCATCGCGTCCCAGATCGAGGAGCACCTCGCGGCGGCGAAGGCGC
Organism: Anaeromyxobacteraceae bacterium; assembly: GCA_035538735.1. Lineage (GTDB taxonomy): Bacteria > Myxococcota > Myxococcia > Myxococcales > Anaeromyxobacteraceae > Anaeromyxobacter_A. The sequence goes on along the minus strand of DATLJU010000026.1, from coordinate 6,334 downwards.
TCGGACCCGAGTTCGAGCGCATGGCGAGCTTCGGGTCCGTGACGCCGGGCCTCTGGATGCAGCACGCCACGGGGAAGCCGATCGGGACGGCGGCGCTACTCGGCGCGGCGGAGCGTGCGCTCGGACCCGACAAGAGTTGACGACCTCGCCTCACCACTGGAAGCTCGCCAGGACCTGCCGCGCGGCGCGCTCGCCGCTCTCGACCGCGCCGTGCACGGTGCCCGCGGCCCCGAGGACGGTCGCCTCGCCGGCGAAGAACAGCGTGCCGTCGACCGGACGCGCCAGCTCGTCCGGCACGCCGGTGGTCCCAGGCGGGAACACGGCGTAGCCGCCGCCGGCGAGGGGGTCGGCCGACCAGTCGACCACCTCGGCGCCGTCGAGCAGGTCTTCGAGGGCGGCGCGCGGCCGGCCGAAGCCGAGCGCGAGCGTCGCCAGCGCGGCGCCGATCACCGCGCGCGACGGGCGGCCGGTGAGCCCGGCCGCGTTCGGCCCTCCGGCCCAGCCCACCAGGACGGGCGCATCGAGCGGCTGGAGCGTCCAGAACGTCTGGACCTGCATGGAGGGAGCGAGCGCGAAGGCGAGCTCTGGCCACGGCGGGGTCGCTCCCCCCCGCTCCGCCCAGAAGCGGCTCCGGAACCGCAGCAGGACCTTCACGACGGGTCCCATCTGCAGCCGCGACGCCGCCCGTCGATGCGCGCGCAGGTCGGGGGAGAAGCGGATCGCGCCAGACGCGACGAGGCCGGCCGGCAGCGTGCACACGAGCCGCTCGGCGCCGAGCGGAGCGAGCTGCGCGCCCGCCGGGCCTCGCGCGCGCAGCTCCACCGCACCGGCGTGCCAGCGCACCTCGGTGGCACGCGTCCCGAGGCGGAGCACGCCGCCGCGCTCGAGGGCGCGCGCGAGCGGCGCGAGGAGCGCCGCCTGGCCCTCCACGGCGCGATAGGTGCGATCGGCCTCGATCGCCTCCTCCGCCTCGGTCATGGCGCGCAGCGAGGCGCGGCCCTGACGGAGGGGATCGGCGAGGTAATAGCCGGTGACGAAGCCGCGGGCGAGCTCGCGCTCGAGCCGAGGAGCGCGGCGCACCTCGGGCCGCGCGAGCACCTCCGAGAATGGGCCCTCACCGTCGCCTAGCTCGAGCAGCCGCTCCATCCGCGCGAAGGCGCGATCCGCCGGCCGCAGCCGGCCGCGGTCGAGCGCCACGACCCGCCCGTCGACCTCGCGGAGCGTCACCCGACCCTCGCGCGCGAGGCGCGCCACCTGCGGCGGCCGCCCGTGCACGAACTCGGCGCCGCCCTCCACCACCACGCCGAGGCGGGGATCACGGCGGGTGTCGACCCGTCCACCCCAGCGCGGGCGCGCCTCGACCACGGTCACCCTCAGCCCAGCCCGGACGAGCGCTCGCCCCGCCGCGAGCCCAGCGGCGCCCGCGCCGAGGACGATCACGGAGCGCGGAGAGGTGGCCATGTCGACAACTTGTGCTTGCGTCGCCTCGCCGGCAGTACTCAGATCCGTAAATGCTCTTCGATCCCCTGAAGCTGCGGAGCGTCACGCTGCGCAACCGCATCGCCATCTCGCCCATGTGCCAGTACTCGGCGCAGGACGGGTTCGCCAACGACTGGCACCTCGTTCACCTGGGGAGCCGCGCGGTGGGCGGCGCCGGCCTGGTGGTGTTCGAGGCGACCGCGGTCGAGGCGCGGGGCCGCATCTCGCCGGCCGATCTCGGGCTGTGGCAGGACGCGCAGATCGCGCCGCTCGCGCGCATCGTCCGCTTCGTCGAGCAGCAGGGCGCGGTCGCGGCGCTGCAGCTCGCCCACGCCGGGCGCAAGGCGAGCGTGCGCGCGCCGTGGGATCGGGGCGGCGCGCCGCTCAGCCCCCCCGACGGCGGGTGGGAGGTGGTCGCGCCGAGCGCCATCCCGTTCGCGGAGGGGCACCCCGTCCCGCGCGCGCTCGACGAGGCGGAGATCGCGGGCGTGATCGAAGCGTTCGTCGCTGCGGCGCGGCGGGCGCGCGAGGCGGGGTTCCGCGTGATCGAGCTGCACGCCGCGCACGGCTATCTCGCGCACGAGTTCCTCTCCCCGCTCACGAACCGGCGCAACGACCGGTGGGGCGGCTCGCTCGAGCACCGCACCCGGTTCGTGCGCGAGCTCACCGCGGCCGTGCGGCAGGCGTGGCCGGAGGAGCTGCCGCTCCTCCTGCGCGTCTCGGCGACGGACTGGGCCGAGGGAGGGTGGACCGCCGACGAGACCGTGGCGCTCGCGCGGACCGTGAAGGACCTGGGCGTCGATCTCGTGGACGCGTCGTCGGGCGGCCTCGTCCCGACGGCGAAGGTGCCGGTCGGCCCGGGTTACCAGGCGCAGTTCGCGGAGCGGATCCGGCGCGAGGCCGGCATCGCCACCGGCGCCGTCGGGATGATCACGGCGCCCGAGCAGGCCGAGCACGTGCTGCGCACGGGCCAGGCCGACCTCGTCCTGCTCGCGCGCGAGCTGCTGCGCGATCCGTACTGGCCGCTCCACGCCGCGCCGCGCGTGCATGCGCAGGCGGCGTGGCCGGTCCAGTACGAGCGCGCGAGGTAGCGGTCAGTCGTAGGGGGCGGAGAAGGCGACCCCGAGGCCCCAGGCCGCGATGGTGAGCGCGTTCGCGCCCTGGTCCTCGTTGGATGACCACGAGACCAGGGACCCACCTGGGTCGCCCTGCTCGCCAGGCGAAAGCACGCGGAAGACGGCGCAGACGCGCTCACGTCCACGGTGGCGGTGCGCGGTGCACCCTCGTCCTCGAGTTCGCCGCCGGGTCCGCGAGGGCAGCCCGTGCGCGACGCCCGCTCACGCGGTCGGGCGCTGCTCGGTTGCGCCGCCGCGCAGCGCTGGTCTAGGTTCCAGCGCGTGCAACTCGGCCGCTACCAGCTGACGGGGCTCGTCGAGGCGACCTTCGCGCTCGACGGCGGGGCCATGTTCGGCACCGTGCCGCGCCCGCTGTGGGAGCGGCAGCTCTCGCCGGACGCGCGGAACCGCGTCCGGCTCGCCGCGCGGTGCCTGCTCGCCGTCGACGCGGACGCCGGGCGGCGCATCCTCGTCGACGCCGGGATGGGCGAGAAGTGGGACGCGCAGAGCGCTGAGCGGTACGGCCTCGACCACCGCGGCGGCGGACTCGACGCGGCGCTCGCCGAGCGCGGGCTCCGCCGCGCCGACGTGACCGACGTCATTCTCACGCACCTCCACTTCGATCACGCCGGCGGGGCGACGCGCCGCGCCGGCGACGGCCGGCTCGAGGTCGCCTTTCCGCGGGCCACCTTCCACGTGCAGCGACGAAACTGGCACTGGGCGCACGCCCCGACCGAGAAAGACCAGGGCAGCTATCTGGCCGAGAACTTCGCGCCGCTCGAGCACGCCGGGCGCCTGCACCTCGTCGACGGAGAGTGCGAGCTCTTCCCGGACGTGGAGCTCGTGCTTTCCGAGGGCCACACCGTGGCGCAGCAGCTGCCGCGGTTCCACGGCGACGGCACGCACCTCACGTTCTGCAGCGACGTCATCCCGACCCGGGCTCACCTGCGTGTGCCGTGGGTGATGGCCTACGACCTCTATCCGCTCACCACGCTCGAGGAGAAGAAGATGCTGCTCGCCCAGGCGCTCGAGGACGACGGCATCCTCTTCTTCGAGCACGACCCCGACCTGGCCGCGTGCCGGGTACGCGAGGAGGACGGGCAACCCGCATTCCGCGAGCCGGTCGCCCTCTGACCATGGAACCGAACGTGACCATCACCCGGCGCGGGGCCGAGCGCCTCGGTGCCGGGCATCCCTGGATCTACCGAGGCGACGTGGAGAAGGCACCTGCTGCCCTGGAAGGCGGCGAGGTCGTCGTGATGAAGGACGGCCGCGGCCGTTTCCTCGGCAAGGCCTTTTGGTCTGCCCGCTCCAAGATCGCGCTGCGAACCCTCACCCGGGACGACGTGCCCGTGGACGAGGCATTCTTCGCAGAACGGCTCGCCTCGGCGGTGGCACTGCGCGAGGCGGCGTTTCCCGGCGAGCCGTCGGTGCGACTCGTCCATGGCGAGGCCGACCTGCTACCAGGCCTCGTGGTCGACCGTTTCGGGGATGTCGCAGTCATCCAGACGCTGGTGCCAGGCACCGATCGCCGCAAGCAGGTCCTGGCTGATTTGATTCAAAGCAAGCTTGGGCTCCGCTCGATCGTGGAGCGCAACGACGTCAAGGTGCGGGAGCTGGAGGGGCTCCCGCAGGTGAAGGGCGTGGTGCGCGGCGAGGAGCCTGGTGCGATCGACTATCGCGAGGGCGAAGTACGGATGCGACTCGACGTGCTCTCGGGGCAGAAGACCGGCGCCTTCCTCGATCAACGCGAAAACCGGCTCCGAGCGGGGGAGTACGCGCGCGGCAAGTGCCTCGATTGCTTCACGTACGCCGGTGCGTTCGCGCTCCAGCTGGCCCGCCGGGCGGAGCGCGTCACGGCAGTCGAGCTGCAGGCGCCCGCGGCAGCGCAGGCTCGGGAGAACGCGGCCCTGAACGGCGCCTCGAACCTCGAAGTCGTCGAGGCGAACGCGTTCGACTTCTTGCGGGACGCCGCCGACCGTGAGCCGGAGTACGACCTCGTCGTGCTCGACCCCCCCGCGTTCGCCAAGAACAAGGAGGCAATCCCGGCCGCGCGGCGGGGATACAAGGAAATCAACCTCCGCGCCATGCAGATCGTGAAGCCAGGCGGGGTTCTGGTGACCGCGTCCTGCAGCTATCACATGGCTGAGGAGATGCTGGAGGAGATCATCCTGGACGCTGCCCGCGACGCCGGCCGCCCGGCACAGCTCCTCGAGAAGCGGGGGCCCGGCCGTGACCACCCAGTGTTGCTGGGCGTCCCGGAGACTCGCTATCTCAAGTGCTTCGTGGTGCGGCTACCCTGAGACAGGTTCGATCGACCATGCGGCTCAGGATGTGCCGGGGGGTGAGAGGCCGGCAGCATCCAATCGTCGCGCCACCCACGCCACTTCTCCCACGAACGGGCCGTGCACCAGATCGCGTCGCCGCGACAGTAGCGCGCCGACGAGCGGCCGCGCGAACAGGTGCAAGTATGCCCTACGGCGCTCTCGACCGGTTCGCCCGAGGGCCAGGTACTCGGGAGCATCGGTGAGGAGGTCGTCGACGCCGCCATAGGCATAGTGGCGGAAGCTCGACCACTGCCAATCATTTGCGGATCGTACCAATCCAGCCCGCACTGGGTTGAGATCGCCGTAGCGCATCACCTCGAGCTGTTGTCGGCCATCTTGGATTCGGGGTGAACGGAGTCGCTCCATCACGACCTGACCACGGCCGTTGGTCCGCGTGTTGTACCAACGGGCGAAACGCCAATTCACAGCCTTCCAGAAGTTGCTGAACGCTTTCTGTCCATGCCTCGCCCTGCACATCACGTGCGGATGGCTGCCCATGAGACAGTAAGAATGGATCTCGATTCCGTACTTTTCCTTGTGATCGCGAAGGAGTCCAAGGAAGACCCGCTTCGCTTCATCGGTAACGAGGACGAAAGCGTGTCCGTGACCCCGCCACGTGCAGTGATTCGTCGAGTTCTCCTCGACGAGGAGAATGCGTGCGACACGTGCCATGCAGCACGCGTGAGCAAGCCCCGGGCCATCGCGCCCAACGCGCGCGCTTTGCCGTAACGTCTTCCCACCGCGCCGGCCGGCTCAGCCGAGGAATCCCCGTGCCGGGAAGAGCAGCACATCGGCGAGCGACCGCCCGCCGATGAGCAGCATGAGCAGCCGATCGAGGCCCAGCGCCACCCCGCCTGCCTCCGGCATTCGGGGGAGTGCCGCGAGAAACTGTTCGTCCAAAGGGTAGACGGGGCGTCCGATTCGTGCCCGGAACGCTTGCTCCTCGAGAAGTCGCCGGCGTTGCTCGACGGCATCGGTCAGCTCCGAGAACCCGTTGGCGAGCTCGAGCCCGCCCGCATACAGCTCGAATCGCTCCGCGAAACGCGGGTCGTCGGGCTTCAGGCGCGACAGCGCTGCCATCGGAGCCGGCCAGTCGATGAGATAAACCGGCCGGTCGAGGCCCAGGCCCGGCTCGATACGGTCGAGGAACGCGCGGAAGAAGAGATCGTCGAACGAATCCCCGTCGCGACCTGCGTCGAGGCTCGCGGCCCGCAAAGCCGTCCGGAGCCGACCGGCGTCGCCGTCGCACGCCGCGAGCTCGATTCCGAGCCGCTTCCGGAACGCCTCTTCGACGGTGAGGCGCTCGAACGGCGGCGTGAGGTCGATCGCGCCCCCACCCGCCTCCACCCGCGTCCCGCCTGTGACCGCTCGCGCGGCGTGCGCCACCGTCTGCTCCAGATCCTCCATGATCCC
>DATLJU010000025.1:0-22867 GCA_035538735.1 Anaeromyxobacteraceae bacterium | reverse complement strand
GATCGGGGACGGCCTGGCAGCCCTCTGCGTCGGAGACCGGCTCATCAGCCTCGGCTTCTCGTGCCTGCGCGACTACGCGCGGGAGATCCTGGACGTCGAGGAGCGGACGGCGCAGGCGATGGCTCGACTCTCGCGCGAACTGCGCTCGCGTCCAGTCCTCCGGGCGGCGGTCCGGGCGGGCGCGGTCCGCCCCCGCAACGCCCAGACGGTGTTGCCGGTCGCGATCGGCGACGCCGAGGCGGAGTGGGTGGAGCGGGCTCGCGCCGAGACGGTCCGCGCGCTCGAGAAGGCGGTGCGCGCGGCGCGGTCCGGCGACGAGGACGACGAGGCGTGGACGCGCTTCCGCGTCCGGCTCTCGCCGGAGGACCGCGCGACGGTCGCCGGGGCGCTCGCCATCGCCGGCAAGCTCATGCCCGGCTCGACGCGGCCGCAGCGGCTCGAGGCCCTGGCGCAGGAGTACCTGGCGGAGCACGCCCTCGAGGCCGGGGACGACGGCGGTGGCGGGGCCGGCGGCGCCTTTCGCCTGGAGAGCGATCGGCTCGAGCGGCGGAAGGCCGAGCTCGAGCTGGAGACCGATCGCTGGTCGTTCCTCCCGCGCGCGCCGACCGTCCCGGTGCCCGGCACGGGCTCCGTCGGCTTCGACGAGATGACGTCGGCCCTCGAGATCGACCGCGCGCTGCGGGAGCTCGCGGCGCAGCGCAGCGCCTGGGATCGCCTGCTGGGCTACGCCGCGCACGTGGTCCGGCGCAGTGGTCTCTGGCACGTCGCCGGGTTCGCGTCGTTCGAGCACTACTGCTCGGAGCGGCTCGGGCTCTCGCCTCGCGCGGTGGAGCAGCGCGCCGCGGTCGAGAAGCGGATCTGGCAGGTGCCGGCGCTGCGGGCCGCCCGCGACGGCGGGCTCTCCTACGAGAAGATCCGCCACCTCTCGCGGCTCCCGGACCGCGAGATCGAGGCGTGGATCCCGCGGGCGCGAGAGCTGACCTGCGTCGCGCTCGAGGCGGAGCTGGAGGAGCACGACGAGGCGCAGATGCGTGCGGCGAGCGAGCTGCGCGCCAGGGTTCCCGTCCGGATCGCGCTGGCGCTCCAGGCCGCCTTCCGCGCGGTGCGGGCCTCCGAAGGGCGGCTCCTCGACGACGGGAGGTGCCTCGTCCGGGTGGCGTGGCACTTCCTCGAGACGTGGAAACCGTTCGCGAAGAGGGCTCGGACCCTCTCGCAGAGGGTCCGCGATCGCGACCTCGGTCGATGCCAGGTACCCGGGTGCAGCCGGAGGGCGGCGCACGCCCATCACGTGGATTTCCGCTCGCGCGGGGGCGCAGACACGGCGGAGAACCTGGTCGCGATCTGCTCCTGCCATCACCTGCATGGCATTCACGGCGGGTACATCCAGGTGTGGGGGCGCGCGCCGGACGAGCTCGTGTGGGAGCTGGGCGGCGGGGCTTGGGGAGGCGGGCGACTCCGGCTGGACACCGCATCGGGAATCGACCCCCCGGCGATCTCGGAACAGTAGACGTCCGGCAGGCCAGCGCTAGGGCTGGGTTCCTCGCGGCCCCCGAGCGCATTTCCACTTCAGGTGACGCGGTACAGGTCGTCGAAGATGCCCGGCTGGCTGCGCAGCTCCGCCTTCCGGGCGCGCCCGCTGGTCGTCTTGGGGATCCGCTCCACGACTTTGTAGCAGGACGGGACCGGGTGGCCCTCGAGCCACTCCCTGCAGAACCTCGCCAGCTCTTCGAGCGCCACCGGCGCCCTCAGCACCAGGACCGCCACGCTGCCGTCGCCCCGTTCTCCGGGAAGGGCGAGCACGGCGGCGTCGGCCACGGCGGGATGCCGCAGGAGCGTGTTCTCGATCCGCTGGGTGGAGTACAGCTCGCCGTCACGCTGGGGGTGGTCCTCGCTCCGGTCCACGAACGTGAGGAATCCTTCGTCGTCGAAGACTCCCAGGTCGCCCGAGCGTAGCCACCCACCGCGCCCGACGTGCACGTCGGCCGAGCCGTTCCTCAGGGGCTCCCCGATCCAGGCACCGATCGCCCTGCCGCGCGAACGGACACAGATCTCCCCGGTCACGCCCGAGGGGACGCCGCGCAGCCGTTCGTCGAGCACCGCCACCTCCGCCCACGGCACCGCCAGTCCGACCGTCCCCAGCTTGCGCCTGCCCCGCTCGACGGGGTTGAGGGTCACGTACCCGGTGGCCTCCGTGAGGCCGAACCCCTCGACCAAACAGAGGCCGAAGCGGTTCTCGAACGCCTCGTGCAGGTGCTGCGGCATGGCGACGCTGAGCACGAGGCGGATCGAGTGTCCCCTGTCGCTCTTGCGGGGACGCGCGGCGTAGAGCTGGGAGAGTAGTGGGCCCGAGAGGTTGACCTGGGTGGCGCCGCCCTTCCGCGCGACGTTCCAGAAGGCGTCCGCGGAGAAGCGACGCTCGAGCAGGATGGACGCACCGGATGTCACGGCCATCGCCAGTGAGACCTGCGCGTTCGCAGCGAAGAGCGGCAGCACGATCATCAGGCGGTCGCAGGCGTCGACGCCGAGCAACCGCGCCAGTGCTCCGCCGACCGCGGGCAGTCCGCCATGCCGCCACAGCACGCCGCGGCCACGCGCGGTCGCCCCGGACGTGTAGACGATCTCCAGCGGCGCTTCGGGCGGAGCGACGGCGGGCTCCCCCGCCGCACCGTCGAGGAGCGCCGACCACGCCGTGGTGCCCGTCGGCGCGGGACCGGCGACGACCAGGTGCCGGAGCGACGGGACGCGTCGCTGCAGCGCCAGCAGCGCCGGCAGCGCCGAGGGCGGGGCGATCGCCGCGCGCGGGAGCGTCTCACCGAGTCGCGCCGCCAGGTCCTCCCCGCGGAGCTCGGGATCGAGCGGGACGAGCACCGCCCCCGCGAGGCTGGCGCCGAACCACGCCACCAGGAACTCGGGCTGATTGTCGAGCATGAGCGCGACCCGATCGCCCGCGGCCAGGCCCGCCCGCTCGAACCAGCCGGCGACTCGCAGCGCGGCGTCAGCGACCTCCGCGCGAGAGAGGGTCCTCCCCTCGAACACGAGGAACGGCCGCGCCGGGTCCGCCCTGGCGGCAGCGAGCAACAGCGTGGGGAGGCTCGTCGTCATCTGTCAGCGCATCGAGCCGATGCCGGCCGACAGAGCTCCTGCACCAGCGCCTCGCCTTCTCGCCACGCTCCGAAGCCTGCGGCGGGGTTGAGGTGCCCGACCCCGCCGAGGTTCACGAAGCGTCCGCCCCAGGCGCGGGCGAATTCTTCGACGCGCTCGAATCGCGCGAGCGGATCGTTCGTGCTGGCCGCGACGATCGTCGGGAACGGGAGCTCGCGGCGCGGGATCGGCAGCCAGCCGCCGGCGCGGATGGACTCGGGCGTCGGATACCCTGGCGGCAGCGGGGTCTCGAGGTCCACCGGCGTGGCGAGCAGGGCGCCCAGCACCGGGCGGGTGCGTCCCTGGGCCCAGTGGACCGTGATCATCGCGCCGGCGCTGTGCGCGACCAGCACCACCGGCCCGTCGATGGCGCGAACCGCGGCCTCCAGCGCCGCGACGCGCGCCGGGCACGACAGCTTGTCCTGCTCGAGCGGCGGGACCGTGCGCGACCCAGGGATCTTCTTCGCCAGGATCGTCTGCCAGTGGTCCTCGACGTGATCGCGCAGTCCGGGGACGAACAGCACCGTGGGTTCGGACTTCATCGCTCGCTGTCCTCCCAGCGCGCTGCGGTCATGCGCCGTTCCGTGGATCAGACGACGAACACCGAGGATCCGGTCGTCTTCCGCGACTCCAGGTCGCGGTGGGCCTGCACCGCATCGAGCAGGCTGTAGCGCTGGTTGATCTCGATCTTGATGCGGCCCGCAGAGACGTGACCGAAGACCTCGGCGGCGAGCGCAGCCTTCTCGGCGGGGTCCGCGATGTAGTCGGCGAGCGCCGGGCGCGTCAGGAACAGCGAGCCCTTCATGGCGAGCAGCTGCGGGTCGAAGGGCGGGATCGTGCCGGACGCGGTGCCGACGCAGACCATCAAGCCCCGCCGGCGCAGCGAGTCGAGCGACGACGCGAAGGTCTTCCTGCCGACGCCGTCGAAGACGACCGAGACGCCTGCGCCGCCGGTGAGCTCGCGGACCCGCGCGGCCACGTCCTCACGGGTGTAGTCGATGACGTGGGCGCAACCGTGGGCGCGGGCGATCGAGGCCTTCTCGCCGGTCGAGACGGTCCCGATCACGTTCAGGCCCAGCAGCCTCGCCCACTGGCTGACGATGAGCCCGAGGCCGCCCGCGGCGGCGTGAAGCAGGATGGTGTCGCCCGGCGCGAAGGGATGGATGCGCCGCAGCAGGTAGGCGGCGGTCAAGCCGCGCATCGTCATGGCGGCGGCGGTCTCGCAGCTGAAGCCCTTCGGGAGCTTGATGAGCGCCGCGGCCGGGACGAGGCGCTCCGTGCTGTAGGCTCCGAGCGTGTTGATGAAACCCGTGTAGGTGACGGGGTCGCCGACCGCGACGCCGGTTACCCCCGGACCGACGGCCTCGACGGTCCCCGCCCCTTCGACGCCGATGCCGGCCGGCAGCGGGACGGGGTAGGTGCCGTTCCGGAAGTAGGTGTCGGCGAAGTTCAGGCCGACCGCCGCGTGCCGGAGCCGCACCTGACCTGGGCCCGGCGCCCCGACCTCGACCTCCTCGAGGCGCAGGACCTCGGGACCGCCCGTCTCGTGGAAACGCACCGCCTTGGCCACCCGTCACCTCCTGTCATCGGCGCGCCGGGAAACCTGGGGCGCGGGGGTCGACCCCGACGCGCGATCCGAGGCCGGTGCCGCCTTCGTAGCGAGATTCACGATTCGAGAGAACAGCCGGCGGTACTCTGCGTCCACCTCGCGGTCGAAGCGCGGGTCGCGGTTCTGCGAGAACGCCGCGTGGATCTCCTGCCAGTCGGCCGGCGTGAGATGCCGCTGCGCCGCGGGCAGGACCACGGCCTCCTCCCGGCCCATGTGCTCCCAGATGAACTGCGCGTAGCCGCTGACGAGGCGCTCCAGCTCGTCCACGGAGATCGCGCCCCGGCACTGGCGCTCGACCGCCTCCGTGAGCTCGTCCACCAGGACCTGGTCGCGCTCGTGCTGTTCCTTGAGCGCATCGAGCTCCCCGTCGAGCGCGGAGGTGCGCTGGCGCAGTCTCCGGAAGAGGTATTCCTCTTCCTTCGGATGGTGCAGCGCCACGGGGAAGCTCCTGATGTAGTGGACGATGGCCCGCAGCAGCTCGGGAGCGGGACTCGAGCCGCTGCGCCGGCAGCGCTCGAGCAGCTGCAGCCACGCGTGCAGCACCGCGGCGAGCGAGCGGTGCTCGTCGCGGACGATCCCGAGCGTCCGGACCGGCACGGGCGGATCCCTCGTCGCCGCGACCAGCACCGGGATCTCGGAGCTCGTGAGCACCTTCAAGGTCTGGGAGCCCAGCATCATGCCGAGGCGGGTCCGCCGCCCGTGCGAGGCCATGTAGATCAGATCGCAACCGCGCTCGCGCGCCGCGGCGACGATCGCGCGGTGAGGTGAGTGGCCCACCACGGTGACCGCGTCGCTGGGAACGCCGCGCGCGCGAGCCGCCGACTCGGCCTTGCTCAGGAGCTCCTGCGGGCGCCCTTCGAAGGAGTACGCGAAGTGATCGGGCGCGGTCAGCCGGACCACCTCCGGCTCGCCGGAGAGGGACGCCGAGTAGTCGGCCTGCGCGTGGAGGAAGGTGATCCGCGCGCCCAGCGCGCTGGCGAGCTCCACGGCCCCGTCGACGGTCGCCGTCGACAGCTCGGTCTCGTCGACGGGAACCAGGAAGTGTCGGTGCACGGCCATCCTTTCTCGGTGCGGCCCGGTCGGACCGGCCTCGGCGCCACCTCGCCGCGGTGCGGCCGCCCTCGCGGCCGCACCCGACGAGGAGCAGCGCTCAGGCCGCCCGCCGCGTCGTCCCGGCCGGCCCCGGCCGGCGATTCGGAGCGAAGCCGTTCTGAGCCAGCGTCTCGTCGGCGTCCTTGTAGAAGGTGCCGATCTTGTAGATGACGCGCGCCTCGCTGGCGCTCGCGACGTCGCGGCCGAGCTCCTGGGAGATGCGCACCAGCTGCTCGATCTGCTGGACCGTCGTCATCTTGCGATCGCGGCGCTGCGTCCAGAGGTTGTCCTCGATGCCGCACCGCACGTGCAGGCCCATCGCGATGGCGAACGTGTTGATCGGCAGCACGTTCAGCATCGAGGTCTCCAGCGTCAGCACCGAGCCTTCCGGACACCCGCGGACGAAGTTGGCCAGGTTGTAGATGTTCGGCGCCTCGAACCCGCCGCCGATGGCGACCCAGGTCAGGATCAGCGGCACGTTGCAGGTGCCCAGGCGCATCATGCGCTCGACCGTCTCCAGCTGGCTGATGCCCGCCAGCTGGAAGTGGGTCTGGATGCGCTTGGCCGTGAGGCGCCTGATGTGCTCCTCGACCCACTCCGGGCCCGCGGGGATGGTCATCTCCCGGTAGGCGCGATAGCCCTCGGGCGTGGCGAGGCTGGTGCCGCGGATGTCGGCCTCGCACATCTGCTCGACCACGTTCATCTGGTTGGTGTTGATCGCGATCGTGACCTGATCCGGCGTCGGCTCCAGCTCGGCGAGCTTGTGCCGCGTGTCGTCCGACAGCCACTTGGCGACGTCGCCCTCCTTCTCCGGCGCGAAGGAGATCGAGCCCCCGACCTGCAGGATCAGATCGGGCACGCGGGCGCGGATCCCGGCGAGCAGCTCGTTGAACCTGGACAGGCGCTTCGAGCCCTTCCCGTCGTCCTCGCGGACGTGCACGTGCAGCACGGTGGCGCCGGCGTTGTAGCAATCGACCGCCTTCTGGATCTGCGCCTCCATCGAGACCGGGATGTCCTCGGGGAAGTCGCTCGGGATCCATTCGGGGCCATACGGGGCGGCCGTGATGACGAGCTTCTGCTGATTCTCCGGCCAGAGGGATCCGTCCGTGAAGTTCATCGCTCTGCTCCTTCGTTACCGGTCTTCGGTGGTGGTCTCTTCGTCGGTGGTCGCGCCTGCTCCGATGCCGCTCCGCTCAGAAAGGCCTGTCGCCCACGATGCCGGCGCGCTCCATCTTGCGATGACAGGGCCCGTAATCCATGACGGCGTAGTGCTGCGTCGAGCGGTTGTCCCAGATGGCGACGCTGTTCGGCTTCCACCGCCAGCGCACCTGGTACTCCGGGACGTAGGCCTGGCTGATGAGGTACTGCAGGAGATCGCCGCCGGTCTGGCTGTAGTCCTGGCCGTACCGGACGCGACCCTGGTCGTGGAAGTTGACGAAGTGGGTCGTGAAGGCGTTCACGAACAGCACCTTCTCGCCCGTCTCGGGGTGCGTGCGCACGACCGGGTGCTCCGCGTCGGGGTACTTCGCCTTCAGCGCCAGCCTCTTCTCGAGCGGCATGGCCGCGCCGAACGAGGCGTTGAAGCTGTGGCTGGCGCGCAGGCCGGCGATGAGCGACTTGATGTGATCCGGCAGCCTCTCGTAGGCGAGCACCATGTTCGCCCACAGCGTGTCGCCGCCGACGGGCGGGCACTCCACGCACCGGAGCACGCACCCCATGGCCGGCGTCTCGCGCCACGTGCCGTCGCAGTGCCAGGAGTTCTCGTACCGGTCGAGCGGCTTGTCCGGCGTCTTGTAGATCTGCACCAGCCCGGGGGCGTCCGGATGGCTCGGCGCCATCGGGTGGTCCTCGAGCTTGCCGAACCGCTGGGCGAAGGCGACGTGCTCCTGGCGCGTGATCTCCTGGTCGCGCAGGAACAGCACCTTGTACTCGAGGAGCAGCGCGTGGATCTCGTTGGCCAGATCCTTGTCGCGCGAGGCGTCCCCGAGGTTCACGCCGAGGAGCTCCGCGCCGATGCTGGCGGTCATCGGCTCGTACTTCAACGAGCTGTGAAGGACACCGGGCCGGACGATGGCCGGCGCCTGCGCTGAGCCCTGCATCACCTCACCTCCGGGTCGTGTGCCGCTGCGTTCGCCTTCCATAGCAAGCCTCGTTCCATGCGACGGTGGTAGACTCCTGCGTGCGGTTGACGCGACGCGTGTTGCATCCGCGCAAAAGCACGGGTAGACGAGTCCTTTTTATCAAGGGGTTACGCGCGATGCAGGAAAGCAAGAGAGATGCGCTGGTGCAACAAGCCGCGCTCTCGTTCCTGGAGCGGTGCCCGTTCGGCGTCATCCTGTTCGACCGCTCGATGCAGATTCTCGCGGTCAACCGGCAGCAGGAGGCGAACTCCGGGATCGAGCGCGATCGGTTCATCGACCAGCGCCTCGACCAGCTGTTCGCCTCGGTGATCGAGCGTCACGACCTCGCCGGGACGCTGCACCGCCTGGTGACGGAGGGGCGTTCATTCGACATCCGCGTCGAGCGCTTCCAGCACACGTTCCTGCGCGGCGAGTGGAACACGCACTGGGTCGGTCTCCAGCTCCGCCCAGACCTGTTCGCCATCATGACGGACGGCGAGAGCACGCTGCAGCGCGTCGAGCCGCTCATGGTGGGCTCGTCGCCGCGCATGGATGCGGTCTTCACGTTCATCGACCGCGCGGCGCGCGTCAACGCCTCCGTGCTGGTGATGGGGGAGTCGGGCACCGGCAAGGAGCTCGTTTCGCGGTCCATCCACGCCCGCAGCGACCGCGCGCACAAGCCTTTCCTCGCCCTCAACTGCGCTGCGTTGCCGGGACCGCTGCTCGAGTCCACGCTCTTCGGCAGCGAGCGCGGCGCCTTCACCGGCGCGGACCGGCGCACCAAGGGCTACTTCGAGGCAGCGGAGGGGGGCGTCCTCCTGCTGGACGAGATCGGCGACACGTCGCTCGAGTTCCAGGTGAAGCTCCTGCGCGTGCTGGAGGAGGCGAAGGTGACTCGGCTGGGCGGGACGGACCCTGTCCGGACCAACACCCGGGTGATCTGCGCCACGAACCGCGACCTGGAGAAGGAGGTCGAGGCCGGCCGCTTCCGCCAGGACCTCTTCTTCCGGATCAACGTGCTCCGCATCGAGCTTCCCCCTCTGCGCGAGCGCGCCGACGACATCCCGCTGCTCGTGCAGCGCTGCCTCGAGGAGTTCAACGCGAAGCACCGGCTCGGCCGCAAGCACCTGACCCAGTCGGCCCTGGACGCGATGATGGGATACCGCTGGCCCGGAAACGTCCGCGAGCTGGCCAACACGCTCGAGTCGGCGTACGTGACGACGCCCGACTCGGCCATCGGGCTCGACCACCTGCCGAGCCGTATCCGCGCGTCGCGCCTCCCCGGCAACGAGGACTCGTTCCAGCCGCGCTCGTACAAGGCGGCGCTCAAGCTCTTCCGCCAGCAGTACGCCGCGCAGATGCTCGAGCACACGCAGGGCGACCTGCGGCGGGCGGCGCGCCTCGCCGGCGTGAACCCCTCGACCTTCTACCGGAACGGCGGTCGCAGCGGTCTGACGCGCTGAGGCAGGCGCCGTCGGGGCGTGTTGCATCGTTGCAACACGCTGCAAAAACGCGGAACCGCGCTCCGCGCCCTGAAACAAGCGACTTCTAGAGTTCTCGTGTCGCGCGGACGCAACACGCGCGGCATGCGCCGGCGGGGAATTCGACGGCGTTCCTCGGTGCAACGGTGGGTCCGCCCTCTGGAACGGACCTTGCTCTGTGGTGCCTCGACGCGTGCACCTCGATCGCGCCAAGGAGCGTCCTTGTCCCGTCCGCCCGCACCCGCCCTGACTCAGACCGCCGTCCGTTTCTCCGCCGTCTTCCTGGCCCTGCTCTTCGCGCCTCGCCCCGCCGCCGGGTTCGGCACCGATTTCGGCGGCAGCGACTTCAAGCTCCGCTTCGACAACACGCTCCGAGGAAACCTGGGCGTGCGCGTCACGTCCCCGGACCCGATCATCGGTGCCAACCCGGCGTTCAGCGCTGGCGAGTACAGCTTCGGCCAGGGCCACATCGACACGGGACGGCTCGACCTGCTCACCGAGCTCGATCTGTCCTACCGATCGCAGTTCGGCGGGCGCGCGTCGTTCGCGAGCTGGTTCGACGGGGCGTACCGGAACCACGCCGTCCACATCGCCCCGTCGCTCGAGGCGCAGCACGTGCCGACGAGCTACGGTCCTGCCGGGAGCCCCTTCACCACGTACACCAACAACCGGTACCTGGGGCCCTACGGCGAGTTCCTCGACGCGTTCCTGTGGACGCGGCTCGATCTCGGGGACGTCCCCGTCACCATCCGGGGCGGTCGCCACACGATCTACTGGGGCGAGTCGCTCCTGCTGAGCGGCGCCATCCACGGCGTCTCGTACGCGCAGGAACCGCTCGACCTCATGAAGGCGTTCGCCAACCCGGGGACGGAGGCGAAGGAGCTGTACCGCCCCCTGGCGCAAGTCTCCGCCAACGTCCAGCTGACCCCGGCGCTCTCGCTCGCCGGCCAGTACTTCTTCGAATGGCAATCGTACCTGTATCCGGAGGGCGCCACCTTCCTCGGGCCGGCGGACTTCGCCTTCAACGGACCGCTGGGCCAGTTCGCGATGGTGGGCGGCCGGCCCGTCTTCTTCAAGAACGACGGCTCGAGAGACGCGCACACGCACGACTGGGGCACCGCCCTGCGTTACAACCCGGAGTTCCTCGGCGGCGGGATCGTGGGCGTCTACTACCGCCACTTCGCGGACAAGCTCGCGGCCGTGCTCCTCGGCCCGAACCCGGGCGGCCAGGGTCCGCTGAGCCCGACGCTCAACTCGCCGCTGCAGTACCAGCAGTACTACGGCGAGGGCATCGATCTCGTCGGCGTCAGCTTCGCCAAGCAGATCCTGGGCGTCAGCACCGCGATCGAGGGCTCGTACCGCCACAACATGCCGCTGGCCGCGCAGCCACTGGGGCTCACCGTGGCGCCCTCCGCGGCGCTCGCCCCGGTGCTGTTCCCGCACGGGGCCCCCAAGCTCATGGGGAACACCTACCAGGCGCGCGGCGACACGGTGCACGTGGTCGGGAACGCGATCGGCACCATCCCGAACACGCCACTGTGGTCGATCGCGGCTTGGAACCTGGAGGGGACCTACAGCCGCTGGCTCTCGGTCGACAGCACCAACCAGGACATGTTCTTCGGCGAGGGGTACGGCGTGTGCCGCACCGACGCGAGGCTGTCCGCGGCGGGCCTCGCCAAGACCACGGCCGACGGCTGCGCCACCCGCAACTCCGCCAGCGTCGGGGCCACGTTCACGCCGACCTGGTACCAGGTCTTCTCCGGCGTCGACCTGCTCATGCCGCTGACCGGCTCGGCGACGGTGTGGGGCAACTCACCCGTGACCCTCGGTGGAAACGTGGGGAGCGGGACGTACGCCGGCGGGCTGGCGGCCGACATCTACACGACCGTGCGGATCGATCTGAAGTACGTGGGCTTCTTCGGCCAGACCCACGACAACGGCACCGTGATCACGAACAGCAACGGCCTGCTGTCGCTCCTCAAGAACCGCGAGAGCGTCGTGCTCACGGCCAAGGTGACCCTGTGAGCCTGAAGGGAGACCATGTCATGAAGCGAATCATCGTCGGTGGTGCGTGCCTGCTGCTCCTCGCTTCGCGCGCGAGCGCCACGGTCGGCGCGGAGGACGTCAAGCGGCTGGGTGACGCGCTCACGGGGGTCGGCGCGGAGAAGGCCGGCAACGGCGACGGCTCGATCCCGGAGTATGCCGGCGGGCTCACGACGCCGCCGCCGGGCTACAAGACGGGCAGCGGATCGCGCGTCGATCCGTTCGCGGACGAGAAGCCGCTGTTCGCCGTCGACGGCAAGAACCTCGGCGCTCACGAGGCGAAGCTGTCCGAGGGCGTCAAGGCCATGCTGCGCAAGTACCCGGGGTACCGCCTCGACGTGTATCGGACGCACCGGACCGTGGCGCTCCCGAAGAACGCCCTCGATCGCACCGCCACCACCGCCCCCGCGGCGCACACCACCAACAACGGCCAATCGCTGGTCGGCGCGCACGCGGCGGTCCCCTTCCCGATCCCGCAGAATGGCGCCGAGGCGATCTGGAATCACCTGGTCCGGTACCAGCCGGCGTGCACGGAGGTGAAGTACTCGGCGTGGTTCGTCGAGCCGGGCGGCCGGAACACGCTCTCCAGCTCGGCGGAGGGCTGGATCCAGTCGCCGTACTGGCAGCCGAACTCCAGCGCCGACTCGAACGTCTACTTCCGGCTGCGGCTCGCCTATGACGGGCCGCCCCGCCGGGCCGGCGAGGCGCTCATGTTCGTCGACCCGGTGGACTACGCCGAGCGAGGCCGTCGCGCCTATCAGTACCTCCCTGGCCAGCGCCGCGTGAAGCTCGCGCCCGACCTGGCCTACGACACCCCGAACCCCGCGACGGCCGGCTCCTCGACCTACGACGAGGTCTACCTGTTCAACGGCGCGCTGGACCGGTTCGACTTCACGCTCGTGGGCAAGAAGGAGCTCTACGTTCCGTACAACGCCTGGCGCGCGGTCTACCAGTCCACGCCCGACCAGCTGCTGAAGGCCAACTTCCTCTCGCCCGACCAGGTCCGGTGGGAGCTGCACCGGGTCTGGGTGGTGGAGGCGAAGCTCAAGCCCGGGAAGCGGCACATCTACAGCCGCAGGACCTTCTACCTGGACGAGGACAGCTGGTACGTCCTGCTGAGCGACGAGTACGACGCCCGTGGCCAGCTCTACCGGACGGGCACCGCCCTCATGGCGCCGCTCTACGACGCACCGTCGCCCGCCGCCGACACGCACGTCGTCTACGATCTCAGCTCCGGGGCGTACGGCATCAACGTCTGGCCCGGCGCCAAGGGCTGGGTCCGGGTCGCCGCCTGCAAGAGCGAGAACTCCTGGGCACCGGAAGCTCTCGCCGCGGCCAGCGTCCGCTGACAGGAGCCACGATGCACCGGGCCGCTCGAGTCGCGCTCTGCTCCATCGCCCTGGCCTCGTCGGCCGCCGCGGCCCGGGAACGCGACGCGTTCCTCGATCCGCTCGACGTCCCGGCGGCGAGGAGCCCGCTCGCCGCCCGGCGGCTGCTCAGCGCCGTCGCGCTCGCTGGACCGCGCGTCGTCGCGGCAGGCCAGCGGGGGCACGTGCTGTACTCGGACGACGGCGGCCAGAGCTGGAGCCAGGCCGAGGTGCCGGTGAGCACCGATCTCACCGGCCTGTCCTTCCCGTCGGCCGAGCGCGGCTGGGCCGTCGGCCACGACGGCGTGGTGCTCGCCTCGGCGGATGGTGGGCGGAGCTGGCAGCGGCAGCTCGACGGGCGCCGCGTCTCCGCCCTCCTCGCGGCGGCCGCCGCGGCCGACGGCATCGCCGCGGAAGCGCGTGAGCAGCTCTCGTTCCTGGTGAAGCAGGGGGCGGACCTCCCCCTGCTGGACGTGTGGTTCGACGACGAGCGGAGCGGGACCGTGGTCGGCGCGTTCGGCCTCATCCTGCGCACCCGCGACGGGGGAGCCACCTGGACGCCCTGGCTCGACCGGACCGAGAACCCGAAGGCGCTGCACCTCCACGCGGTCCGGCGCGCCGCCGGCGCGCTCTGGATCGCGGGCGAGCAGGGGCTGGTGCTGAAGCTCGATCCCGGCACCGAGCGGTTCCGGCGGTGTCCCACGCCCTACGACGGGAGCTTCTTCGGGCTGACGGGGACCGATCGCGCCGTGCTGGTGTTCGGGCTGCGCGGCCACGTGCTGCGCAGCGCCGACGGCGGCGCCAGCTGGCAGCCGGTCGGGACCAGCCTCGAGGCGGCGATCACCGGCGGCGCCAGGGCCGGCGAAGCCGCCGTGACGCTGGTCTCGTCTGCCGGGCAGGTGCTGGTGAGCCGTGACGACGGCCAGAGCTTCGCGGCCGTCGCGACGGCGCGGCCGCTCCCCATCTCCGCCGTCGCAGTGGGCGGCCGCGGCGTGGCGCTCGTGGGCCCCTTCGGCGCGCGCGTCGACCCGATTCCCTGAGAGGACTCCGACCATGGCCCCCAGGCCCGATCTCGATGCCATGCCGGTGGTCCGCAGCCTCGCCGAGTTCGATCCCCAGTCGGGGATGCGGTTCGAGCGGCTCATCTTCAACCGTCGCCGGCTGGTGATCGGGACCCTCCTGGCCGCGACCATGGCGCTGGCCTTCTGCGCCGTCTCGAAGGGCGTCATGAACGCCGACTTCGAGCGCATGATCCCGACGCACCAGCCCTACATCCGCAACTACCTCGAGAACAAGAGCGAGCTGCGCGGCCTCGGCAACTCGCTCCACGTCGTGGTCGAGAACCTCCGCGGCGACATCTACGACCCGCGCTACCTCGAGTCCCTCAGGCAGATCAGCGAGGAGCTATTCCTCATGCCGGGCGTGGATCGCCCGTGGGTGAAGTCGCTCTGGACCCCGGGCGTGCGCTGGAACGAGGTGACGGAGGAAGGCTTCCGCGGTGGCCCGGTGATGCCGGACAGCTACGACGGATCGCCTGCGAGCATCGAGGCCCTCCGGCGCAACGTGCAGCGCGCGGGGATCATGGGCAGCCTGGTGGCGCGCGACCTCCGCTCGAGCGACGTGTTCGTGCCGCTGCTCGACCGCGCGTCCGGGACCGGCGAGCGCCTCGACTACCGCCGGCTCTCGCGATCGCTCGAGCAGCTGCGCGCCCGGTTCGAGGGCAAGGACAGCGGCGTCCGGGTGCACATCATCGGCTTCGGCAAGCTCGTCGGCGATCTCCTCGAGGGCGTGCTGCAGGTCGCCGGCTACTTCGCCGTCGCAGCCGGCATCGCCATCGCCATCCTGTTCGGCTACACCCGGTGCTGGCGCAGCACGCTGCTCGTCGTCGGCTGCTCGACCGTCGCCGTGATCTGGCAGGTCGGTCTGGTCTCCGCGCTCGGGTACGAGCTCGACCCGTACTCGGTGCTGGTGCCGTTCCTGGTGTTCGCCATCGGGGTCTCTCACGGCACGCAGAAGATGAACGGGATCCTCCAGGACGTCGCGAGGGGCACGCACCGCCTCGTCGCCGCCCGGTACACCTTCCGGCGCCTCTTCCTCCCCGGCCTGACCGCGCTGCTCGCCGACGCGGTCGGTTTCGCCGTGCTGATGACCATCGACATCCCGGTGATCCAGCAGCTGGCCATCAGCGCCAGCATCGGGGTGGGAGCGCTCATCCTCAGCAACCTGATCCTGCTCCCGATCCTGCTCTCGTACACGGGGGTGGGGAGGACCGCGGCGGAGCGTGCGCTCAGGAAGGAGGGCGATCCGCGGACCTCGTGGGCGCTGCGGCTCCTGGGACGCTTCACCGAGCCGCGCTGGGCCGCGGCCGCGATCGCGCTCTCCGCCGCGATGGCGCTCTGGGGCTGGAAGACCAGCCTCCGCCTGCAGATCGGGGATCTGGAGCCGGGCGCGCCGGAGCTGCGCAGCACCTCGCGGTACAACCGGGACAACGCCTTCGTCACCGCGAACTACGGCCTGTCGAACGACGTGTTCGCCGTCATCGTCAAGACCGGCCGGGAAGGCTGCCTCAAGCACCCCACGCTCGTGGAGGCGGATCGACTCGGCTGGGCGCTGCAGCAGATCCCCGGGGTCCAGGCGACCAGCTCCCTCGCCGACGCCGTGCGCGTCATCACCGCCGGCAGCTTCGAGGGCAACCCCAAGTGGCTGACGCTGGCGCGCAACCAGGACGTGCTCAACTACGCCGCTCAGCAGGCGACCACGCGCAACCCCGACCTGTTCAACGCCGACTGCTCGGTGATGCCGGTCCTCGCCTTCCTCTCCGACCACAAGGCCGACACGCTCGAGCGCGTCGTCCGCGTCGCCGAGGAGTTCTCCGCCCGGCACGGCGACGACGAGCGGCAGTTCCTCCTCGCCGCCGGCAATGCGGGCATCGACGCCGCCACCAACCGCGTGGTCCGCGACGCCAGCCGGACGATGATGCTGTGGGTCTACGCCGCCGTGGCGGCGCTGTGCCTCATCACCTTCCGCAGCTGGCGCGCCACGGTGGTGACGATCGTGCCGCTCGCCATCACCTCCATCCTGTGCGAGGCGCTGATGGTGATCCTCGGGATCGGCGTCAAGGTGGCGACGCTGCCCGTCATCGCGCTCGGCGTCGGCATCGGGGTGGACTACGCGCTCTACCTGCTCTCGGTCCAGCTGGCGCTCCAGCGCGCCGGCCGCCCGCTCGGCGAGGCCCACCGCGTCTCGCTGCGCTTCACCGGGAAGGTGGTGGCCCTCGTGGGCGTGACGCTGGCCGCCGGCGTCGTCACCTGGGCCTTCTCTCCGATCAAGTTCCAGGCGGACATGGGCATCTTGCTCACCTTCATGTTCCTGTGGAACATGGGTGGCGCACTCGTGCTCATGCCCGCCCTATCCCGATTCCTGCTGGCTGGAGTGCCCGCACCGAGGGCCTACCCGGTGGCGGAGGGGGTGAGATGAGCACGCCATCCATGGTCGGCCTCGACCGGGCGCGAGGGACCGAGACGCAGCGCGACGCCGCGGCTCCGGCGCAGGAGACGAGCGGCTCCGTCCCGAGGGCCTACGCCTTCTACGTCTTCTTCCTCTGCTTCACGCTGATGCTGCTCGACTACATGGCGCGCCAGGTGGTGGCCGCCATGTTCCCGGTGCTGAAAGACCTGTGGCGGTTGAGCGACGCGCGGCTGGGCGCCCTCGTCTCGGTGGTCTCGCTGGCGGTCGGCGTGCTCAGCGTCCCGCTCGCGGTGGTGGCCGACCGCCACAGCCGCGTCAAGGCCATCGCGATCATGGCGATCGTCTGGAGCGCCGCGACCGCCGCGGGCGCCCTCGCGCGCAGCTACGAGCAACTGCTGGTCACGCGGTTCTTCGTGGGCGCCGGCGAGGCGGCGTATGGCGCCGCCGCGGCGTCGCTGCTGGCCAGCGTCTTCCCTGGGAGGCATCACGGCGCCGCGATCGGCTCGTTCATGTCGGCCGCGCTCTTCGGCTCGGTGCTCGGCGTGGTCGTGGGCGGCGCGATGGGATCTCGATTCGGGTGGCAGTCCGGTCTGTGGCTGGTCGGGCTCCCCGGCCTGGTCCTGGCCGCGCTCTTCTTCTTCCTGCGCGAGCCGGGGGTCGCCGCGTCGGTGCCGACGACGCGTGGCGGGGCGAGGCGCGTCGGCTTCCGCCAGGGCGTGGGCGAGATGTTCCGGTCGCGGAGCATCCTCGCGGCGTACGTCGCGAACGGCGTCCTGGTGTTCGTCACGGGTACGATGACCGCGTGGCTGCCCACCTTCTTCCACCGCGTCCATGGCCTCTCGCTCGAGAGGGCCAGCATGCGCGCGGCGCTCGCCATCCTGGCGGCAGGCGCGGGCTCCGCGCTGTGCGGGTTCCTCGTCGACCGCCTGGCGCTGCGGGACCGGCGCGCCCTCTTCTTCGGGTCGGCGGTGATCGCCGCCGGGACCGCGATCCTCCTGGGCGTGGCCTTCCGGCTCCCGGCGGGCCCGCTCCAGTACGGGTTCATCCTGCTCGGGTCGCTGGGGCTGGCCGGGACGCAGGGGCCGATGATGTCCGTCATTGCCTCGCTGGTGCACCCCGGCCTGCGTTCGACCGCGCTCGCCATCCTGGCGGTGGTGCAGAACGTGGTGGGGCTCGCGGCCGGCAGCCTGATCACGGGCATCCTGTCGGATCGCCTGGGCATCGCGGGGGCGCTGGCCTTCGTGCCGCTCATGGCCTGCGTCTCGACCGCCGCCTACCTCGTGGGAGCGAGGAGCTACCGGCGCGAGCTGCAGTCGGTGACCTTCTCGAGGTCGGGGTCGCGCTCCGAGGCGGAGCGAGCCCGGTGAACGGCGTGCCTGGTCGACCGCAAGAGCCCGCGTCCTTGGCCGCAGCGTCCATCCCGGCGGCTCGCGCTGGGATCGGCCGGATCGCCGCCCGCGGCCTCGTGCTCGCGCTGGGCGCCGCCGCGTGCAGCCCCCGCGTCCCGGCGGCCGCCGCCCTCGTGACGGGAGTCGCGCTCGCCCTGACGATCGGCAACCCGTTCCCCTCGCAGACCCGGGCGCTGGCGCGCAAGCTCCTCCCGGGCGCCGTCATCGGTCTCGGTGGCGCCATGAACCTGCGCGCGGTCGCTCGCGCCGGCGTCCAGGGGTTCGGCTACACCGTCGCGACCATCGCCGCCTGCGCCGCGCTGGGCTGGGCGCTGGCGCGCCTGCTGCGCGTCGAGCGGCGGACGGGGATGCTCGTCACCGTGGGCACCGCCATCTGCGGCGGGAGCGCCATCGCGGCGGCGGCGCCCGTCCTCGACGCCGAGGATCGCGAGATCTCGATCTCCCTCGCGACCGTCTTCCTCCTCAACTCCGTCGCGCTGCTCCTGTTCCCTCCGGTCGGGCGCCACGAGGGGCTCGACCAGCCGGGGTTCGGGCTGTGGGCGGCGCTCGCCATCCACGACACGAGCTCGGTCGTGGGCGCCGCGCTGCAGTACGGCAGCGAGGCCCTGGCGGTGGCCACGACCGTCAAGCTGGCGCGCGCCCTGTGGATCGTGCCGGTGACGTTGGCCCTCGGGGTGATCGAGCGGCGGCGGACGGGCCGGGCGAGCCGCACCGGCGCGCGCCCGCCGTGGTTCATCCTGGGGTTCGTCGCCGCGGCGGCGCTGACGACGTACCTCCCGGCGCTGCGTCCGGCCGGGCAAGTGGTCGCGGCGGTCGCCCAGCGCGTGCTCGTCCTCACGCTCTTCCTCATCGGGCTGGGGCTGTCGCGCGCCAGCGTTCGCGCCGTCGGACCGCGGCCGCTGCTCATGGGCTTGCTCCTCTGGGTCGCGATGGGCGCGGCGACGCTGGGCGCGATCCGCTCCGGCGTCATCGGCGCCGCGGGCACGCCTCGGACGGGCCCGGCCACCCCCTTCGCCCGCGTGGTAGAGACGATCCCCGCCCCGGAGGACTCAACGTCGGTAACGCAGCAGAAGTGCGCGCTCGTGAAGTGATGGGCGCGCGAGGAGATCCCATGACCGCCTTCCCGAACGTCGGGCACGACGACCAGCTCACCATCGGCCGGCTCCTCGATCGGCCGCTCCGGTGGAACCCGCGGCAGACGATCGTCTACCGCGACCTCGAGTACACCTACGCGGACATGGCGCGGCGCGTCCGGCGGCTCGCCAACCTGCTCGCGGGCCTGGGCGTGAAGCCCGGCGACGCCGTCGGGTTCATGGACTGGGACAGCCATCGGTACCTGGAGGCGTACTTCGCCGTCCCGATGATGGGCGCGGTCCTCCACACCGTGAACCTCCGGCTCTCTCCCCAGCAGATCCTGTTCACCGTGAACCACGCGGAGGACCGGGTCCTCGTCGTGCACCGCGACTTCCTGCCCGTCCTGGAGCGCATCCGCGGGAGCCTCGAGACCGTCCGCAAGATCGTCGTGATCTCGGACGGCGCCGCCGGAGACGTGATCCCGGCGTGGGCCGAGGGCGAGTACGAGCGGCTCCTCGAGGCCGCCGCCGAGCGCTTCGAGTTCCCCGAGCTCGACGAGGACACGGTCGCGACCACGTTCTACACGACCGGGACGACCGGCGATCCCAAGGGCGTCTTCTTCACGCACCGGCAGATCGTGCTGCACACGATGAGCGGCATCGCCACGCTCGCCGGGTTCGGCGACCCGATCAGCTTCCGCAGCGACGACGTCTACATGCCGATCACGCCGATGTTCCACGTGCACGCCTGGGGCGTCCCGTACATGGCGACGGTGCTCGGCACGAAGCAGGTCTACCCCGGGCGCTACGAGCCGGCGGTGCTCCTCGACCTGCTGGTGAAGCACCGCGTCTCCTTCTCGCACTGCGTCCCGACGATCCTGCAGATGCTCCTCGGCGCCCCCGGCTCGGAGGGGAAGGACCTCTCGCGCTGGAAGGTCCTCATCGGCGGCTCCGCCCTGCCCAGCGGGCTCGCGCAGGCGGCCCGCGCGCGCGGGATCAGGGTGACCACCGGCTACGGCATGTCCGAGACGTGCCCGATCCTGACGATCGCCCACCTGAAGGATCACATGAAGGAGTGGCCCGAGGGGCAGCGCGCCGAGGTGACCGTCCGGACCGGCATCCCCCTCCCCCTCGTCGAGCTCCGGATCGTCGACCTGAACGGCGTCGAGCTACCGCCGGGGCGGAAGAACGTCGGCGAGGTGGTCGTGCGCGCGCCGTGGCTGACCGGCGGTTACGCGAAGCTCCCGGACCGATCGCGCGAGCTCTGGCGGGGCGGCTGGCTTCACACCGGCGACATCGCCTACCAGGACGAGGAGGGCTACATCGTCATCACCGACCGGCTGAAGGACGTGATCAAGTCGGGCGGCGAGTGGATCTCGTCCCTCGACCTCGAGAGCCTCATCAGCCAGCACGAGGCGGTGGCCGAGGTCGCGGTCTTCGCGGTCCCCGACACCAGGTGGGGCGAGCGTCCCGCCGCCGTCGTGGTGGAGCGCGAGCCCTTCAAGGGGAAGCTCACGCCCGAGGCGCTTCGTCAGTTCCTCCAGCGGTTCGTGGACGCCGGGCGCGTGGAGCGCTGGGCGATCCCCGAGCGGATCACCATCGTGGACGCGATCCCGAAGACGAGCGTCGGGAAGCTCGACAAGAAGCGGCTGCGCGGCGAGGTGCCGGCGTAGCGCGCGGGCGGGACCGCGAGGCTCACCCCGGCTGTCCCCCCAGCTTCCGGTAGATGGTGGAGCGCCCGATCCCGAGCCGGCGAGCGGCCTCGGAGACGTTGCCGCCGCACTCCGCCACGACGCGCCGCAGGTCGGCCAGCTCCTGCTTCTCGCGCCTCTCGCGCAGCGTGGCATGCGGCGACGCGGCCGGGGGCACCGGGGGCACCTCGTGCAGCTCCGGGAGCACGAGGCGCAGCCTCGCCTCGAGCCCCTCCGCCTGCGGCGCGCCGGTCGAGAAGAGCAGCGCGAGCCGTTCGAGGACGTTCTCGAGCTCACGGACGTTCCCGGGCCAGGAGTAGCCCTCGAGGAGAGGCCGGACCAGCGCCAGCGCGCGCGCGTGCGCACCGGGGACCCCGTGGCGCGCCAGCGCTCGCTTGAGCAGCTCCGACGCGAGCACGACGGTGTCTCCCGGGCGCTCGCGGAGCGCCGGGATGTGGAGCGGCAGGATGTGGAGCCTGAAGTACAGGTCGCTGCGGAACTGGCCGGCGGCCATCGCCTGCCGCAGGTCCCGGTGAGTCGCCGCCACGACGCGGACGTCCACCGGGGTCGGGTCGTTGCTGCCGAGCCGAAGCACCTGCCGTTCCTGCAGGACCCGGAGCAGCCGCGTCTGGAGCGTCACCGGCAGATCGCCGATCTCGTCGAGGAAGATCGTCCCGAGGTGCGCCGCCTCGAAGAGGCCGGGGCGCCCGCCGCGTCGCGAGCCCGTGAAGGCACCCTCCTCGTACCCGAAGAGCTCCGACTCGAGGAGCGTCTCGGGGAAGGCGGCGCAGTTGATCGCGACGAAGGGGTGCTTGGCGCGGCGGCTCGCGGCGTGGATACCCTGCGCGACCAGCTCCTTCCCCGTACCGCTCTCGCCGGTGACGAGGACGGTCGCGTCGGTGCTGGCGTACCGCTCCGCCAGCTCCCGCACGTCCCGGATGGCGGGCGAATCGCCGAGGATGCCGTCGAGCGAGTAGCGCGCCTCTAGGCGGCGCGGGCGATGCCGGGACCGGAGCCGCTGGTCGAGCCGCTCCACGAGCGTCGCGTCGTGGCAGGCCAGCACGGCGCCCTGGGTCACGCCCCGCTCCCGCAACGGGATCCGGCTCGCCACCACCGTGTGGCCGCCGATCCGCTCCACGCTGTCGTGCTCGGCCGCGCCGGTCTCGAGCAATCGATCGAGCCCGAGCTGCGGGACGAGCGACGACAGCGGACGCCCGAGGGCGTCCGCCTCGGAGATGCCGAGGATCCGCTGCATCATCGAGTTCACGGAGACGACGCGCTCGTCCGCGTCCACCGCCGCGATCGCGACCTCCATCTGATCGACCACCCGCTGCAGGTGCTGCCGCCGCGCCGCCTCCGCGCGCGCGATCCGCGCGATGTCGGCGGCCTGTCGCACCGCGATGGAGAGCGAGTCCGCGCCGTAGAGCAGCACGGCCTTGAGGCCCGCCTGCTCGGCGAGCTCGCAGACGGGGCCAGACCCGACGATCACCTCGAAGCCGCGCCCCGCGAGGTCGCTGACCTGCGCGCGGGCCTCCTCGGGCGAGACGTACGGGAGCTGCGCGATCTCCCCGAAGTCGAAGAGGTCGCGCGCCTGCTCGAGTCCGGGTATCGCGCGCATGAAGTTCACCACGCCGATGCGCGCCGACACCCTGCGGGCCTGGACGATCGCCGCGAGCGCGTCCACCGTCGAGGCGTCCACGATGACGACCGGCAGGTCGGCGTGGTCGCGCAGGTACGAGCCGTTCGACCCTGCGGCCACCAGCACGTCGACGGCCTCCCCGGCGCCGCGGAGCTCCCGCACCGTCTGCAGCGCCTCCTCGTGGCCCTTGTCGAAGACCCGGACCTCGGCGACCTCCGCCATGAGCGGCGCGACGCTCTCGAACACCCTCCGGAGCCGGCTCGTGCTGAAGGCCCAGACCACCGGGCGTGTCGCGGACGCGTGGCTCATCCCGTCTTCTCCTGTCCTGCGCTGATAGCACACGTGTCCCAGTCCGGGACAGCTGTCTTGCGGCGGGACACCGGCGCCGGACGCCCCGCGGCCGCGCGCCGCCGGAGCCGGATTTTTGGCGCAAATCCGCTTCCTCGAGCGCCGGTCGAGCCCATGAATCCATGGTCTGCTGGTTGCATCGGAGGGTGGGGATGGCACTCAAGATTCTGGCGACGGTGAAGCGGGTCGAGGACCCGGAATCGAAGATCGGCGTGAAGCCCGACGGCTCCGGGATCGTGACCGAGGGGGTGAACTACAAGGTGAACCCCTTCGACGAGATCGCGGTCGAGGAGGCGCTGCGGCTCAAGGAGAAGTACGGCGGCGAGGTGGTGGTGGCCTCGATCGGCGGCGACAGGTCGATGACCGAGATCCGGGCCGCGCTGGCG
>DATLJU010000024.1:0-3429 GCA_035538735.1 Anaeromyxobacteraceae bacterium | reverse complement strand
GGCGCCGCCGCGCTGTTCCTCGGCGTGGTGCCGACCGCCGTCGGCTACTCGACGTGGGCGATCGCCATGAGGAACCTCTCGCCGAGCTCCGCGGGCTCGTTCCTCTACCTGGTCCCGGCGGTCGTCCTCGCCCTCGCCTGGTCGGTCCTCGGCGAGCTTCCGTCGAGCCTGGCGATCATCGGTGGCGCGCTCGTGGTGATCGGGGTGGTCGCCGTCCAGCGCCTGCGCGATGTGCCGCGACCGCGCCCGTCTCCCGTTCGCGGCGTCCTCCCGCGCCCGCTCCGCTGACCGCTCCGGCCCATGGACGCGTGGGTGCGCTCGCGCCCGCTCCGTCTTGACGCGGGGCGGGCTCCGGTGTCCTATCGCGCCCCCGGAGGCGCCATTGCGTATCCTGTCCGTCACGACCGAGCCGCTCGAGGTTCCCCTCGTCGATCCGTTCGTCATTGCCACCGCCCGCGTGGACGTCACGCAGTCGGTGCTGGTGCGCGTGGAGCTGGAGGAGCGGGGGACCCGGGTGACCGGGCTCGGCGAGGCAGCCTGCCTCCAGCCGGTCACCCGCGAGGGCCCGGCCGACGTGCACGCGACGATTCGCGGCATCACCCCGGCGCTCGTGGGGCGCTCGCTCGCGACGCCCACCGTGGAAGGCTTCGCGGCGCTCGTCGGAGACGCTCTCGACGGCGCCCCCGTGGCGCGCGCGGCGCTCCAGGTCGCCCTGCTGGACGCCGTGGCCCGGGCCGAGGGACGCCATCTCGTGTCGCTGCTCGACCCTGCGATCCGGCTCCCGCGTCGCTTCCCCTGCGACGTGACCCTGCCCATCCTGCCGATCGAGCGGATGGTGACGCTGGCCGGCGAGTGGCGCGCCCGCGGCTTTCGGACCTTCAAGGTCAAGGTCGGCCACGATCTCGACAAGGATCGAGACGCCCTCCTCGCCGTGGCGCGCCGCGTCCCGGAGGCGCGCTTCCGGCTCGACGCCAACGCCGGGTTCACGGTCGCGGAGGCGGCCGAGTTGCTGCGTGCCTGCCTCGCGGCCGGGCTGCACATCGAGTGCTTCGAGCAGCCCTGCGCCCGCGAGGACATCGACGGGCTGGAGGCCGTGCAGGCCTCCGCTCCAGGCGTGCCGGTGATCGCCGACGAGTCCCTTCGCGGGCGGGCCGACCTCGACGCGATCCTTGCGCGGCGCGGGCGCATCGGCGGCGTCAACCTGAAGATCGTCAAGCTGGGCGGGATCCTCGAGGCGCTGGCGCTGGGACGCCTGGCGCGGGCCGCCGGCCTGCTCGTGATGGTGGGCGGCATGGTCGAGACGCGCCTCGGCATGTCCACCGGCGCGTGCCTGGCCGCTTGCTTCGACGAGGTGCTCGCCGACCTCGACACCGCATGGCTGCTCCAGCGTGACCCATTCACCGGGGGTTACGACTCGGAGGGCGAGATCTACGAGGTGGGGCGCGGAACGGGGCACGGGGTGGCGCTGGCCTCCCGCCCCGCCTCTGCCTAGGCCGTTCGCGGACACCCGCTGGTCGAGCAGCGGCCGGCGATGTCAGTACGGCGTCCCGTCCTTGTGCGCGAAGCGCCGCTTCCCGTCCGGACCGACGATCAGCATCAGATCGTCGACGGGGAAGACCACGTCGTCTCCGCGCGAACGATCGCCGACCTCGAGCATGAGCACGTCGTGCGCGGTGCGGTTCTCGAGGTGGTGCGGCGGTCCGTTCGCCGGGAAGCCGGCGCACATGCCCGGTGCAAGCTGGACCTCGGCGCCGTCGGTGACGAGCGTCGGGTGGCCCTCGAGGACATAGACGAGCTCGTCCTGGACGGTGTGGCGGTGGTGGAGCGCCGAGGCGTCTCCCGCCGGCAACCGGGTGAGGTTGACGCCGAAGGCGTTCAAGCCGAAGTGGTCCCCGAGCGCGTGCTTCACGCGCCGCGACAGCCGCGTCGCGAAGGGTTCCGGCAGGTGGTGAGCACCAGCGCGGGCGGGTACCGCGGCCGCCTCGACGGCGACGGGTGGTCTCGTGGGCTCACTCACGTTGCGCTCCTCCTACTCCCTGCGAGTCGGGGCGCGTTCCCGAGCGGCGGGGCGCCGGCGCGCTACTCGTTCACGTGCACGACCTTCGCTGGCGGGAAGCCGTTGAAGAACGTCGCCGAGGCGCTGGCGTAGGCGCCGATCTTCTCGGAGTAGACCAGCTCGTCCAGCTCCAGGTCGGGCAGCTCCTCGGAGAGCGAGATGGTGTCGAGCCCGTCGCAGGTCTGGCCGAAGACGGCGCAGATCTCAGTGGGCCCATCGCGCAGCGCCTTCAGGTGGTACTGACAGTGATCGAAGATGATCCCCGAGTACGTGTGGTAGACGCTGTCGTCGATGTAGTAACAGGTCTTCCCGTCGCGGCGCGTCTTGCCGATGATGCGCGCGACGGCCGTGACGGCGGTGGCCACGAGGAACCGCCCCGGCTCGGCGATGATCTGGATGCTCTCGGGGAAGAGGCGGTCGATCTCCGCGTTGATGCGCGCCGCGAGCTCCTCGAACGGCTTCACGTCCCTGTGGTAAGGCGCAGGGAAGCCGCCGCCGATGTCCAGGATCGTGAGCGTGCGCCCGCGGCTCCGCGCCTCGTTCATCACCGCGGCGGCCATGTTGAGCGCCTGCACGAAGTTCAGGAAGTTCGTGCACTGGCTCCCCACGTGGAACGAGAGCCCTTCGACCGTCAGGCCCATCCCGAACGCGGCGTCGATGAGGTCCACCGCGTCCCCCGGGTCGCAGCCGAACTTGGAGGAGAGCTCCACCATGGACCCGGTGTTGGGGACGCGCAGCCGGATCACCACGCCCGCGTGCGGTGCGTGCTCGCGGATCTTCTGGAGCTCGAGCCGGCTGTCGGCGGTGACGAGCGGCTTGTAGCGGTCCAGCGCCTGGAGCGTCTCCTTCGGCTTCACCGGGTTGGCGTAGATGATCTTGTCCCAGATGAAGTCCTGCTGCTCGGCAGGAGACAGGTGCTCGATGTTCCGGTGCACGAGCATGAACTCCTGCACCGAGGCGACGTCGAAGCTCGCGCCGGCCCGGTACAGGGTTCGGATGATGACGGGGTCAGGGTTGGCCTTCACCGCGAAGTAGGCCTGCACCTTGGGCAGGTGCCTGCGGAAGGCGGCGTAGTTGGCACGGATGACGTCGTGGTCGACCACGACGAGCGGCGTACCGTGCTGGGCCGCGAGCGCCTCGAGATCCTTCGGGGTCATGGCGGAGCCCTTCCCTTCGGGTGGGGCCGGGGACGTGCTGCCCGGCCGCGGCGCGGTCAGTCGATCGCAGGCTCGGAGCCGTCGAGCATCTTCACCGCGTTGTGCGCGAAGTACTCGCGGGCGAGCGCCTTCACCAGCTTGTCGCGCTGGTCGTACAGCCGGCGGAGCTTGCGCGGCTTGTGCTTGGCCAGCGCGTAGTGGGTGAGGATGGGCATC
>DATLJU010000023.1:0-15334 GCA_035538735.1 Anaeromyxobacteraceae bacterium | reverse complement strand
CACACCAACGAGCCCGAGTACCGCAAGCTCCAGAACAACGAGTTCATGGAGGCGCTGCGCGACCGCACCGTCAAGATCGACATCCCGTACATCACGCGGCTCGCCGAGGAGGTGAAGATCTACGAGCGCGACTACAACGCGCACAAGATCCGGGGCAAGCACATCGCCCCGCACACCCTCGAGATGGCGGCCATGTGGGCGGTGCTGACGCGGCTCGAGGAGCCGAAGAAGCACAACCTGACGCTGCTCCAGAAGCTCAAGCTCTACAACGGCAAGAGCCTCCCGTCGTTCACCGAGGACAACATCAAGGAGCTGCGCAAGGAGGCGCACCGCGAGGGCATGGAGGGGATCAGCCCGCGGTACGTGCAGGACAAGATCTCGAACGCGCTCGTCTCGGACAAGGGCGAGGGGTGCGTGAACCCGTTCATGGTCCTGAACGAGCTCGAGGCGGGGCTCCGGCAGCACTCGCTCATCAGCTCCGAGGATCAGCGGAAGAAGTTCCGCGACCTCCTCACCGACGTGAAGCGCGAGTACGAGGACACCGTCAAGAACGAAGTCCAGCGCGCCATCAGCGCCGACGAGGACGCGATCACGAAGCTGTGCGCCAACTACATCGACAACATCAAGGCGTACACGCAGAAGGAGAAGGTGCGCAACAAGTACACCGGCCAGTACGAGGAGCCCGACGAGCGGCTCATGCGGTCGATCGAGGAGAAGATCGACATCGCCGAGAGCCGGAAGGACGACTTCCGGCGCGAGATCATGAACTACATCGGCGCGCTGGCGATCGAGGGGAAGACCTTCAACTACCGGACGAACGAGCGGCTCCACAAGGCGCTCGAGCTCAAGCTGTTCGAGGACCAGAAGGACTCGATCAAGCTGAAGAACCTGGTGGCGAGCGTGGTGGACCGCGAGACGCAGGAGAAGATCGACGTCGTGAAGCAGCGGCTCGTGAAGAACCACGGGTACTGCGAGATCTGCTCCACCGACGTCCTTAACTTCGTGGCCTCCATCTTCGCCCGCGGCGACGCGAAGGACTGATCGAATGGACCGGCGAGAACGGAGGCGCGGCTCCTAGGGCGAGCGGGTACCCGCCGGCGCGCCTCCCTTGGCGCGCGCCGAAGGGTGGACCCTCGCCGTCGCGGACGACCCCATGTCGCTCAAGATCAAGCAGGACCACGCTCGGTTCCGAGACATCGTCCGCGGCCGCATCAAGAACAACCTCAAGAAGTACGTCCAGAAGGGAGAGCTGATCGGGAAGAAAGGGAAGGACTTCATCACCATCCCGGTCCCGACCATCGACATCCCGCACTTCCGGTACGGCGAGAAGCAGCAGGGCGGCGTCGGCCAGGGCGAGGGCGATCCGGGTGATCCCCTCTCCCCCTCGCAGCCCGGCGACGGCGGCGGCGGCGCCGGCCAGGGCGAGGGACATCACCTGCTCGAGGTCGACGTCTCGCTGGATGAGCTGGCCGACATCCTGGGCGAGGAGCTGCAGCTCCCGCGCATCCAGCCCAAGGGCAAGGACCGCATCGTCACGAGCCGCATCAGGTACACGGGCGTGGCGCCGAGCGGCCCCGAATCGCTGCGCCACTTCAAGCGGACCTACAAGCAGGCGCTGCGGAGGCAGATCGCGAGCGGCGCCTACAATTACCGGCGGCCGGTGATCGTCCCGGTGCGCGAGGACCGGCGCTACCGCACCTGGAAACAGGTGCCGCTCCCCGAGACCAACGCGGTCGTCATCTACATGATGGACGTGTCCGGCTCGATGGGGGACGAGCAGAAGGAGATCGTGCGGATCGAGTCCTTCTGGATCGATACCTGGCTGCGCAAGCACTACAAGGGTCTCGAAACTCGCTACATCATCCACGACGCCGTGGCGCGCGAGGTCGACCGCGAGACCTTCTTCCACACGCGCGAGTCGGGCGGGACGATGATCTCGTCCGCCTACAAGCTCTGCAAGGACATCATCGAGGCGGAGTACGCGCCGAGCGCGTGGAACATCTACCCGCTCCACTTCTCCGACGGTGACAACTGGAGCGCCGACGACACGCGCGTCTGCGTCGACCTCCTCCACAGCGCGATCCTGCCGGCGGTGAACCTCTTCTGCTACGGCCAGGTCGAGAGCCCTTACGGCTCGGGTCAGTTCATCAAGGACCTCAAGGAGACGGTCGGCGCCGCGGACAACGTGGCGCTCTCCGAGATCGCCGACAAGGAGGCGATCTACGGCAGCATCAAGCAGTTCCTCGGGAAAGGTAAGTAGGGCGAGGGCAGCCCCGCCCTGCGGGGCCCGGCCCCCGCAGCGGGCACCGCATGCGCGACAAGAGCACCAACCTCCCCGCCCACCTGCACGACATCCGGCAGCAGGTGGAGCGCTACGCCCGCGAGTACGGGCTCGACTTCTACGACACCATCTTCGAGGTCCTCGGCTTCGACGAGATCAACATGGTCGCCGCGTACGGCGGCTTCCCGAACCGCTACCCACACTGGCGGTTCGGGATGGACTACGAGCGGCTCTCGAAGGGCTACGAGTACGGGCTCTCGAAGATCTACGAGATGGTCATCAACAACGACCCCTCGTACGCCTACCTGCTCGAGTCGAACATGGACGTGGACCAGAAGCTCGTGATGGCCCACGTCTTCGGCCACGTCGACTTCTTCAAGAACAACTTCATGTTCCGGCACACCAACCGGAAGATGATGGACCAGATGGCGAACCACGCCACGCGCGTGCGGCGCTACCACGACGAGCTCGGCGTCGAGAAGGTCGAGGACTTCATCGACCGCTGCCTCTCTCTCGAGAACCTCATCGACTACCAGTCGCCCTACGTGCGCCGGCACGCCGACCCGAAGCTCGAGAAGGAGCAGCAGCCGAAGGTGGCGAAGGGCTTCAAGACCGGGCGCGAGTACATGCGGGAGTACATCAACCCGCCCGAGTTCCTGCGCGCGCAGCAGGAGCGGATCGAGCAGGAGCTCCAGCGGCAGAAGAAGGTGCCGGAGCGGCCGGAGCGCGACGTGCTCCAGTTCCTGCTCGACTGGGCCCCGCTCGAAAGCTGGGAGCGCGACGTCCTCTCGATCATCCGGGAGGAGGCCTACTACTTCGCGCCGCAGGGCCAGACCAAGATCATGAACGAGGGGTGGGCCACCTACTGGCACTCCACCATCATGACGCAGAAGGCGCTCACCGCCTCCGAGCTCATCGACTACGCCGACCACCACTCCGGCACGCTCGCCACGCACCCGGGGCAGCTCAACCCTTACAAGCTCGGCGTGGAGCTGTGGCGCGACATCGAGGATCGCTGGAACAAGGGGCGCTTCGGCAAGGAGTACGAGGAATGTGACTCGTTCGAGGAGCGCCGGCGCTGGGACCGCAAGCTCGGGGCGGGCCGGCAGAAGATCTTCGAGGTGCGCAAGCACTACAACGAC
The DNA here is from genome assembly GCA_035538735.1 of Anaeromyxobacteraceae bacterium. Lineage (GTDB taxonomy): Bacteria > Myxococcota > Myxococcia > Myxococcales > Anaeromyxobacteraceae > Anaeromyxobacter_A. The sequence continues at coordinate 11,911 of DATLJU010000023.1, read as the reverse complement.
GTCACCTTCATCGACGAGTTCCTGACGATCGAGTTCTGCCTCGACCAGAAGCTCTTCACGTTCGGCTACAACGAGAAGCACCAGCGCTGGGAGATCCTCGAGCGCGACTTCAAGAAGGTGAAGGCGAAGCTGCTCCACATGTTGACCAACTTCGGCCAGCCCATCATCGCGGTGGAGGACGGCAACTACGAGAACCGGGGCGAGCTCCTGCTCATCCACAAGCACGACGGCGTCGACCTCAAGCTCGACTACGCCCGCGACACGCTCCGGAACCTCCAGACGCTGTGGCGCCGCCCGGTCAACCTGGTGAGCAGGCTCGACGGACGCGGCGTCATCTTCCGCTACGACGGACGCGACCACTCGGACCGGAAGATCGAGCTGTAACCGGGCCACCCCGCCCACCTGGCCGAGCTGGTGGCGCGCCACTCCACTCGCGGTGCCCGTGCGGGTTCGCGCGCGGCTCCTCCGATATCGCTCGCCTGCCCCGTTGGGACTGGGCTCGTGCTTCTCGACCCCACACGGGCGCACTCGCCTGCGGATTTTCCTGTCCCTCAACCTTGGGATCACGCGCCTCGGCTGGTAGATTGCCGAGCGCGTGATCGACCGCCGTGACAGCGTCCCGAAGCTCGGCCGTGGCCGCCTCCTCGCCGCCTCCGCCGCACTCGCCGCCATCCTCGCCATCGCCCTCCTGGGCGCGCTCGGGCGCCTGCGCGCGCCGGTGGAGCCGGAGGTGGCCGCGCTCGCCCCCGATGCGGCCGCCGTCGCCACCACTCCGCAGGCCGCCGCCCCCACCGCGGCGCCCGCGCCCGCCGCCCGGCCTCCGATGCGCATGTCGGTCCTGACGGTCCGCCTCGCGCGCAACCAGACGCTCTCGCAGGCGCTGTCGCGCCTCAAGCTCGCGCCAGGCCAGGCGAAGGCGATCCTGGCGGCGCTGGCCGACAAGTTCCCCTTCCGCCGCTCGCGCCCCGGCGATCAGATCCAGGTCGAGCGCGTCGAGGGCGAGGAGGTGCTGCGGCGGTTCACCTACCGCCAGAGCGCCGCCGACGAGTGGACGGTCGTCCCGGACGAGGGCGGCGCGCTGCGCGGCGAGAAGCGCACGGTCGCGCTCACCACCGAGGTGGCGCGCATCGACGTCGAGATCCGCGGCTCGGTCTGGGAGAGCCTCCAGAAGGCCGGCGAGGATCCCGCGCTGGCGGTCGCCGCGGCCGACGTGCTGGCATGGGACGTCGACTTCTACCAGGACGTGCGCGCCGGGGATCGGATGAGGGTGCTGGTGGAGAAGGTCTTCGCCGACGGGAAGCTGCTCCGGTACGGCGAGGTGCTGGCGGCGGGGTACGAGGGCGCCGTCACCGGCGCCAAGCGGCTCTTCCGCTACACCGACCCGACCGGCCAGACGAGCTACTACGACGACCAGGGCCACAGCGCCCGCCGCGGCTTCCTCAAGTCGCCGCTCAAGTACGCCCACCTCACCTCGGGGTTCGGCGCGCGCATGCACCCCCTGCTCGGCTACGTGAAGGCGCACCAGGGCGTCGACTACGGGGCGCCGGTGGGCACCTCGGTCTGGGCGGTCGGCGACGGCACCGTGGCGCAGGCGGGATGGAACGGCGCCTGCGGCAAGTCGGTCACCCTGCACCACAGGAACGGGCTCGACACGGTCTATTGCCACCTCTCGGCGGTGGCGGTCCACGCCGGCGCGCGCGTGACGCAGAAGCAGCTCATCGGCGCGGTCGGCACCACCGGCCGCTCGACCGGGCCGCACCTGCACTACGCGGTCCGGCGCAACGGCGCGTTCGTGAATCCGCTCAGCCTCAAGGTGCCGCGCGAGGCGCCGATCGCCGAGGCGCACCGCGCCGACTTCGAGGCGAAGGTCGCGCCGCTGCGGGCGAAGCTGGACGGCGCGCCAGTCGCGTAGCGCGCAGCGGCGGCGGAGGACGAGCCCCGCCCTACCACGAGATCCGTTCGTCCTGAGCGTAGCGCCGCCGCAGGCGGCGCGTAGTCGAAGGGCGAACGCGCGGACCCGGGCGGCGGAGCTCGCGGCGGCGCGCGCGCCTCAGCGCCTGCGGCGCCGCGCCTTCTCGGCGGTGAGGGCCTTGCCCTCCCATTCCTTGCCGTTCAGCGCCGAGACGGCCTGCTCGAGCGCGTCGGGCGCGACCTCGAGGAAGCTGTGGCTCTGGCGCAGCTCGACGCGGAGCGGCTCGACACCGGGCACCAGCGCCGCCACTGCGGCGCGCACCTTCGCCTCGTCCGCGCCGTCCTTCTCGCCGTAGGAGAGGAAGACGCGCGACCGCGGCGGGCGCTGCGGCTCTGCCGCGGGCGCATCGGCCGTCCCGGCGCCGCGCTCGACGCTGATCTCGCTCGACGGCGTGGTGGTCTCCTGGGCCGGCGTCGCCGGCGCGTCCCCGTGACCGCCCTCGAGCCCGCGCACCGCCCGGTCGCCGCCGCGACGGCGCCGGCCGGGCCGCTCGGCCGCGCCTTCGCCTCGCTCCTCGCCTCGCTCCACGCCTCGCGGCGCGCGGTCGCCACCGCGCCGGCCCCGCTCCGGGCGCTCCGCCCGCGGGTGCTCCGCGCGGTGCTCGTGCTCCTCCCGCTTGTGCTCGGCCTTCGCCTGCTGCTGCACGCGCTCCATGTGCAGGTGCGAGAAGAAGTACTTGAGCGCGAACGCGATGAGCCAGTCGCCGTCCGGCCGCGCCTTGAGCCGCTGCGCCAGGGGGATGAAGGCCTCGAACACGGTCGAGCTCATCGCCTCCTTGAGCTCGTCCACGCGCCGCTCGGTCCAGATCCGCCGCGCCTCCTCGGCCGGCGGGAGCGTCCTCTCCTCGAACGCGACGCCGTACTTGGTCTGGAGCGCCTTGAGCGTCATCATCTCGGCGCCCGAGACGAGCGAGAGGGCCGTGCCCTTCTTGCCGATGCGGCCGGTGCGGCCGGCGCGGTGGAGGTACACCGCCGGGTCCTCGGGCAGCGAGTAGTTGATGACGTGCGACAGGTCGGAGATGTCGATCCCGCGCGCGGCGATGTCGGTCGCCACCATGAAGCGCACCTCGCCGCGCTTCGCCCTGGCCATCACGCGCTCGCGCTCCTTCTGCGGCAGGTCGCCGTTGAGGAGCTCCGCGTCGTAGCCGTTGCGGTTCAGCACGGCGGTGACGAGTCCGGTGTCACTTCGCGTGTTGCAGAAGACGATGCCGCTCTCCGGCTCCTCCATCTCGATCATGTAGAGGAGGTTCCGCGGCTTCGGGTAGTCCTCGACCGTGTGGAAGAAGACGTTCCGGATGTTGTCGACGCGGTACTCGTCGCCGGAGAGCAGGATCGTCTCGGGCTCGGTCAGGTACTGGGCGATGAGGTGCTCGATGTCGGCGGGGACGGTGGCCGAGAAGAGCAGCTGCTGGCAGTCGTCCGGGAGGTGGTCGAGGATGCGCGTCACCTCCTCGAAGAACCCCATGTTGAGCATCTCGTCCGCCTCGTCGAGGCAGCACACCTTCACGTCGCCGAGGTCGAGCGTGCGGCGCCGGATGTGGTCGTAGATGCGTCCAGGGGTGCCGACCACGATCTCGGCGCCGTTCTTCAGCGCGTCGAGCTGATCCCCCATCGAGGCGCCCCCGTACACGGCCACGACCGAGAGGTCCTTGTGCTTGCCGAGCGCCGCGATCTCCTCCGCCACCTGCAGCGCCAGCTCGCGCGTGGGGCACATGACGAGCGCCGACGGGCGGCGCCGGCCGGCCGGGATTCTCTCCAGGATGGGGATGCCGAAGGCGGCGGTCTTGCCGGTGCCCGTCTTGGACCGGACGATGACGTCCTTGCCGGCCACGATGGGACCGAAGGTCGCCGCCTGCACCGGGGTCGGGCGGGTGTAGCCGCGCTCCGCGATCCCGCGCCGGAGCTCGGCCGAGAGGTCGAGGTCGTCGAACGTCCGCTCGGCGACGTAATCGGAGCCGGGCGCCGCGGCGCCGGCCCCACTGTTCGTGCTGTCCACGTGCAGCTCGCTTTCCAGGACGGTGCAGAGGTGCACCGCCGCTTCAGCGGCGCATGGCGGCTCGCTCGAACGCGTGAGCCCCCGTCGCGACGGGGGCTCGCGCGCATCCCGCGAACACGCCATGCGCCAAGACACGCCTTGATCGCAAGGCGAGACGCTTATATCACAACCACTTACCCCGCCCGAATAGTTCCCGCCGTCACCTGCGTCCGCCCGTGAAGATGACCACGTCCCCCGAGAAGTCGCGCGCGGTCAAGAGCAGGGCGCTCCCCGCGCCAGGCCGGGCGTCCGAGGGCGGGCTCGTCAGGTACGATCCTCTCCGTGCGTACATGGCGGAGGTCTCGCGCCACTCCGTGCTGTCGCGCGAGGAAGAGCATGCGCTCGCAGTGAGGTACCGCGAGACCGGGGACGTCGCCACGGCCTACAAGCTGGTCGCCTCGAACCTGCGCCTGGTGGTCAAGATCGCGCACGAGTACCGGCGCAGCGCCTTCAGCCTGCTCGACCTCGTACAGGAGGGGAACATCGGGCTCATGCAGGCCGTGAAGAAGTACGATCCGCTCAAGGGCGTGAAGCTCTCCTCGTACGCCGCCTGGTGGATCCGCGCGTACATCATCCGCTTCATCATGGACAACTGGCGGATGGTGAAGCTCGGCACCACCCAGGCCCAGCGGAAGCTCTTCTTCAACCTGGCCAAGGAGCGCGAGAAGCTGCTCGCGCGCGGCATCGACCCCACCCCGCAGCTCCTCGCGAAGAACCTCCGCGTCGAGGCGAGCGACGTGGAGGAGATGAGCGCGCGCATGGGGAGCGAGGACCTCTCGCTCGACGCGCCGGTGGGAGGCGGCGAAGACGAGCCGCGTCAGACTCGGCTCGAGCGGTTCGCGGACGCCGAGCCCGCCCCCGACGAGGCGCTCGGCGACGAGGAGCTGAAGCGGCTCTTCCGGGAGAAGCTAGACGCCTTCGCGCGCTCCCTCACCGACGAGAAGGAGCGCTTCATCTTCGAGCGGCGGCTGCTCCCGCGCGACGGCGAGGAGCCGCTCACGCTCCAACAGGTGGGCGACCGGTTCAGGCTCACGCGCGAGCGGGCGCGCCAGATCGAGGCCAAGCTCGTGAAGCGCCTGCGCGACGAGCTGAGGGACGAGATCCCCGACTTCGAGCTGATGACGCCGCCGGAATGATCCCCGCCCCCTCGCCCCGGCCCTCTCCCCCTCCAGGCGAGAGCGAGAGCCGCGCCGACCCGGAGCGCCCGCTCTCCTGGCGCGGGTGGGTGGCGCTCGGCGCGTGCGTGCTCGCGGCGAACGCGGCGCTGCTCCACCATGCGCTGCGCGGCGAGGCGCCGGTGACGGTCGCCGGACCGAGCTTCGAGGATCACTTCGACCGCGACGCCATCGGGCCGAACTACTTCACGACGGGCATGCACTGGCGCATCGCGCGGGGAGAGCTGTGGTCGCCCGAGGCCAAGAACAACCCGCTCTGGCTCCAGATGAGCCTCCCCCGCGACGTCGCGATCGAGTTCGACGCCCGGAGCGAGTCCGCGACCGGCGATCGTCCGGGCGACATCAAGTTCGAGATCTTCGGCGACGGCCGCGCGCACGCCTCCGGCTACGTCTGCATCTTCGGGGGCTGGGGCAACAAGGTGAGCGTCATCGCGCGACTGGACGAGCACGGCGAGGACCGGGAGGAGCGGACCGATCGCAAGGTCGAGCCGGGGCGCACCTACCACATGCGCGTGGAGCGGCGCGGCGACACGCTGCGCTGGTTCATCGACGGCGCGCTCTTCCTCGAGTACGACGACGAGGAGCCGCTCGAGGGCCCAGGCCACGACCGCTTCGGGTTCTCGGGCTGGGCGGCCGATCTGTTCTTCGACAACCTCGAGGTGAAGCCCCTGCCCTAGCGTCTTCGGTGACCCTCTCAGTCGCGTAGCTGTCCGCCGTGGCCGCCGTGCCCCCAGCTCGGGCGCACGCGTCGCGTGGAGCCGAGCTGGTACGCCGTCCCCGCGATGGCCAGGACCCCGGCCACCGCGGCCGCGACGAGGGGACGATGCGCCAGCGCGGCGAGTCGAGGCACGCCGGCCGAGAGCGCGATCAGCGCAGCCACGACCAGCACCGACCCGGCGACGGCCCCGGTCGCCGCGAGGACGAGCCGGCGAAGCCACACCGCGAGCAGCGCGAGCACCACGGCCCCGGCCAACGCGCCTACCCACGCCTTGCCGGCCACCGCGACTCGCATCCCGAGCAGGGCACCGGGGATACCCCCGAGGACGAGCGGATACAGGTCGGGCGCTCCGAGCGCGAGCACCCCGAGCGTGATCGCCGCCGCCCAGGCCGGGGTGGCCGGTGGGAGGTTCCACAGCTGGAACGAAGGGACGAGGAGCGAGCCCGCGAGCCAGCCCACCGCCGCGGCGCCCGCGGCCGCCAGGACGCGGCCGAGTCGGATGCCCGCCACGAGCAGCGCGAGGCCGAGCGCGAGCGCGAGGATCGCCGCCGGCCACGAGCCTCGCGTCAGCGAGGTCGCCGTCTGCGGCAGCCGGGCGGCCAGTCGCTCCGCCGCCGCCAGCCAGGATTCGAGGAGGGCGAGCATCCCGCTCATGCCCACCCGCCGCTTGCAGGGCCGATCATGCGGGCGCAAATCTACCAGCCGCTCCGCGCCGCCGGAAGCGCGATTCCGTAGTACTCTCACTCACTCCGGCGCTCGCTCCAGCACGCCCGACGCGCGCCTTCACCGGATCCATGCGGCGACGCGACTTCCTCGAGATGCTCACGGTCGGCGCGGCGGCGCTCGCTGCGCCGCGGCTCGCGCGCGCGGCCGTCCCGGCCGCGTCGCAGCTCGTCATCGGACAGATCGAGCACGGCGGCCGATGGAACCCGCGCCCCACCGCGCTGCGTCGGCTCCAGTGGGAGCTGGCGCAGCGGACGAGCATCGAGACCTCTGCCGACGCGGCGCGGGTGCAGCTCGGTCATCCCGGCCTGCACCGGCTGCCCTTCCTGTACCTCGCCGGAGACGGCGGGTTCCCCGCCTTCAGCGAGCTCGAGCGCGCCGCGCTCCGCCGCCACCTGCAGCACGGCGGGTTCCTCCTCGTCGACGCGGCCGACGGATCCGAGGGGGGCGGCTTCGACGCGTCCGCCCGCCGCGAGCTGCAGGCGCTCCTGCCCGCCTCGCCGCTCCTCCGCGTCCCGCGCGAGCACGTGCTCTACAAGAGCTTCTACCTGCTCGACCACCAGGGCGGCCGGCTGGCGGTGAAGCCGTGGCTCGAGGGACAGCTCCTCGACGGCCGCCTCGCCGTCCTTTATTCGCAGAACGATCTCGGCGGCGCCTGGGCGCGCGGGCCGCTCGGGGAGTGGGAGTACGCCTGCACGCCGGGGGGCGAGGCGCAGCGCGAGACCGCCTTCCGGCTCGGCGTGAACGTCGCGATGTACGCGCTGTGCACGGACTACAAGGACGACGCCGTCCACCTCCCCTTCATCCTGAGGCGGAGGAGCTGATGTGGAGCTGCCAGCGCGGCCCGCTGCTCGAGGCCGGCTACAACGCCTGGCGGCTCACCTCCCTCGCGCCGTGGCCGCCGTGGGCGATCGCGCTGTTCGTCGCGGCGGCGGTGCTCGCGGTCGCGCTCGCGTGGCGCGGGCTCGCGGGGGAGCCGCGGCGCGGCCGCCGGGCGGCCCTCGTCGCGCTCCGCGCGGCGTCGGCGCTGCTGGCGCTGTTCCTGCTCCTCGAGCCCGCGCTGCGGCTCCTGCAGACCTCCCGCGTGAAGAGCCGGCTCGCGATCCTGGTGGACGGCTCGCGGTCGATGCGGTTCCCCATCGAGCCGGGCGGACCCACCCGCGCGGCGGCCGTCGCGGACTTCGTGCGGCGGCACCGCGCCGAGCTAGAGCGCCTCGGCGACCGCGTCACGCTCGAGTGGCACGCGTTCGACCGGGAGCTCTCACCCGCGGATCCCGGCGCCCTGGCGCGGGGGGCGCCCGCGAGCGGCGGACGCACCGATCTGCTGGGCGCGCTCAAGGCCGCCTCCGGGGGCGGCAGCGGGCGCAAGCTGGCGGGCGCGGTCGTCCTCTCCGACGGCGCCGACAACACCGCGCTCGCGGAGGGACTCACCCCGGCGGCGCGCGCAGAGCTGCGCGCGCTGGGGGTGCCGGTCACCGCGGTGGCGGTCGGGAGCGCGGCGCCGAAGGACCTCGCGGTGGAGCGCGTCGCGGTCGACGACTTCGCCTTCGTCCGCAACACGGTCACCGTCGAGGTGACGCTCACGGCGCGCGGCTTCGGGCGGGAGGAGGTCCCGGTCGTGCTGCGCCGCGAGGGCGCCGTCGTCGCCCACGGGACGGTGCGCCTCGAGCCGGGCAAGGAGCGCTACACGCTCCCCCTCTCGTTCGCGCCCGACACCACCGGCACGTTCGTGTTCACGGTGGCTGCGCCGGTCTACCCCGGGGAGGCGGTGGCCGAGAACAACGCCCGCTCGTTCGTGCTGCGCGTCATCCGGGACCGGGTGCGCGTCCTGCTCGTCGCAGGGCGGCCGAGCTGGGACGAGCGCTTCCTGCGCACGCTGCTCAAGCAGGACCCGAACGTCGACCTCATCAGCTTCTTCATCCTGCGCACCGCGAGCGATCAGCCCGGCAGCCAGGAGGACCTCTCGCTCATCCCGTTCCCGGTGACTGAGATCTTCGGCGACCAGCTTCGGACCTTCGACGCGGTCGTGTTCGTGAACTTCGCCTACCAGCCCTACCGCTCGCTCGACATCGAGCGGTTCCTGCCCGCCCTGCGCGACTACGTGACCCGAGGCGGCGGCTTCGCGATGATCGGGGGCGAGCAGGGCTTCGGGGAGGCGCACTACGGGCAGACGGCGCTGGCCGACGTGTTGCCGGTCGAGGCGGCGGAGGGGCTCGGCATCACCGAGACGGCGGTGAAGCCCCACCTCACGGCCGAGGGGCGGCGCCACCCGGTGACGAGCCTCGTGGCCGGCGAGGTCGCGAACGAGGGCGCCTGGGCGGCCCTGCCGGCCCTGCCCGACCTGAACCGCACCCGGCCGTTGCCGCCGGAGAGCGGGGCGCGGGTGCTGCTCGACGCGCCGGCGGCGCCGGTCGAGGGGCGCGCGGCGCCGCTGGTGGCGGTGCGCGAGGTCGGCTCCGGGCGGGCGCTCGCCGTCGCGACCGACTCCTCCTGGTACTGGGGGTTCGTGGCGGCCGAAGAGAGCGGCTCGTCTCGCGCCTACCAGCGGTTCTGGAACAACGCCCTGCGGTGGCTGGTGCGCGATCCCGCGCTCACTCCCGTACAGGTCGAGCCCGACCGCCCGGCGGTCGAGCCGGGCGAGCCGGTCGGGCTCTCCGTCTCGGTGCGCACGCCCGACTACGGCCCCGGCGCCGGCCTGCCGGTGCACGGCGAGCTCGTCGGCGAGGACGGGAAAACGGTCGCGCGCGGAGACGCGGTGGCCGGCGCCGACGGCACGGCCCGGCTCGAGCTCGTCCCGCCCGGCCCGGGCGCCTACAAGGTGATCGCGAGCGCGCGGCCGCGCTGCCGGCAGGAGCCCTGCCCGCCCGATGCGCCCGTCGAGACAGCCACGGGCGCGGTGGCGGTCCGCGCCTCGGGGCCGGAGGACGCCGATGCCGCGCCGCGGCCGGAGCTCTTGCGCGCCATGGCCGAGGCGACGGGCGGCGCATTCTCCACCGCCGATCGCGGGCTGCCGCCGGTCCACCTCGCGGAGGCGGACGTCGTGGAGGTCGGACGCCGGAAGGACGTGCCGATCTGGGATCGCGCGTGGTTCCTCGCCGCGCTCGTGGCCTCGCTGGGCGTCGAGTGGGTGCTGCGCCGGCGCTGGGGCTACTGGTAGCCGCCCTGCCAGCAGTGCCGTGCTTTCCGCCGCACGCCCTGCTATGAGGGGCCGCTCACGAGAGTCTCGCCAGAGACCGGGACGGAGGCATCATGAAGGTCGGCAAGGGCAGCGTGGTGTCGGTGGACTACGAGCTCCACCTCGGAGACGGCCAGGTGGTGGACGCGTCCGCGCCCGGCGAGCCGATGTCCTACATCCACGGCGAGGGACAGATCGTACCGGGTCTCGAGCGCGCGCTCGAGGGACTGTCGGTGGGGGACGCGAAGAAGCTCGTGGTGCCACCGGAGGACGGCTACGGCGAGCACGACGCCCGCGGCGTGCAGGAGGTGCCGAAGAGCGCGTTCCCCGCGGAGATGCAGCCGGCGGTCGGGATGGAGCTCATGGCGCAGGGCCCCGGCGGCGAGGCGGTGCCGTTCGTGATCCGCGACGTGAAGCCGGAGTCGATCGTCATCGACCTGAACCACCCGCTGGCTGGCAAGACGCTCCACTTCGCGGTCACGGTGCGCGAGGTGCGCGCCGCCACCGACGAGGAGCTGGAGCACGGGCACGTGCATGGGGCCGGCGGTCACGAGCACGACCACGACCACGAGTAGCCAGGGCGCCGGGCGACGGGAAGACGAGCTCGCGCTCGGAGCCGGTACGAGCCGCGCGTTCCCAACGCGCGCCGTCGAGAACCTCGAGCACCTGCGCGAAGGACGAGATGGCGAGCGGCCACCGAGGCGGGGGCGCGCGCAGCCCGGGGTCGGCCACCTCGTCCGAGACGTGACGGCGGGTGACGCTCTTCGCGGAGATGACGGCGAGACGATCGCGGTACTCGGCGGAGATGTAGGTGCCGTACTCGGCCCACACGCCGACCACGCCGCACGTTTCGGCCAACGGCATGTCCTTCTTGACGTTGTCGCCGACGTACAGCACCTCGGAGGCGTCGAGACCGAGGTCGCGCAGCACGCGGCGGAGGCCGAGCGGGGCCGGCTTCTCCGCCGCCCGGGGTAGCTCGACGACCTTCGTCTGCTTGAGGCGATAGTAGCCGGCGGCGTCGCGGCGGCGGATCTCCGGGTTCACGTTCCGAGGCAGCCGGTACGAGCGCAGCGCGTAGAGCGCGTCGAGCAGCCCGTCGAGCTCGAGCAGGCGGACGCGGTACTCGACCGCGTTCCGCGGCGCGTCGGTGAGCGCGACCACCGGGATGCCGCGGTCCTTGAGCGCGAGGAGCGTCGCGCGGACGGCCGGGTACGGGGTGAGGTAGCGCCGCCGGGCCTCCGCGAAGGCCCGCTGCGCCGGCCGCACGACGAGCGCGTCGAACGAGTCGAAGTCCGACTCGTACGGGTGGAACAGCGACGACTCCTGGATCGCGAACGGGTACTCGTTGGAGCCGTGCCGGGCGTAGACCGCCTTGAGCGACTGGATGATGTCGATGCGCGGGCGGCCGGTGGTCTGCTCGAGCGACCCCACCATCGCCTCCAGGCTCGGCACGATGTAGTCGACCCAGGGGTAGAGCGTGTTGTCGAGATCGGTGACGACGGCGCGGAGCGGCACGGGGCCATTCTAACCGCGACTGCGACGTCGACGGCGGGTCGGGTCAGGATCGAGGTCGGGGTCGAGGTCGAGGTCGAGCTGGTTATCGTCTCCCTCGCCCCGCGAAAGCGGGGAGAGGGTCGGGGAGAGGGGCTGTCGACGGCGAGCTCGCCCCTAGGCACTTCCCGCTACTCCGTCGTCTCACACGTCGCGTAGCCACACGCCTGGCAGGTCTCGCACCCGCCGCTGCGGGTGAGGAGGCCGCCGCACTGGGGGCAGCCGCCCGGCGCCGTGACGCCGTGGGTGAGCACCTGCCCCTCGCGCGTCCCGTCGCGGTAGACCGTGATGCCCTTGCACCCGAGCTCGAAGGCGAGCTCATAGGCGCGCCGCACGCTCGCCGCGGTCGCCTCGCGCGGCAGGTTGATGGTCTTCGAGACGCCGTTGTCGACCTGGCGCTGGAACGCGGCCTGCATCCGGACGTGCGCCTCGGGGGCGACGTCGTGTGCGGTCGCGAAGACGCGCTGGATCTCCGGCGGCACCCCTGGCACTCCGCGCGCGCGGCCGTTGGCCAGGAGGCGCGGGACCGCGCCCTCGGCGCCCAGCGCCCGCAGGCGCGAGAG
>DATLJU010000022.1:0-8380 GCA_035538735.1 Anaeromyxobacteraceae bacterium | reverse complement strand
AGCGCGTCGGGGAAGGGGCCCGTCGCGCCGTCGGCCGACGACGCGTACTGAAGGTTGACGAGCATCTCGCGGTAGAGCCGCGGCGCGGCGATCGTGCCGGGCCCGGTGAGCGCGGTGGCGCTGGCGGAGACGCCGCTTGCGGGGCCGACCACCGCGATCTGGAACGCCTCGAACTCGTTCTTCGCGGCGGAGATCGTCCCGGCGACGTCCGACCTCGCCGCGGCGTCGGGCCGGATCTTCTCGGTGGCGGTCGCCGTCCAGACGGTGGTGGCGCGGGCGGCCGGCGGGAGCGCCAGCGCGAAGGCGAGTGCGAGGAGGACGCGGCGGGAGGCAGGCAAGGACCGGCTCCTTTCGGGGTGGGTCTTCGCTCCCCGAACGGACCGCCAAGCAAGCCTGTTCCCTACGACCTAGGGCTGGTGCGGGTGTTAGACACGCCTCTGCTTACACTGCCGTAGAACCGGCGCCGAAGTAGGCTTTCAGCGCCACGATCGCTCCGGAGCATGCAGGCCGTGGTTTTACTGTTCGTGAGGCCGCTTCACGGGCGCACGTCAGAGCGCTCGGCAGCTCGCCGAGCCATGCCCCATCTGCGCCACGACCGATGAGGCGAGCGCCCGGCAGCTGCGGGGCGCTCAGCGACTCACCGGTTCACCTCGATCTTACCTGGCGCCGCCGCTCTTCAGCACGACGAGCAGCCCCTCGTAGCGCGGGCCGACGTTCTCGACCGCATGGCTGAAGGCCTTCCGGTAGCGGGCCTCCCCCGCCTTCAGGTGGCCTTCGGTCACGTTGCCCTTGATGGAGGTCGCGCGGGTATTTGCGTCGGTCAGGGCGATCTGCACGTGGTCGGGATGGTCGTGCATCGGCGACTTCATGCCCTTCTCGGCCCAGTAGCGCTCGATGCGCACCAGGTCGTTCTCGAACTCCACCTTGTGGTGGGCTGGATCGAGCGTGACGAGGTCCCGCGCCGGCGGCTTCCACGCGGTGTTGCCCGTTCCCTTGGGCTCCACCAGGATCCCTTCGAGCGGCTGGTCGGAGACGTTCTCGACGACGTGGATCGTCGGCCCTCGCCAGGCGGCTGATCCTGCCTTCCCGTGGATCTCGCTCGTCTTTCCGTCCTGTGAGGTCGCCTTCGCGTTCGCGTCCGTGAGCAGGACGCTCACCAGGGCCGGGTGGTAGTGCAGGGAGGTCTTGTCGTGCGGGGCGATGACGTAGTGCACGACGCGCACCTGGTCGTTCTCGAACACCACCTTGTGGTGGGCCGCATCGGCGATCGGCGAATCCAGATTGGGCTGGGCCAGCGCAGGCGACGCTGCCAGGCAGGACAGGGAAACGACGCAGATCAGCGACCGAACCACTCGTCTCTGGCTCATCTCACACCCCCAGTCGCCGTGCCTAGCGGCCAGGGTGCGCCTCGACATCCGGTCAAATGGGATACTGCTGGCGTAGCATGCCGCCGGGTGCGGGCGGGCCGCGGGTTCCAGGAGGGATCGGATGACGAGGTGGATCGCGGTCGTGCTCGCCATCGTCGCGGCGCTGGCCCTCTTCCTCACGATCCAGCGAGGGAGCTTCGAGCGCAGCGTCGCGGCCGAGGGCGCGGCGCTCCGGCGCGGCGGGGCGGGGACGCCTCAGCGGACGCCGCTCGAGGAGCTCCCGCCGCCCGTGCGCCGCTACCTCGAGGTGTCCGGGGCGGCGCGCCACGCGCCCGTCGTCGCGGCGCACCTGCGGCACGCCGGGACCTTCCGCCCGGGGCTCGACAAGCCGTGGCTCCCGATTCGAGGAGAGCAGTGGTTCGCGGCAGACCCGCCCGGCTTCGTCTGGCACGGGCGGGTGCGCGCCGGCCCCGTCCTGTGGATCGACGCGCGCGATCGCTCCGTGGACGGCGAGGGCGAGATGCTCATCACGGCCGCCTCCGCGTTCACGCTTCAGCGCGCGCGGGGTCCAGCCCTCGACCAGGCCGCGCTGCTGCGCCTCCTCGGCGAGCTCGCCTGGATGCCGACCGCCTACCTCGACCGACGGTACGTGCGCTGGGAGGCGGTCGACGCGACCCATGCCCGGGCCACGCTGGCAGTGAGGAGGCGCGCGGCGACGGCCACGTTCGAGTTCGGCCCCGACGGGCTCATGACCGGGATGAGCGGCGAACGCGAGCGCGACGTCGGCCGAGGCCGCAGCGTCCTCACCCCGTTCCGCGGCGTGAGCAGCGACTTCCGCCCGGTCGATGGTCTCCTCGTCCCCTTCCGGATGGAGGCGATCTGGATCGTCGACGGGAAGCCGTTCCCGTACGCTCGCTTCGAGGTCGAGCAGCTCGACTTCGAGCCGGGCGCAGGGCGCCGACGGTAAACGTTCGCTGGCAGCCGCTCGCCGAGCCGGCGCCTTGCAGGATGCACGGTCCCTTCGGGCGCGGCATTGCCGTTTGCGGCGCCGCGTTCGGTATGGCGTCGCCCGCCTCGGCCACCTTCACGCCGCAGGACCAGTCCTTTCGCCTGTATCGAGCCCGGGGCATGTGCCCTGCACTCCGCCGGCAATCCTCTCGCCCACGGAGCGACGACCTCCCACATGACGATCTCGAGCCTGCGCCGGGTCGTGCTCGGCAAGCCCCGCGACGTCTTCGATCCGAAGACGTACCACCACATTTCGCTCATCGCGTTCCTGGCCTGGGTGGGGCTCGGCGCCGATGGCCTCTCGTCGTCGGCGTACGGGCCGGAGGAGTCCTTCCGCACGCTGGGAGAGCATCACTTCCTGGCGGTCGGGATGGCGGTCGCCATCGCCTTCACCGTGTTCATCATCTCCTACGCGTACTCGCGCATCATCGAGCACTTCCCCTTCGGCGGTGGTGGGTACGTGGTGGCGACGAAGCTCCTCGGGCCTCGCTCCGGCGTCGTCTCGGGGTCGGCGCTGCTGGTCGACTACGTGCTCACGGTCTCGGTCTCGATCGCCGCGGCGGCCGACGCCACCTTCAGCTTCCTTCCCCCCGACTGGCACGTCTGGAAGCTGCCGCTCGAGTTCGCCTCGATCGGACTGCTCACGCTGCTGAACCTGCGCGGCGTGAAGGAGTCGGTGACGATCCTCGCGCCCATCTTCATCGCCTTCCTCGTGACGCACGCCATCCTCCTCGTCGGCGTCGTCATCGGGCGCAGCGGGGAGGTGCCGCAGGTGATCCACGAGGTGCGCAGCGGCTACCGGCACGGGCTCGCCACGCTGGGCCTGGGCGGCCTGGCCGCGCTCTTCATGCGCGCGTACTGCATGGGCGCCGGCACGTACACCGGCATCGAGGCGGTCTCGAACGGGCTCCAGATCATGCGGGAGCCCAAGGTCCAGACGGGCAAGAAGACCATGCTGTACATGGCGCTCTCGCTCGCCTTGACCGCGGGTGGCATCACCGTCTGTTACCTTCTCGTTCACGCCAGGCCCGTCGAGGGCAAGACGATGAACGCGGTCCTCGTGGAGGCGTTCGCGGGCGGCTGGGGCAAGGCCGGACAGGTCTTCATCTGGCTGACGCTCGCGGCCGAGACGGCGCTCCTCTTCGTGGCGGCGCAGGCGGGCTTCATCGACGGGCCACGCGTCATGTCGAACATGGCGAACGACTCCTGGCTGCCGCACCGCTTCGGCCAGCTCTCGGACCGGCTCTCGATGCAGGACGGCATCCTCCTCATCGCGCTCGCCTCCGTTGGGACGCTCCTCTACACGAAGGGTGACACGAGCACGCTCGTGCTCATGTACTCCATCAACGTGTTCCTCACGTTCTCGCTCTCGGAGTCGGGCATGGTGCGCTACTGGTTCCGCGAGCGCGCGAAGTACCCGGACTGGAAGAGCCACATCGTCATCCACGTCATCGGCCTCGTCCTGTGCGTCTCGATCCTGATCATGAACGTGATCGAGAAGTTCTCCCAGGGCGGGTGGATCACGCTCGCCGTGACGGCGATGCTCATCGGGCTCTGCTTCGTGATCCGGCGCCATTACCTCGGTGTGCGCACGAACCTGCGGCGCCTCGACGAGATCATGAGCGCGCTGCCGACCCACGACACGGTGGAAGGACAAGCGGTCGACCCTCGGCAGCCCACCGCCGTGCTGCTCGTCGGTGCCTACGGTGGCCTCGGGATCCACCAGCTGCTCACGATCCAGCGCATCTTCGCCGGGACCTACAAGAACCTGCTCTTCGTGTCGGTGGGCGTCATCGACTCCGCGACGATGAAGGGGGTCGAGGAGGTCGACGAGCTCGAGCGTCGGACGCGGAACGGCCTGCGGCGCTACGTCGACCTGGCGCATCGCCTCGGGCTCCGCGCCGAGTACCGGATGAGCATCGGCACCGAGGCGGTGGCCGAGGCGGAGCGGGTCTGCATGGCCGTCGCGAAGGAGTTCCCGCGTGCGGTGTTCTTCGCGGGCAAGGTGATCTTCGAGAAGGAGCGCTGGTACCAGCGCTTCCTGCACAACGAGACCGCGAACCAGCTCCAGCGCCGGCTCCAGTTCGCGGGGCTCAACGCGATGGTGCTGCCGGTGCGCGTGCTCCAGCAGCAGGCGCAGACCGAGCCGGCGGCGCCGGCAGCCGCGTAGCCGAGCCCCGCCGCGTCCGCGCCAGCGACGCGGCAGCCGTCACGATCCGGACGCCGCCCCCGACCACCCCGGCGGCGGCCACGCGTATCCGGCGTTGCGCCGGAAGGGATCGGACGCGCGTCGCAGCTCCACCTCGTCCGTCCGTCGCCGCTCGACGTCGACGCCGGCGGCGATGAGCCCGGCGCGGTCGTCGTAGCGCGCGGTGAGGACCACGTCGGGCCGCGCGCTCGCGCGCTGGAACGACACGAGCCGCACGCGCGACTCGTGCTCCTCGCCGAACTCGGTGCCGAGGCCGGGGCGGCGGCTCGCCTCCGCTCCGTCCAGGGTGGGCGCGCTCGATGGGGCGGCGTCGGCACCCGATTTCGCCGGCGGAGCGGGCGCCGCCTCGGAGCGAAGCCTCGGCTCCGCCGGGCGCGGCCGCGGCAGCTCCCGCTCGCCGAAGACCGCGACCCCGACGACGCCGACGTCGCGCGCGTCGCCCTCCAGCGCCGCGTACGAGCGGGGGACGCTGCTGAAGCGGAAGGCGGCCACCGCCTCCTGGCTGAGCCGGTACCCGTCGATGGTGATCGTGCCGTGGGCGTCGAGGAGGTAGCCGCGCTTGCCCCACTCGGCGGGGGCGCCGTCGACCACGTCGCGCCCGTCCACCGAGACCACCACCTCCACGCGGCGGCCGGAGTCGTTCCTCACCCGGACGAAGTAGCGCCGGCCCAGCTCACCGAGGACGTACGTGCGGTCGCGGTGCGAGAAGGTGGGCAGCACCCGGCCCGCCTCGTCCACGAGCTCGAACGAGTAGCTCCCCCACCGCGACGGAGCGATGTCGTGCGCTGCGGTGGCGAGCGGGGCGATGCAGCCGAGGGCGACGATCCAGAGGGCGAGTGTCGTGACGCGCATGGCGTCCTCCTTTCACCCCTGGAACGCACGAGCCTCGAGGAGGATCTGCCGCCTGCCCGATGACCGGCTCACCCGCGCGGGGTACCATGGCGTAGATCCTTTCGTAGAGGTCGTGCGTTCCAAGCATTCGCGGGGCCGGAGCGAGGCGTGGCGGAGGACACCGACGAGGCGCTCGTGGCGCGCTACCAGCGAGGCGACGTCGCGGCGTTCGAGGCGCTCCTCGACCGGCACCGCACCGGCGTGTTCCGCTTCCTCTGCCGCTTCGTCGGCGATGCGGCGCGAGCGGACGACCTCGCCCAGGACTGCTGGCTGCGCTTCATCGGGGCCGCCCCGCGCTGGAAGGACGGTGGACGGTTCAAGACCTGGCTGTACGCGGTGGCCCGGAACCTCGCTACGGACGCGGCGCGGCGCGCGACGCACCGGAACCACGAGCCCCTCGACCTCGTGCCGGGCCGTCGCGCGCGCGACGGCGTCGATGGTGCCGCGAGGGCTCCGGAGGGCGACGTGCTGCTCCGCTCCGCCCTGGAGCGCGCCATCGCCGCGCTCCCCGACGAGCAGCGAGAGGTGTTCCTGCTGCGCGAGTACGAGGGCATCACATTCGCGGAGATCGCCGAGGTCACCGGCGCGCCGGTGCCGACCGTGAAGAGCCGGATGCGGTACGCGCTGGAAGCGCTCCGGGAGGCGCTGCAGGAGGCTCCCGGAGCCGCCGGCCACCCGGTCGCGACGAGGAGCGCGAGGCCATGACGCACGAGCAGGCGCACGCGCTTCTCCTGGATCTCGCGTACGGCGAGCTCGCGCCCGAAGAGCTGGGCGAGGTGTCGCGCCACGCCGCGGAGTGCTCCGCCTGCGCAGCCGAGCTGGAGCGCATCTCGAGCGCTCGCGCGCTCGTGTCCGACCTCGGCGGCGGACCGCGCCCGTCCCGGGCCCGGGAGGAGCTGGTCGAGGCGGCGCGGCGCGCGGTGGCCAGGCGGCCGACGCGGCGCTGGTTCGCGCGGCCCGGCGCGCTCTCCTTCGGAGCGGCCGCCGCGGTGGTCGCGATCGTCGCCGGGGTCACGCTGCAGCTCGCGCGCGACGGCGGGCGCCGCGGCGACGAGGAGTTCGCGGTGTCGAGCGCTGAGCCGTCGCCGGCGACCCCGCACGGCTTCGCCGCCGCGCCCCCGCCGCCGTCCCCCGCTTCGCCGGAAGTGGCGCGTCCCGAGGCCGCCGCGCCCGGAGCCGCCGCGCCGGCGAGGCGGCCCACCCCGCCCCAGCGCACGACCGCGGCCGCACCAAGAACGGCACCGGCGCCTTCAGCGCCCGCGCGCGCCCGGCGCGAGGGCGAGCCTCCGGCGGCCGTGGCCGCGGCGCCCGCCGCGCCGCCGCGGACGATGGCCGCACCGCCCGCCGCCGCGTCGCGGGAGGTCGCCCCGGAAAGCGCCGGGGAGCCGATGCCAGCCCGGAAGGCGGAACGGCGCGTGGCCGGCGCCACTGGCGAGTCCGCAACCGCGGACGCAGGCGACGCGTCGCAGATCATCCGCGAGGTGGAGCGCCGAGCCGCCGTCGGCGAGCTCACCGAGGAGCGCCGCGAGCTCCGCTGCGGTGACGCGCTGATCCAGCGCGTCGCGCTCGTCGCGCGAGGCGGGCGCGTGGTCAAGCTGACCGAGCGCCGCGACGGCGAGCTCCTCGAGGCCTGGTACGACGACGCCGGCCACCTGCGCGCCACCCGGACGGCCGGGGCGAACGCGGGGCACGCCGGCGCCTCCTGGCCTCGGTCGGCCCCCGCGCTCGAGGCGGTGGCGACCTCGTGCACGTGGTGAGCGCGCGCCGGCGCGACCAGGCCCGCAAGCGGCGGGATGGGTTGCTCCAGCCGCCCCCAAACGGTCCTGGCCTGGGCTCCATCGGCGGCGATAACCGACGGCCCCGGAACGGACGTCGCCGGCGTGTCGATCGGGCCCGTTCTCGTTCGTCACAGGTCAGAGGCGGACGGTCGCGCCAATCCAGGCCGAGGCGTCCACCCTGCACGGAAGGGGTACCGAGATGCGCGTGATGGTGATCGTGAAGGCGAGCAAGGAGTCGGAAGCGGGTCAGATGCCCGACCAGAAGATCCTGACCGAGATGGGGAAGTTCAACGAGCAGCTGGTCAAGTCGGGCGTCATGCTCGCAGGCGAAGGCCTGCACCCCACCTCGAAGGGAAAGCGGGTGAAGTTCTCGGGGAGCGAGCGGACCGTCCTCGATGGTCCATTCGCCGAGACGAAGGAGCTCGTCGCGGGGTTCTGGCTGTGGCAGGTGAAGTCGATGGCGGAGGCGGTCGAATGGCTGAAGCGCGCGCCCTTCGACGGCGGGACGGAGGTCGAGATCCGTCCCGTGTTCGAGGCCGACGACTTCGGGAAGGAGCTCACGCCCGAGCTCCGGGAGCAGGAGGAGCGCCTGCGCGCCGAGGCGCAGCGGCAGCGCTCCTCGTAGGGACTGCTCGCGTCCTCGCTCGCCTGGCTCGGTCCGGGAATTTCCTCATAGCCCCTGAGCTCGGCGCCCGTGTGGGGGCAGCCCCGGCCATAACGCGCAGCGAGCGTGTGATGTCTTCATGACGAGCCGCCAAACGAGACGAGGTGACGCCGTGGACGATACCCCCATCGAGAAGGCCGCGAACTCCCCACGAGGCCGGATGGTGAAACTCTTTCGCGTGCTCGTCGTGGGCGGGGCGGTGCTCGCGGCCGCGGCCGCGGCCGTGGTCCACCGGGGCGACGTCGGAGCTCCGCGCGGCGAACCGGAAGACGGCGGCGGCGGTACGCCGGGGTGGTGAGCACGGCCGGCCGCGCCCAGGAGTTGAGACGCATCGCCGGGGACGCCTGGCGGTTCCGGCGGCGGGTCGAGCTCGAGGCGCACGCGCGCTTCAGGCGGCTCGAGGAGCAGCTCGCCGCCGTCGGCGCGGCGCCGGACATCGTCGCGCTCGCCGCCCGCAGCGCCC
>DATLJU010000021.1:0-13522 GCA_035538735.1 Anaeromyxobacteraceae bacterium | reverse complement strand
CAGGTCCATGATGATCCCGTCCTTGTCGGTCGACCAGACGGTGCCGTCGCGCCGCAGGAACGACGCGCCGGCGCTCTCCTCGCCACCGAACCCGATGCCGCCGTCGAGCAGCCCTCGCACGAACCACTTGAACCCGACCGGCACCTCGAGCAGGCGCCGGCCGAGGCGCGACGCGACGCGGTCGATGAGCGCCGAGGAGACGAGGGTCTTCCCGACGGCGGCCGCCGCCGGCCAGCCGGGCCGGCGCGTGAACAGCCAGTCGATCGCGACCGCCAGGAAGTGGTTCGGGTTCATGAGCCCGCCGGCGGGGGTCACGATCCCGTGGCGGTCCGAGTCGGCGTCGTTGCCGAAGGCGACGTCGAAGCGATCCTTCAGGCCGACCAGGCTCGCCATCGCGTACGGCGACGAGCAATCCATCCGGATCTTGCCGTCGTAGTCGACCGTCATGAAGCCGAAGGTGGGGTCGAGCCTCGGGTTCACTACCTCGATCGAGAGCCCGTACCGGCGGGCGATGGGCTCCCAGTACCGGAGGTTGGAGCCGCCCAGCGGATCGACGCCGAGCCGCACCCCAGCGCGCTTCACGGCGGCGAGGTCGACCACGCTCTCCAGGTCGTCGACGTACGGGCCGACGTAATCGCGCTCGTGCGTCGTCGGCGCGCGGAGCGCCTGCTCCCAGGTGATCCGCTTCACGCCCGCGTTGCCCGCGGCGAGGAGCTCGTTCGCCCTCCGCTCGATGGCGGCGGTGACCTCCGTGTCCGCAGGTCCGCCGTCGGGCGGGTTGTACTTGATCCCTCCGTCCTCGGGCGGATTGTGCGACGGGGTGATGACGATCCCGTCCCCGACCCCGGTCGTCCGGCCGCGGTTGTGGGTGAGGATCGCGTGCGAGACGACCGGCGTGGGGGTGGCCGCCCCCCCGGCGGCGAAGAAGACGTCGACGCCGTGCGCCGCCAGCACCTCCAGCGCGGTGCGCTGGGCCGGCTCCGAGAGCGCGTGCGTATCCTTGCCGAGGAACAGCGGCCCCGACACCCCCTGCGCCGCGCGGCGCTCGCAGATCGCCTGCACCACCGCCAGGATGTGCGCCTCGTTGAAGCTGCGCCGCAGCGAGGAGCCCCGGTGGCCGGAGGTGCCGAACGCGACGCGCTCTTCCGGGCGCGCGGGATCGGGTCGCTCGTCGGAGTAGGCGGCGAGGAGCCGCTCCACGTCGACGAGCAACGAGGCCGGAGCCGGCTTTCCCGCGAGCGGATGGACCATGCGGAAGATCCTTGCACGTCCTCGACCCTCCGGGCTTCCCGAAATAGGGTCCGAAGGGTGGCACCGAGGATGGGGCCGGGTGATCAGGCGCGCTCGTGCGGCCCCAGGTCGTCGACCGGCGTGAGGCGGTCCTCGACGTCCACGACGCCGGGCACGCGCGCCACGCGCGACAGCAGCGTCGCGAACGCGAAGCGCGGGATGCGGCCGAACAGGACGATGGCGCCCTCCACCGCCGTCACCTCGACCCCCAGCGGGATGTCCACCATGGCCTGCACGCGCGCGACGAGCTCTTCGTCCGACAGGTCGTCCCCGGCGCGAGGCGCCAGCACCGGGTCCGGCGCCACCTGCCCCGCTGCTCCGCCGATCGACCCACCGGTTGCAGCACGTGCGCCCGCGACACGCGCCTCGCGGCGCCGGCGGAGTCGCGCGTCGAGCAGGAGCGCCACGCCGAAACCCGCCAGCACGCCGGCCATCATCGCGCGCTCCTCCCATCCACCAAGCTGCGTCTCGCGCCCCGCCCCCGCAGTCCCCCGCCCGTCCGCCGCCGAGGCGATCGCGGAGGGCGCTCGCGAGCTCGAGTTCCTGCGCGGGCGGCAGCCGTACGAGCACCGCTGGGCACGCGCCACCGGCGGCGCTAGGCCGCGCCTGGACCGGCGCCACCGGGAGGCCTCTCCCGAACGCCGGCGGACTTGCCGGCGGCCGGCCCGACCTCACGCTCCTCGAAGCCTCCTCGCCCATCGAGCCGCACCTCGACGAGCCGATCGAACCCCTCCTCGAGCGTCGGCGCGACGAGCCGCTTGGCGGTGGCGAGGATGCCCACCACGGGGATGCGCTCCTTTCCTTCGCGCCGGGCGTTGCGGGCGATCGACGCGCGGACGTCCGGCGGGAAGAAGCAGCAGGTGACGCGCGCGCCCAGGGCGCGCGCCAGCTCGACTACGGCGGCGCGGTCGGCGAGGGTGGGGCTCGTGTTGTCGACGAGGGCGCTGCGGCCGGCCCGGAGCGCCTGGTCGAGGAGCTCGCGCTGCCGGCGCGCGGGCCGCGGGTGGTTGCGGAAGAGGTCGCGCGAGACGAGGACGTGCGTCGCGCCGTAGCGCTGCCGGCCGTAGGTGCTCTTCCCAGAGGCCTGCAAGCCCACCAGGATCACGACCTCGGGGCGGCTGGCGTCGCCCGCGGCAGGTGGACAGTCTCCCTTCACGGGGGAGAACATGTCCAATCGTCCGTACGAAGCGACCTACGAGCCCCGCCCGGGCGACCAGGCACGGGACGAGGAGCTCCGGTATCAGCGCTTCCTCTCCGCCCTGCAGCGCGCCGGCCTCGGCGCGCCGCGCCGCGTCGAGTCGCTGGCGGTGACGATCCTGGGGGCGCTCGAGCAGCGGCTCTCCGGGGCCGAAGCGCGTGATCTCAACGAGGAGCTGCCCTGGCCGCTCCGCGACCAGCTCCGCAAGTTCGAGCGCGACCCGCGCGGCCGGCCCGAGCGCTTCAGGCGAGAGGAGCTCCTTCGGCGGGTCCGAGAGGAGCTCGGCCTCGAGCCGGGCGAGGCCGAGCACGCGGTGCGCACCGTGCTGCAGCACGCGCGCCAGCTCCTCTCGGAGAAGGAGGGCTCCGACGTGGCGGACCAGCTCCCGCGCGACATGCAGGACCTGTGGGTGCCGGCGGCATGACGAGGCGCGAGTTCCTGCGGGTGACCATGGCGGCGAGCGTGACGCCCGTGCTGCCGGCCGGGGTCGCCACTGCGGCCGCGGGCGGCGCAGCGACGACCACCCTGCCGCGACGGAGGCTCGGCCGGACCGGAGCGGAGGTCTCCCTCATCGGCCTGGGCGGCTTCCACATCGGAAAGCAGGAGGACGCGCGGGAGAGCGTGCGCATCATCCGCGCGGCCATCGACGGCGGCGTCACCTTCCTCGACAACTGCTGGGACTACAACGGCGGCGAGAGCGAGGTGCGCATGGGCAAGGCGCTCCGGGACGGTTATCGCTCGCGCGTCTTCCTCATGAGCAAGATCGACGGACGAGATCGCGCCACGGCAGCGACGCAGATCGACGAGTCGCTGCGCCGGCTCCAGACCGACCACCTCGATCTCCTGCAGCTGCACGAGGTCATCGATCCGGAGGATCCGGACCGGGCCTTCGCGAAGGGCGGCGCGATCGAGGCGCTCGAAGCCGCCCGGAAGGCGGGGAAGGTGCGCTTCATCGGCTTCACCGGCCACAAGTCGCCCGGCATCCACCTCGCCATGCTCCGCGCGGCGGATCGCCACGGGTTCGCTTTCGACACCGTGCAGCTGCCGCTCAACGTCCTCGACGCCCACCACGACAGCTTCGAGAAGGAGGTGGTGCCGGTGGCCGTCGCAAAGGGGATGGGTGTCCTCGGGATGAAGCCGATGGGGGACGGGTTCATCCTCCAGTCGAAGGCCGCCTCCGCGGTGGAGTGCCTGCGGTACGCCATGAGCGTGCCAGGCGCGAGCGTGACGATCACGGGCATCGACTCGCTGCAGGTGCTCGACCAGGACCTGAGGCTGGCGCGCGGCTTCCAGCCGCTGAGCGACCCCGAGCGGAGCGCGCTCCTCGCCCGCACAGCGCCCGCCGCCCGGGGCGGGCGCTGGGAGAGGTACAAGACGGCGCGTGAGTTCGACGGCACCTTCCACAATCCAGCGTGGCTGGGGCCTGAGAGCCTATGAAGAAATCCCCTCCCGTCGCCGAGTCGAGCGATCCGCGTCGCATCGCTTCGTTGCTCCTCCCTCACATAGCCTCCGGCGATGCTCGGTCGTCGCGCCGAGCCGGGTACCCGCGCCGCGCTTCGATCCTGCGCGGCGTGGGTGTAGCGGCTCGCTCGCCTGGCTCGGTCCGGGAATTCCCTCACAGGCTCTGAGCCATGATATCCCCCGCCCCCATGTCCATCAGCCGACGCTTCGCCGTGCGCTGGTCCGACGCCGACGCCAACGGTCACGTCCGCCACACCGTCTACCCGGAGCTCAGCGTCGAGGTGCGGCTCGCCTGGCTCGCCGAGGGCGGCTGGGACTGGAAGCGCTTCGAGCGGGAGCGCATCGGGCCAGTGCTCCTGCGGGAGGAGATCGACTACCGGCGCGAGGTGGGCCTGAACGGCTCCGTCGTCATCGACCTCGAGGCGGCCGGGCTCTCGCCGGACGGCGGCCGCTGGAAGATCCGCCACACCGTGCGGAAGGACGACGGAGAGGTCGCCGCGGCGGTGCTCGTGCTGGGCGGCTGGATGGACCTCGAGGCGCGGCGGCTGGTGGTCGCGCCGCCGGGGCTGCTCGAGCTGCTGCTCGCCGCGCCGCGCGCCTCCGACTTCGCCGAGCTGCCGCCCCTCCGCCGCGCCTGAGCTGGCGAGCGGGCGGCCCCGTGCTTGCCGCCGCCGCCACCGATCCTCAGATTGGGATCGTGGAGCGCTTCCTTCCGATTGCGCTCGCCGCCGTCGCGATCGCGTGCACGCACACCCGTGAGCTCGTCCCCGGCCCCGGCGCGCAGACCGCGCCCGGCCGTCCCAGCACCGCCGAGGAGGCGGTCGAGGGCGTGCGCGTCCAGGTGGACCCGGAGGCGTGGCGCTCCCGCAGCGTGCGCGACGTCCTGTCGCCGGCGAGGGTCCACATCGAGAACGGCAGCTCGCGCGCGCTGCGCGTCTCATACGGACAGTTCACGCTCGGTGGCCCGTCCGGCTTCCGGCTGGCGGCGCTGCCGCCGTACCAGGTGGTGCTCGCCGATGCCGCCGGCAGCGGAGCGACGGTTCCGCCCGGCTACGTCGGCATCGGACAGGGGTTCGTCGTCCAGCCCGGATCGGCCCGGTACTACCGGGGCGTGCTGCCCTGGTACGGGCAATTCCCGTACGACCCCGTCTACTACAACCGCTGGTATGGCGCGTGGCCCACCAACCTGCCGAACGACGAGATCCTCCGTCACGCCCTCCCCGAGGCCGTGCTGCAGCCCGGCGGCAAGCTGGACGGATTCCTCTACTTCAAGGACCAGCCTCCCGGCACGGCCCTGACCTTCTACATGGCACTCGTCGACGCGAGCACGGGAGAGGTCTTCGGCACCGTCGCCATCCCCTTCACGGTGAAGTGACCGCCCGGCCTCCGACCGCTCCCGGTGCGTTCGCGGCTCGCAGCGCCTCCCTCCGCGCCGCCTCGAACTCGTCGCCCGCCTTCCAGCGCGGCAGCTCCGGCGCGTCGGCGACCCGCAGCCCGACCACGAGCTGCAGCTGCGCGTCCTCGACCGCGCCCGACAGGTCCCAGCGCCCGGGCGCGGGCGGGTACTCGTCCGACGGCTGGTGGTAGCGCTGCTGCTCGAACGCCTTCTGCTGCTCCCGCCCCCAGTCTTCCGGACGTCCCAGGTAGTGCGGACCGCCCTTGACCGAGACGTCCGGCACGCCGACCCGCGCCAGCTCGAAGTGATCCGACCGGTAGTACGAGCCGCGGTCGGGGAAGGCGTCGCCGTGGACCGTCCGGCCTTGCGCCGCGGCCACGTCGCGAACCACGTCGGACGCGGACGACCTGCCGAGCCCGAGCACGGTCAGATCGCTCGTCCGGCCGAAGACGTTCACCGCGTCGAGGTTGATGAGGGCGGCGAAGCGCCCCACCGGCGCCGGCGGGTGCCGCGCGAACCAGCGCGCGCCGAGCAGCCCCTTCTCCTCGGCGGTGAAGAAGACGAACAGCAGCGAGCGCCTCGGCGGCGCGACGGCGGCGGCGCGGGCGATGGCGAGCACGGTCGCGCAGCCGGAGGCGTTGTCGAGCGCGCCGTTGTAGATGCCGTCGGTCGCCGGGGGGATCGGCGTCGCCCTCCCCAGGTGATCGTGGTGCGCGCTGTAGAGGACGTACTCCTGCGCGAGCTTCGGGTCGGTCCCGCGCACGAGCCCGACCACGTTGGCGCTCGGTGTGACCGCGCGCGCGACGGCCATGTCGAGCGTGAGCCCGACCCCGAGCGGCGCCGCTCCCAGGCCGCGCCGCCGCAGGTCCTGGGCGGCGCGGGCGCGCTCGTCGAGGTCCTGGCCGGCCAGCGCGAAGACCTTTCGCGCCGCCGGCTCGCTGACCCACATCTTCGCCAGCAGGCGCGCCTCGCCCGGCTGCTGCGGCAACGCCGTCTCGGTGCCGTCGGCCGACGCGGTGAGCACCTGCCACGGGTAGCTGGCCGAGGGCGTCGTGTGGACGATGATCGCGCCGGCCGCGCCGTGGCGGGCGGCGTTCTCGTACTTGTAGTCCCACCGGCCGTACCAGAGGCGCACGCCCTCGCCTGCGAAGGGCGGGTTGAAGTTGAGGACCACCACCACCTTCCCGCGCACGTCGGCGCCGCGGTAGTCGTCCCAGCCGTACTCGGGGGCGGTGACGCCGTAGCCCACGAAGACGAGCTCGGCGTGGTCGAGCTTCACCCGGTCCACCTCGGCACCGGGCGCCACGACGAGATCCATCTCCTTCGACTGCCGCGTCGAGAGCGCCAGCGCGCCCCTCGCCCCCCGCACCTCGACGAGCGGCGGCACCTGGGCCGTGAGCTTCACGAGCGGGACGCTCTGGAGCCAGGAGGCGGGCGCGCCGCCCTGCCCCGGGAGGCCCGGCTCGAGCCCGGCGGCCTCCATCTGCGCGGCGAGGTATCGCACCGCGATCTCGTCGCCGCGCTGGCCGGGGGCGCGACCCTCCAGCAGGTCGTCCGCGAGGAACCGGAGATGCCCGGAGATCTCGTCGGCCCGGACGCGGGCGGCGGCGGCCCGTTCGGCCGCGGTGAAGGAGGGCGCGGCCGAAGCCGGGAGCGCCAGCAGCGCGAGCGCGGCGGCGAGCGTGACCCGGGGTGCATGTCCGTGAGGGTGGCCCATGCGGCGCATCCTACCCGCGACTCACGGGCGCGTCAGCGCGAGGTTGTGTTGACTGGCCCCTCTCCCCCTCGCCCCGCCTGGCGGTGGGGCGAGGGAGACGAAACGCGAGGAGATGGAACGGCCCATCACCATGAGTGATCGACCCTCTCCCCCCACGGGGGAGAGGGCCCGGGAGAGGGGGCCGCACGGCACGGCCTTCTTGTCGCATAGGATGACGTCGCCCATGACGACCTTCGCCTCGCTGGCGCTCGCCGCCGCGCTCTCCGCCTCCGCGCCGGATCCTCGCGTCGCGCAGCTCACGTCCGCGGTCGACCCGGCCCGGATGCAGGCGACGGTGGCGAAGCTCGTCTCCTTCGGGACCCGCCACACGCTCTCCGACGCGCAGTCCCCGTCGCGCGGCATCGGTGCGGCGCGGCGCTGGCTCGCCGCGGAGCTCGCCTCGCTGGCGGCGCAGCCCGGCTCGCGGCTCCAGCCGTTCGAGGACCCGTTCACGCAACCGGCCGCACCGCGCATCCCGCGGCCGGTCGAGATCTGGAACGTCGGAGCGGTGCTGCCCGGGACGGATCCGGCGCGCGGGAAGGAGGCGATCGTGCTCACCGGCCACTACGACACGCGCGCCTCGGACGTGATGAACGCCACCATCGACGCGCCCGGCGCGGACGACGACGGCAGCGGCACGGCGCTCGTGCTGGAGCTCGCGCGCGTGATGGCGCGAGAGAAGCCAGCCGTCTCGATCTACTTCGTCGCGGTCGCGGGTGAGGAGCAAGGGCTGAACGGCTCGACGCACCTCGCGCAGCGCCTGAGGGGCGAGGGCGTGCGCGTCCTCGCCATGACGGCCATCGACATGATCGGCAACAGCGACGGCCAGGACGGCGTGCACGACGACGTCTCGGCGCGCCTCTTCAGCGAGGGCGTCCCCGCGGCGGAGACGCCGGCCGAGCGCAAGCTGCGCGAGGCGGTGGGCGGCGAGAACGACGGCGCCGCGCGCGCCTGGGCGCGCTACGTGAAGCGCGTCGGCGAGCGGTACGTCGAGAACCTGGACCTGTGGGTCATGCTGCGGCGCGACCGCCTCGGGCGCGGGTCGGACCACCTCGCCTTCTCGAAGGAGGGCTTCCCCGCCATCCGCCTGGTGGAGGCCCACGAGCACTGGGATCGCCAGCACCAGGATCTGCGCACGGAGGATGGGCGCGCGTACGGCGACGTGCTCGCGCACGTCGACTTCGCCTACGCCGCGAAGCTCGGCCGCGCCCTCCTCGCCGCGGTGGCGGAGCTCGCCGCCGCGCCCGCGCCACCCATCGGCGTGAGCCTCGGTGGCGCGGCGAGCCCCGAGACCCGGCTCACGGTGGCGCTCCCGCGGGATAGCCGCGTAGCGGGCCTCGTCCTCTATCGTCGCCGGGCGGATGGCGTGAGCTGGGGGCGCGCGATCCGCTACCCGCGCCAGCCCGAGATCATCCTGAAGGGGGTCGTGCCCGACAACTTCGTCTTCGCGATCGCGACGGTGGACGCAGACGGGCACGAAAGCCTGCCGGGTTTTCCTGGAAAGCTGGAGTAGAGCGGGGGACAGGATCTGCCCGAGTCACGAATACCCCGGGTCATCGGCAACCCTTCGCCGCGCCAGCGGCCGATTGCCCCCGTGCGCAATCCGTTCCCCTCCGGGTCAGCCCCCGATTGTAGAGTGCGCCGCTTACCAAGAAGTCGCTGGCCGCACATCACGACACACCCTTCAATCGGAGAAACACTTGCTCAAGAGAAACGTGCTGCTCCTGGCGATGTCCCTCACCATCGCGCTCGGGGCGTCGCCCGCGCGGGCCCTCGAGTGGAGCGACAACGCGATGCGGTTCTGGTGGGGTCCGGCCTTTGCGGAGCCGGGCAACCCCAACAACGTCCCGAAGTACATCCTCAGCTTCACCCACGTCGACGGGTACAAGTGGGGAGGCAACTACCTCAACATCGACCTGCTGTACTCGGCCTCGTTCCACGGCGACAACGTGCAGGGGCTCACCGAGGTCAAGTCGGCCGGCGCCGCCGAGGTCTACATCGTCTACCGGCACACCCTCAGCCTCAACAAGATCACCAACAGCAAGACGTTCGAGGTCGCCGGCGTCCTGCGCGACGTCGGGATCGAGCTCGGCACCGACCTCAACACGAAGAACAACGCCTTCGCCTCGCGCAAGATCATGCCGGTCGCCGGCGTGAGCGCGTCGCTGAACGTCCCCGGGTTCCTCAACATCGGCGTCCTGCTCGACAAGGAGTGGAACACGAACGCGATCGTCGGCAAGGAGGTCACGTTTGACGTGACGCCCATGTTCACCGCGGCATGGGGCATCCCGGTGTACGGCCCCCTCTCCTTCGAGGGCTTCGCCCTCGCCAACCTGCCGAAGGGCAAGGACGGGTTCGGGGCCGATACGAAGACGGAAGTCCTGCTGCACCCGAAGGCCATGATCGACCTCGGCTATCTCTGGGGCTCGAAGGGCTACCAGATCGGGGCCGGCTGGGAGTACTGGCTGAACAAGTTCGGAAACGACAGCAACGCGCCCGGCTCCCTCGGCGCGAAGCAGAGCACCGTGTTCCTCGAGGCGGCCCTCCACCTCTAGCCGCCCATGCCACACCGCGGTCGCCGCGCGGGGGCGGCGGCCGCAGCGTGCGTGGTCACTGGCCGCCGCCCGTCGACTCGGGGGCGATCTCCACGGGGGCGGCGCCCGCCGCGGCGCCTGGAGTGGCAGCGCCCGTCGATTCGGAGGGGCTGCCCTGCGGGCGGCGCCCATGTCGTGCGCTGTCGGTACGGACGCCCGGCACCTCGTTCACCGTCCCGCCCTTCTCGGCCGTTTCGGCGGGAGGTCGAGTGCGGCGGTTCTCGGCATCGCGGCCGGAGCTCGCGTCGGTCGCGCCGCTGTCGTCCGCACCGCCCGCCCCCCCGCCTCGCCCCTCTGCTGCAGCGGGGGAGGAGACGAGCAGGATGAGGAGGGCGGTGAGACCGCAAGCGCACCTGGGGTAGCTCATGCATCAACCTTGTGCATCGCAGCCCCGAGGACAACCACCAAGCGCGGTTGCCTCGACCCGCGTCTCGCCGGCCGCACTGGGGGCGCGTGGCGCCTGACCCTGAACCATCGTGGCGAGCTTCCGCCGGATACCGATCTCTGGCGCTCGCTTGACGAGCGATGCATTGAAGCGAGCTCCCGCTTCGGGTTGGGGGCTGGGCGAGAGGCTGCAAGCCCAACCCCAGACGGTCGACGAACCAGCTCGCGCGAACGTCGACTTCGCGACCCACGTTGTGCGGATGACGCGGAGCGACTAACTCTCCCCGCCATGGACGAGACCCTCACGCCGCTGCAGCGGCTCTTCCTCGCCTTCGTCGCTTTCTTCGCCGTGCTGTTCAACCGCAGGTTCGCGGAGGAGGTGCACGCGCTCCGCGCTCGCGAGCGCGCCGCCCTGCCGCCGGGCGGACCGCCCTCCGAACGGGAATCCGCGCCGCCGCCCCCGGCGGACCAGGCACGACCCGCGGGGACGGCACCCGCGGTCCCCGCCGCCCCTCCCGCCGGGAAGGGCGCCTCGACCGTCCCGCCGGCCGTGGCGGCCGCGGCGGCACCGCCGCCCATCCCGAAGCCGGCGGCGCCCAAGCCCCCGGATCACGCCGAGTCATTGCAGATCATCGCGCTCCTCCAGCGCGACGGCAGGCTGCTCGACTTCCTGGAGGAGTCGCTGGAAGGATTCTCCGACTCCGAGATCGGGGCCGCCGCCCGCACCGTTCACGCCGGGTGCAAGAAGGCCCTCGGCGCCTACCTCCAGCTCGAACCGGTGCTGCACGAGCCCGAGGGCGCCAGCGTGACCATCGCCTCCGGGTTCGACCCCGCCGCGGTGCGACTCACCGGCAATGTGGTCGGACAGCCGCCGTTCAAGGGCGCGCTGCGCCACCACGGCTGGCGCGCCGCCCGCACCAGCTTCCCGCCGCTCCCCGCTCACGACCCACGCATCCTCGCCCCGGCGGAGGTGGAGCTGTGACGGGAGGGGCTGCCTTCGCGATCGGCATCGACCTCGGCACCACCAACTCCGCCCTCGCCTACCTCCCGCTCGGCGAGGAGCGCGCCGCGCCGGAGGTGTTGCCGATCCCGCAGCTCGTCCACGCGGGCGAGGTGGCGGATCGCCTGCTCCTGCCGTCCTACCTGTACCTGCCCCACCCGGCGGAGATGGCCGGCGAGGCGCTCCGGCTCCCGTGGGCGCCCCCGGGCGACGTGCCGCGCGAGGTCGTCGGCGAGCTGGGCCGGGCGCAGGGCGCGCTCACCCCCATCCGCCTCGTCTCGTCCGCGAAGAGCTGGCTGTGCCACCCGACCCTCGACCGCCGCGCGGCGTCGCTCCCGGTCGGGAGCCCGGCGGAGGTACCGCGCATCTCGCCCCTCGACGCCTCGGCGCGGTACCTCGCCCACCTGCGCGCGGCGTGGAACGCGGAGGTGGCGAAGGGCGACCCCGCGCTCGTGCTCGAGCGGCAGGCGGTGACCCTCACCGTGCCCGCCTCCTTCGACGCGGTCGCGCGCGAGCTGACGGTCGAGGCGGCGCGGCACGCGGGGCTGCACGACCCCGTCCTGCTGGAGGAGCCGCAGGCGGCGCTCTACGCGTGGGTCGAGGCGATGGGCGACGGCTGGCGGAAGCTGGTCCAGGTGGGCGACCTCATCCTCGTCGTCGACGTGGGCGGCGGCACCACCGACTTCAGCCTCATCGCGGTGGTGGACCGCGACGGGGAGCTGGGCCTGGAGCGCGTCGCGGTGGGAGACCACATCCTGCTCGGGGGCGACAACATGGATCTCGCGCTCGCGCACCGGCTCCAGCAGAAGCTCGCCGACACCGGCAAGACGATCGACCGCTGGCAGCTCCTCGCCCTCACCCACGGCGCGCGGCAGGCGAAGGAGCAGCTGTTCGCGGACCGCGCCAAGATGAGCATTCCGGTGACGGTGCCCGGGCGCGGCTCGAGCCTCATGGGCGGAGCGCTGCGGGTGGAGCTCACCCGCGGCGAGCTCGGCTCCACGCTGGTGGACGGGTTCCTGCCGCGGGTCGACGTGACGGCGCGCCCGGCCGCGCAGCGCCGCGCCGCCCTCACCACGCTCGGGCTCCCCTACGCCTCCGACCCCGCCATCACGCGCCAGCTGGCGGCGTTCCTGTCGCGCCAGCGCGAGGCGCTCGACGCCTCCACCGCGCCCGTCCCCAAGCTCTCCGGGAGGGCGTTCCTCCATCCGACGGCGTTGCTCTTCAACGGCGGCGTCATGAAGGCGGCGGAGCTGAAGGAGCGCGTGCGCGAGGTGGTGGCGGGCTGGGTGGCCGCGGAGGGCGGCGAGCCGCCGCGCGAGCTGCCCGGCGTGGACCTCGACCTGGCGGTCGCGAAGGGCGCCGCCACCTACGGCCGGGTCCGCAGCGGGCGCGGCATCCGCATCCGGGGCGGCACCGCGCGCGCCTACTACGTGGGCGTGGAGACCGCCGCGCCGGCCGTACCCGGGATGGCGCCGCCGGTCGAGGCGCTGTGCGTCGCGCCCATGGGCATGGAGGAGGGCACGCGCGCCGAGCTGCCCTCGCGCGAGCTCGGGCTCGTCGTGGGCGAGCCGGCCCGCTTCCGCTTCTTCGCCTCGTCGCTGCGCCACGACGATCGCGTGGGCTCGGTCGTGGAGCGCGAGGCCGAGCTGGAGGAGCTGGCGCCGATCGAGACGACGCTCCCGGCGGCGAGCGGGGAGGCTGGGCAGGTGGTCCCGGTCTCGCTGCGCGCGCACGTCACCGAGATCGGCACGCTCGAGCTGGAGGCGGCCGACGAGAAGGGCCGCGCCTGGAAGGTGGAGTTCAACCTGCGCGCCGCGGAGCAACCCTCAGCGTGACCGCGTCTCCCGCCGCCGCGCGGTTCCTCGTCGGCATCGACCTCGGAACGATCAACACGGCGCTCGCCTACGTGGACCTCGCCGCGGAGGGAGATCCCGCCGACGCGCTCCGCGTGTTCAACATCCCGCAGCTCGTCGCGCCGGGAGAGATCGGGGAGCGGCGGCTGCTCCCATCGAGCGCGTACGTCCCCGGCGAGCACGAGCTGCCGACGGCCGCCCGCCGCCTGCCCTGGGGCGAGCCGGACGTCATCGTGGGCGAGCTGGCGCGGGCGCAGGGGGCGCGCGTGCCGGGCCGGCTCGTGGCGTCCGCCAAGAGCTGGCTCAGCCACCCACGCGTGGACCGTACCGCCGCCATCCTGCCGTGGGGCGCGCCCGAGGGCGTGCCGCGCCTCTCGCCGGTCGCGGCCTCCGCCCTCTACCTCGCCCACCTGCGCGACGCCTGGGCGTCGCGGTTCCCGGAGCACCCGCTGCAGGATCAGCAGGTCGTCCTCACGGTGCCCGCCTCCTTCGACGAGGTCGCCCGTGAGCTCACGCTGCGCGCGGCGCGCGAGGCGGGGCTCGAGCGCGTCACGCTGCTGGAGGAGCCGCAGGCCGCCTTCTACGCCTGG
>DATLJU010000020.1:0-7915 GCA_035538735.1 Anaeromyxobacteraceae bacterium | reverse complement strand
CTGGCTCTTCTTCCATTGCGGCGACGATTCGGAGTTCACCGCCCGGCGGTCCGCCGGCGCGACCGAGTCACGGCGGCGCCGGAAGGGTCGGGGTCCAAAGGTGCGGCAGTAGCTCGTCGATCCGCGAAGCTGGGTGCGTTTGCACGCGGATGAGCACGTCGTCAGGTGAAGGAGCGCGGGCCCGGCTTCAACCGCCCCTCGCTGGAGCAACCGGTGGACCGCAATAGGCGGTGACCATGGGCTTCAACACCGCCGAACGCCGGTTCTCGCTCGTCACAGTCTTCGTGTCGGCGCAGGAGGTGCGGCGGGCTCTCGGATGCTCGCGATCGCTCGCCTACGAGCACCTGCGACGCGCCGCTGGCCGCGAGCCGGGCGCCCGCGGTCTGCTTAGAGTCCCACTCGACGTATGGGAGCGGTACGCGAAGGAGGTCCTCTCATGCAGCGGCTCTTCAGGCGCGGGCGCGTCTGGTACGGCTGGTTCTATGAGAACGGCCAGCGCGTCACCAAGACCACGCACTACCGCGACCGCTCGGCCGCCGAGCGCGTTGCACGCCAGTGGGAACGCGATGCCGCCGATCCCGATCACGCAGCCGCGCGGACAGCGACGCTGACGGACGCGCTGCAGCTTCTCCTCCGACTCGACGAGGAGGAGGTCAAGGCCGGTCGCCGCAGCGCCGACACGGTCGGGTTCCACCGCACGAAGGCCGGCCACCTGGTCCGGGTGTTCGAGACGGACGAGCACGAGCAGCACGTGCCGTTCCCGCTCACGCGGCTCCGCGCATTCGACGTTGACGGGTATATCTCGCGCCGCCGCGCCGAGGGCGCCGCGGACACGACGGTCTCGAAGGAGCTGGTGGTCCTGCGGAAGTCGCTCCGGCTCGCTATCCGTGCCGGCCTCTGGCGTGGGCGCGTCGAGGAGGTCATCCTCGTCGCGTTCTCGCCGGGGTACGAGCCGCGGAAACGCGCGCTCACCGCCGACGAGCTCAAGAAGCTCCTCGCCGAGCTGCTGCCGGACCGCGCCGCGCGCGTCGCGTTCATCGTCGCAACCTCGGCGTGCTGGCGCGAGACCGAGCTCGCCCTACGCGGCGACGTCGGCGAGGGGCTCGCGACTGTTCTCCTGCGCGGCACGAAGCGGAAGACGCGCTTCCGCACGGTTCCGATCGTAAGCCCAGCCCAGCAATCGCTCCTCGCCTACGCGCTCGAGCACGCGAAGGGCACGGGCGACACGCTCTTCCAGCCTTGGGGCAACGTGCGCCGCGACCTCGCCGATGCGTGCGAGGACGCGAAAATCGAGCGCTGTTCGCCGAACGACCTCCGGCGCACGTTCGCGAGCTGGCAGGTCGAGGCCGGCGTGCCGCTCTTCCCGATCGCCCAGGCGATGGGACACAAGGACACGCGGATGCTGGAGCGGGTCTACGGCCGCCAGACGCCCGAGCAGCTGGCCGCGATGATGGCGCCCGCAATGGGTTTGACGCAGGGCGTCTGTAGCACATTTGTAGCAGCGACCCTGGAATCGGCCGGATCCCGTGGACCGGATGGACTCGCGTCCGACGACGACTCGCGCGACCCCGAGGCGCCGAAAAACAGCGAAGCCCCGCGGGCTTTGCAGTCCGCAGGGCCTCTGATGTTCGAGCGAGCTGAAGTGCCTGGGGCCGGAATCGAACCAGCGACACGGGGATTTTCAGTCCCCTGCTCTACCGACTGAGCTACCCAGGCGTCCTTGTCGCGCGGGTGCCGGGGACACCGCGCGGGGCGCCTCTTTTACGATCGCTGGCACGAGAAGGCAAATCGAAAAGGCGGCGGCTAGTGGACCGTATCAGCCACCGGCACGAACCGCGCCGCGACGCGGCTGCGGCGGGTGAGCTGGCCCATCTTCGCGCGCTGCTGCTCCTCGTGGACCGCGAGGCTCTCCGCGTGCTGCGCGAGGTTGCTGCAGGCCACCGCCGAGACGCTCGCGTGGCGCTCCTTCATCTCGCCCCAGTAGCGGACGCGCGCCTGATCGACGAGCAGCCGCTCCTCGAGCGCGTCGAGGCGCTCCTCGAGCGCGCGCCGCTCTGCGTCCCACCGCGCTCGGGCCTCGGTCAGGACCCGCGGCTCGCCACAGCCGGCGCGACACCCCGCCAGGAGCATGAGCGCCCCTACGATGGCGGGAGAGTGCCTCACGCTCGCTCCCTCGGCAGCTCGACCGTGGTCACGCCCTCGACGGTAGCCACAGGCCGCCTGGGCGGCACCGCCCCCGGCGAGAGCAAGCGGACCGATGGGGCATTCCCGTTGGGCGGGCCGATGGGGCTCCACCCGACCGAGGCGCGGCGGCCTCGAGGGGTCGCCCATGCGGCGGACTCTTTGCGCGCCGGGACCGCGCGTCCCGCCTCACACGCGCGGTAGCACCTTCAGCACGGCTCGTCCGTCCTTTACCTCGACGCGGAAATCGACCGTCTTTGCGGCGTACCGGGCGATGAGCTCTGGCACCTGCTTGGCGACCGTGCGAGCGAGCGTCTCGTACGTGAAGCGAGACACGTCCTCGCCGCAGCGCTTCTTCGCGCCGAGGTACTCGTCGTAGAGGGCGCGCAGCTTCGCCTCCGACAGCCCGGCGATGGCGGGCGGGGGCGGCGGCGGCGCGGCCTTGGATGGCGAGGGCGCGGCTGCGGGGGGCGCCGCGGGTGGCGCGGGCGGCTCGACGGGATCGCGCCGGCGTAGCCTCGCCAGGTCGCGCTTGTAGGTGCCCTGCTCCCGCTCGCGCGCGCTCCGCATCCACATCCGCTCGTAGGAGAGGAAGCGCGCGTGCAGCGTCTGCACGCGGAAGCGCAGGCCGGTGTTGCGGATGAACTCGCCCTTGAGGTGCGCCACCCGCCGCTTCATCTCCTCGCGCTCGCGCACGGGCTCGCGCCGCTCGATGCCGAGGAAGTACATCTCGTAGCGCGCCTTCAGCGCTTCGAGCTCCTCCTCGATCTTCGAGCACGCGTCGGCGAGGTCCTCGTTGCGGTGCCGGTCCTGGCGCGCCGCCTCCTCCTGGGCGCGAGGATCCTGCAGCGCCTGGGCGGAGGGCTTTCCGAGCGACGGGTTACGGGGAGAGACCGCCACGCCCGGTCACTCTAGCGAGATCGCGGCGGGCGTAGAAGGCGGCGCCGGTCACACCGCGAGGGCCGCGCGCGCCTCGTCGGCAGGGGTGCGCCGGCGGCGCCCGAGCGCCCACACGGCCGCACCGGCAGCGAAGATGAGGAGCGAGGTCCACTGCCCCACGCCGAGGCCGGCCACCACCCCGCGCTCGACGTCGCCCCGGAACATCTCCACCACCGTCCGCAGCACCGCGTACGCCATGAGCCAGGTCGCGAGCACCTGTCCGTCGAAGCGCCGCCGCGGGCGGACCCAGAGGACGAGGACCGCGAACAGCGCCAGCTCGCCGAACGCCTCGTAGAGCTGCGTCGGGTGGACCGGGAGCGTGGTCAGGCGATCGGGCGCGAGCAGGTCGGCCGCCTCGGGGCGGCCGGCGAAGGTCTGGTAGGCGAGCGAGTCGGCGGGAAAGCGGGTCAGCCACGGCAGGTGTGCGTGCGACACCGACCCCCAGCAGCACCCCGCCGCGAAGCAGCCCAGCCGCCCGAAGAAGTGACCCAGCGCTACCGACGGGATGAGCGCGTCGGCGTAGGGCAGGAACCGCATGCGGTGGCGACGCAGGTAGACGAAGGCCGCTACCACCGCCGCGATGAACCCGCCGTAGAAGACGAGCCCGCCCTCCCACAGCGCCACGGCGTGCGGCAGGCGCAGGCCGTGGAAGGAGAGGAACGCGCCCTCGCCGACGTAGTCGCGCCAGTTCACCGCCATGAAGTAGAGGCGGCTCCCCACCAGCGCGGCGAGGAGCACGTAGAAGGCGAGATCGCCGACCCGCTCCGCGTCGAGCCCCCGCCGCCGCGCCTCGCGCTGCGCCAGCGCCACGCCGGTCACGAAGCCGACCGCGATCATGAGGCCGTAGGTGTGGAGCGGGAGCGCGAGCGGGCCGTCGAGGAGGTCGAGCCACCAGGCCGCGCCGAGCGCGCCCGCGAGGAGCGCGAGCGTGCTCCGGTCGTCCCACAGCGCCGCCCCCCAGCCCACGACCTCGCCGCGCTCGGCGGCGAGCCGCCGGCGGAACGCCCACGCCCGCAGCGCCGCCACGGCGACGAGCGTCAGCGCCGCGAGCGGCGCGACCAGACCCGCGGGGATGGTCAACGTGAAGAGGACCGGGAGCACGCGACGTCTAGACGCGCGAGGCGGTCCGCTTGTTCCCGGCGCTGGTATCGATCGCGCCGGCGCGAGCCTGCTTCGGGGCGGGGTGGATGAGCAGCATGGCGATCCCGACCACGAGCAGGGAGTCGGCCACGTTGAAGGTGGGCCAGCGCAGATCGGGCCGGTTCCACCAGTACCACTCGACGAAGTCGATGACGTACCTGCGGGCGAGCCGGTCGACCAGGTTCCCCACCGTCCCCGCGAGGACGAACGCCAGCGCCACCTGCAGGAAGCGCTGCGACGGGCCGAGGCGGCGGTAGTAGTAGAAGACGAACCCCACCGCCGCGACGGAGATGACGAGGAAGAGCCGGTAGCGCAGGTCGGGCGGGACGAAGGAGAACATGCTGAACGCCGCGGCCGGGTTCTCCACGTAGTTCATCCGCCACCACGGGCGAAAGACGTAGTGCGGCGGGGTGGCGAGCGGCTCGAGGTAGCGCAGCCGGAAGAACGCCTCGATCTTCCGAGGCAGCTCCTGCGCCCCGACGCGCGCGAAGGCGGTGGTGAGCCGCTCCACCGCCAGGAACTTCGTCCACTGGTCGAGGGCCACCCCCGCCGCGAAGACCGCGGCGAGGAGCGTCCACTTGCCCGTTCCGCGCGCGCTCACGAGAGGGCCGCCGCGCACTTGCCGCACAGCTCGGGGTGACGCGCGTCCTTGCCCACGTCCTCGTAGAAGCCCCAGCAGCGAGCGCACTTCGTGCCGGGCGCCTTCGCGACCTCGGCCGAGAGCGGCCCGGGCGCGAGGAGCACCTTCGACACGATGAAGAGCGTCGGCAGCTCGGCCCGGTTCGCCTCGAGGAACGCGAGCTCGTCGCCCTCGGCGCGGACCGTGACCTGCGCCTCCAGGCCCGAGCCGATGAGCTTCGCGCGCCGCGCCTCCTCGAGCGCCTTCTGCACCACCCCCCGCACGGCGAAGAGCCGCTCGTAGCGCGCCTCGAGCGCCGCCGCGTCGGCGGGCCGGGTCCGCTCCGGGAACCCGGCGTAGAAGACGGAGTCCTCGGCGGGCGGCTCGGGGAGGAAGCCCCACGCCTCCTCGGCGGTGAAGGAGAGGATGGGCGCGAGGAGCCTGAGCAGGTCGCCCGCGATGAGGTGGAGCGCCGTCTGGGCGCTCCGCCGCGGCTGGCCGTCCTTCCGCGCCGTGTAGAGCCGGTCCTTGATGATGTCGAAGTACTGCGCGGAGAGCTCGACCGCGCAGAGCTGGACGGTGGCGTGGTAGGCGACGTGGAACTCGTAGTCGGCGTAGGCCTGCTTGACCTTCGCCTCCCACTCGACGAGGCGGGAGACCGCCCAGCGGTCGATGTCCTCCATCTCCGCCACCGGCACGCTCTGGGTGGCCGGGTCGAAGCCGTCGAGGTTCCCGAGCGCCCAGCGGACGGTGTTGCGGATCTTGCGGTAGCCCTCGGCCAGGCCGGCCAGGATCTCGCCGCCGAGCCGGACGTCGTCGCGGTAGTCGGTCGAGGCCACCCACAGGCGCAGGATGTCAGCCCCGTACTTCTTCATCACCTCGTCGGGCGCGACCGTGTTGCCGAGGCTCTTCGACATGGCCTTGCCCTGTGCGTCGAGGACGAAGCCGTGCGTGAGCACCGCCTCGTAGGGCGCGCTGCCGCGCACCGCCATCGAGGTGAGGAGCGAGCTGTGGAACCAGCCGCGGTGCTGGTCCGAGCCCTCCAGGTAGAGGTCGACCGGGACGCCCATCCCGCCCGCCTGCGCCACCGCGGCCCAGGAGACGCCCGAGTCCCACCACACGTCGAGGATGTCCTGCTCGCGCCGCCACTG
This sequence comes from Anaeromyxobacteraceae bacterium, assembly GCA_035538735.1. GTDB lineage: Bacteria > Myxococcota > Myxococcia > Myxococcales > Anaeromyxobacteraceae > Anaeromyxobacter_A. The sequence goes on along the minus strand of DATLJU010000020.1, from coordinate 1,885 downwards.
CTGGCCGCCGCACTTCTCGCAGCGCGCCCCGGCCGTGAACTCGGCCGGCTCGCGCGTGTACCACGCCTCGATCCCCGACTCCTCGAACGCGCCCGCCACGCGCCGCATCACCGCCGGCGAGACGAGCGGCTCGTCGCACTTCTCGCAGTAGAAGACCGGGATCGGCACGCCCCAGGTGCGCTGGCGCGACACGCACCAGTCGGGCCGGTTCTCGATCATGTTGTAGATGCGGTCCGCGCCCCAGCTCGGGATCCACTGGACCCGGCGGATCTCCTCCAGCGTGCGCCGGCGCAGCTCGTCGTGCGCGAGCGAGAGGAACCACTGGTCGGTGGCGCGGAAGACGACCGGGTTGTGGCAGCGCCAGCAGTGCGGGTAGCTGTGCCGGAGCTGCGCCTTCGGGTCGGAGAGGAGATGCCCCGACGCCTGCAGGTCGGCCACGATCCTCGGATTCGCCTCGAAGATCTTCATCCCTGCGTACGGGCCCGCCTCCGGGGTGAAGCGGCCGGCCCCGTCGACCGGGTTGAGGACGGGGAGGCGGTAGCGCTGCCCTACCTCGTAGTCCTCCTGGCCGTGGCCGGGCGCCGTGTGGACGAGGCCGGTGCCGGCCTCGAGCGTCACGTGCTCGCCCAGGATCACCGTGCCGTCCCGGTCCATGAACGGGTGGCGGTAGACCAGGCCCTCGAGGTCCTTCCCCTGGAGCGTGGCGAGCACGCGCTCGGGGTGGGCGAGCCCGGGGCCGATCCCGCCGCCGCTCGTCATGGCCTCGTGCGCCTGCGGCGCGTGGGCCGGCGGCTTCGCGCTCGCGAGCTCGTCCGGCGCGACGGCGGCCAGGAAGCCGGCGAGGAGGTCCTTCGCGACCACGACGACCGAGCCGCGCAGGTCGTAGGCGACGTAGACGAGCTCGGGGTGCGCCGCCACCGCCAGGTTGGCGGGGAGCGTCCAGGGCGTGGTGGTCCAGATGACGAGCTTCGCCTTCCGCCCAGCGAGCTTCGCGCTGGGCAATGGCGAGACGAGGTCGAAGGCGACGTGGATGGAGGGCGAGGTGTGGTCGGCGTACTCGACCTCCGCCTCCGCCAGCGCAGTGCGGTCGGTGATGCACCAGTAGACCGGCTTCTTGCCGCGGTAGAGGTAGCCCTTCTCGGCGGCCTGGGCGAGCACGCGGACGATCTCCGCCTCGTAGCCGCGCGCCATCGTCAGGTACGGCTGGTCCCAGCGGCCGAAGATGCCGAGCCGCTTGAACGACTCGCGCTGCCGGTCGATCCACTTCAGCGCGTAGCGGCGGCAGGCCAGGATGACGTCGGCCCGGCTCATCTCGCGCTTCTTCGGCCCCAGCTCCTTGTCGACCTTGAGCTCGATGGGGAGCCCGTGGCAGTCCCAGCCCGGCACGTAGTCCGCCACCTCGCCCAGCATGGCGTGGTACTTCACGATGACGTCCTTCAGGATCTTGTTGAGCGCGTGGCCGATGTGGATGTCGCCGTTGGCGTACGGCGGGCCGTCGTGGAGCACGAACCGGCGGGCGCCCGGTCGCGCGGCGGCGCGTTCCAGCAGCTTCTCGAAGACCCTCTCGTCCTCCCACGCCTGCAGGATCTCCGGCTCCCGCTGAGGCAGGTTGGCCTTCATCGGGAAATCCGTCTTCGGCAGGTGGACCGTTTCCTTGTAGTCGGCAGCCAAGGGACCCTCGTGGAAAACCCGTTTTGTAGCAGCGGGGCGAAGGGGGAGCAACGCGCGAGGCGCCCGACGCGGCGGTTGCGGGCGCGGCGGCGCGGGGCCTAAGCTCCCCGCCTTCCATGCCGCCCCGAGCTTCCGACCCCCGAGGCGTACCTCGCGTCAAACCGCCCCGCGGCCCGCGGGGGCGGCTGCGCATCGCGATCCTGTCGCGCAACCG
>DATLJU010000019.1:0-16810 GCA_035538735.1 Anaeromyxobacteraceae bacterium | reverse complement strand
ACGGCCGTGACGCCCCCCGCGACGGCCATGGCCCCCGCGACGCCCGGCGGCGTGGCCCCCGCGCGCGCCGTCCCCCGGACCACTCCGTCCACCAGCGCTCGCGGCGGGCGAGTTCTCGCGGCCGCGGTGGCGCTGATCGCGCTCGTCGCGGGCGCCGCGGCGTGGAAGCGCTGGCGGGCCGAGGCGGCCGCGAGCGGAGCGGACGATTACGAGGCGCAGCTCGGAGAGGCGCGCCGGCTGCGCGAGGCGGGCCGCCTGCCCGAGGCCATCGCGGGCTACCGCAGCGCGCTGGCCACGCGAGACACGAGCGCCGCCGAGGCCGAGCTCGGGCGCACGCTCTCCGAGGCGGACCGGCCGGCCGCGGCCATCGACGCCTTCCGGCGCGCCGTCGAGCTGGACGCGGCCAACGCCGCGGCCTATATCGCGCTGGGCGAGGCATGCCTCGGCGAGCAGCGGCTCGCGGATGCGCGATGGGCCTTCGAGCGGTATCTGGCGCTCGAGCCGAAGGGCGATCGCGCCGACGAGGCCCGGGCGGCGCTGAAACGAATCGATAACTGCAAGTGAAGAAGTGAAGATACTCGGAATCGAGACGAGCTGCGACGAGACCGCGGCGGCGGTGGTCGAGGATGGCCGGCGGGCGCTCTCGGACGTCGTCGCGACACAGATCGAGCTGCATCGCCGCTGGGGCGGGGTGGTCCCGGAGCTGGCGAGCCGCAACCACGTCATGCAGGTCATGCCAGTCGTCGACGAGGCGCTCGGGCGCGCCGGGGTCGCGCCGGCGGACCTCGACGGCGTCGCCGTCACGAGCGGCCCGGGGCTCATCGGCGCGTTGCTCGTCGGCGTCCAGGTGGCGAAGGCGCTCGCGTTCGCGTGGGACAAGCCGCTCGCGCGCGTGAACCATCTCGAGGGTCACCTCGTGGCGAGCTTCCTCGCCGAGCGCCCGCCCGAGTTCCCGTTCCTGGGCCTCGTCGTGTCGGGCGGGCACACGTCGCTCTACGCGGCCGAGGCGTTCGGCCGGTACCGGCTGCTCGGCGCGACCCGGGACGACGCCGCCGGCGAGGCGTTCGACAAGGGGGCGAAGCTGCTCGGCCTCCCGTACCCGGGCGGCATCGCCATCGACCGGCTGGCGAAGGAGGGCGACGCCGGCGCGGTGCGCTTCCCGCGGGCGATCGTGCGCGGCAGCGAGCTCGATTTCAGCTTCTCCGGGCTCAAGACGGCGCTGCTCCACCACGTCCGGAAGCACGGCGTGCCTGAGGGGAAGGCGCTCGCGGACCTGTGCGCGAGCTACCAGGAGGCCATCGTCGGAGCGCTGGTCCAGAAGCTGTTCCGCGCCGCGCGCATGTACCAGTTCCGGCGCGTCGTCCTGGCCGGCGGCGTGGCCGCCAACAGCCGGCTCCGGGCGGCGGTCGCCGCGCGCGCCGCCGAGTACGATGACGTCGAGGTGTTCCTGCCGGCGCCCAAGCTGTGCACCGACAACGCGGCCATGATCGCGGTGGCCGGCACGCACGCGCTCCGGCGCGGGGAGCGCGAGGGCCCTGGACTGGCCGCCGACGCGGGGTGGCGGCTTTGAACCGTGCCTATCCGTCGCCGCGTGCCCTCCTCGACAAGTACGGGCTCCGCGCCAAGAAGAGCTGGGGCCAGAACTTCCTCGGGGACGAGGAGATCCTCGACCACATCGCGCAGCTGGCGGTGACCGCGCCGGGCGAGCGGGTCGTCGAGCTGGGGGCCGGGCTCGGCCACCTCACCGCGCGCCTCCTCGCCCGCGGCGCGAGGGTCGTCGCGGTCGAGCGCGACCGCGACATGGCGGCCGTGCTGCGCGGAGAGCTCGGCGATCGCATCCGCCTCCTCGAGGCGGACGCGGTGAAGCTCGACTACGGCGCGCTGCTCGGTGGGGAGGGCAAGCTCTCGGTCGTGGGCAACCTGCCGTACCACCTCACGAGCCCCATCCTGTTCGCGCTCCTCGATCGGGTCGAGGTCGTGTCGCGGGCGGTGTTCCTCGTGCAGCGCGAGGTGGCGGAGCGCCTCTCGGCCGAGCCGGGCGTGAAGGACTGGGGCCTGCTCTCGGTGCTGCTGCAGCACCGGGCCGACGTGACGCTGGAGCGGCGCGTGCCGCCCGGCGCGTTCCTGCCGCCGCCCGAGGTCGAGAGCGCGGTGGTGCGCATCGCCTTCCGGCCACCGCGCGCGGCGATCGTGGATCCGGCCCGGTTCCGCCGCCTCGTCAAGGCGGGGTTCGCGCAGCGTCGCAAGGTCCTCGCCAACGCGCTCGCCTCGGCGCGGCTCGCGCCGCCGGAGCGCATGGCGGCGGCGCTCGCCGACGCCGGGATCGACGACCGCCGCCGCGGCGAGACGCTCACGGTGGAGGAGTGGGCCGCGCTCGAGCGAGCGCTCGAGGCGGGGAGCCGGTGAGCGTCAGCGGCCCTCGGTCGCGCTACGTGCTGCCCGGCACGGCGGAGGCCGCCGCCTGCCGCGCCGCACCGCCCTGCCTGCGCAGCCGCGCGACCAGGATGAGCGCCGTCCCGTACAGCGCGAAGTCGAGGAACAGCGACGAGGGACGGGTGTGCGCGAGGTTCTCGAGCGCCAGCTTCAGCCCGACCGCCGCCAGGAACGGGTAGGCGAGCCAGCCCGCCTCGCGCCAGGCCTCGAACTTCCCCGCCCACGCGAGCAGCAGCACGGCTGCCACCAGCGCCGACGTCCGGACCGCCGCCGCGGCGACGGCGTTCACCTGCGGCCCGGGAGCGCCGGCGAGCCAAGGCACCAGCCAGCCGACGAGGAGACCGGCGGCACCGACCGAGAGCGCCGCCAGGAGGACGGCGCGCGGCGCCCGCTGGGCCGCCGTGAGCGGCCCGGGGGAGCTGTGGCCCGTCAGCCAGGCCGAGGCGAGCATGGCCGCCACGACCATCGCCATCGAGGCGGGCGCGGCGGGCCAGCGCGCCGAGGGGGAGGCGACCAGCGTCGTGCCGGCGTGGAGCAAGGTGTCCCCCTGCACCGCGGCGGCGACGGCGAAGACGCAGCCGTGGACGGCCAGCGTGAAGCGCTGGAACCGGCGCCCCAGCGCGGACGACGCGATCGCCAGCGCCGCCCACCCCAGCCCCAGCGCCTGACCGGAGAGGACGAGGCTCGTGCCCGCCAGCACGAAGACGATGCCGACCGAGGTGTAGAAGTGGAAGTTGGCCTTGCCGCGCTGCCGACGCTCGACGAAGGCGAACGCCACCGCGTAGAGGGCAGCCCCGAAGGCGAGGTTGACGAGCCCGACCACCCCCTCCGCCATCCCCGCCCGGACGGTCACGTACGACGCGCCGCCGACGCCCGCCGCGAGCAGCGCGGCCGTCTGCACCACCTCGAACGCGACCACGGCGCGCTGGAGGAGCAGCGTGCGCAGCGCGATGCTGCCCAGGTAGAGCGCCGTCGCGGTGACCAGCACCAGCAGTGCCGCGCGGGGCCCCTCCGCGGCCGAGGCCCCGACCGCGCGCAGCGTCAGCACGACCAGCGCCAGATCGGTCACCAGCGCGACCGGCCAGCGGAGGTGGATCCAGCCGAGGACGTAGCCGAGCCAGAGCGTCGCCACGCCGAGGAGGGCGAGGTACAGGGTCGGCGGCACGAGGCGGCCGGTGGCCAGCATGAGCGCGACCGCGGTGAGGACGCCGCCGAGCTCCGCGAGCCAGGCGAGCGCGTGCAGCCGCCGCAGCGCCGCGACTCCGAGCGCCGCCGCCGTGAACAGCGTCAGCGCCGAGGCGGCCCCCACCGGCCCGAGCAGGCGCAGCCGAGCGGCGACCTCGAACAGCAGCGGGAAGCCGATGAGCAGGGCGGAGGCTCCATGGAAGCCGGCGCTCCAGGGCTGCGCCGTCCCCGCGCGGTAGGCCATCGCCAGCCAGACGCCCGCGTACGCGAGCCCCAGGCCCGCTCCAGCCCAGCTCGGGAGGGTGCCCGTCTCGGTGACGGCGCGGAGCAGGAACGCTCCGGCGAGCACGAGCAGCGTCCGCCCGACGAGCGTGAGGTGCTTCGTGGCCGCGGCGAGCTCCGTCGAGAGGTCCGGTCCGGGGGCGGGCGCGGCCGGCGGCGGAGCACCGCGCCGGGGTCCAGCGGCCGCGACCGGCCGGTGCTCCAGGGCGGAGAGACGGCGCTCGAGCTGCTGGTGCGCCTCCGTCAGCGCCGCGATGCGCTCCTCGAGCTCGGACACCCGGTCCAGCATGGCCACCTCCCGGTACGCATGGGACGCCCGCCTGCTTGTGTCCATCAGGCCGCGTGGACGCCGCCAGCCTCCGTCGCCCGGTCGTGCGTCTCCCCGGCGTCCTGCGCGCGGGGCTCGGGTTCGCGCTCCGCGATGCCGAGCACGCGATCGAACGCCCACAGGATCACGAAGGGCGCCGCGAGGAGCGCGATCGCCATGAGGATGCCCTCGCGGCCGAACATCTCCGGCTCGTAGTGGGAGCGGAGCCCGCGCAGCGACTTCGACATGAGCTGCCCCCCGACCACGATGTTCCACCGCATCGAGAACACCTGCATCAGGCAGAGGAGCGCCGCCACCGTGGAGAGCGTGTTCCGGACCCGCTCGTGCAGGTAGCGGTTCATGAGCACGACCACCGCCAGCAGGATGAGCGGGATGAGGCCACCCACGATCATCTGCATCGTCACGTACGAGAACTCGAGGCGGGTGGTGAGCAGCTCGGAGATGATGAGCCACGACTCGGAGCGCTCGTAGGCCATGACGATGATCTCGAGGAGCTCGAGCGTGATGGTGAGGATGAGGAAGAACCAGAGCCAGCGCGAGAGCGCCGAGACGCAGGGCTGGTCGGGCGCGCGGCCCTGGAGCTTCGAGACGACCTGGTACAGCACCACCAGCAGCGCGATCCCCGACACGGCCGCCGACATGAGGAAGATGACCGGCATGAGCGGCGTCGACCACCAGGGGTTCGCCTTGATGGCGCCGAAGATGAACCCGACGTAGCCGTGGAGCATGCAGGCGCCGGGGAGGCCGATCCCCGCCAGCAGCGTGATGGCGCGGTGATCGACCTCGAGCGCCTGCGGGCCGGTGTCGTACGTCCCGAGCGCGAGCGCCGCGTAGAAGGCGCGCCGGAGGCCCCGGCTGCGCCTGGCCCGCGTGATGATCTCGTGGCGCCAGACGAACCAGACCTCCAGCACCAGGATGGCGAGGTAGCCGCTGTACAGGATGCCGAACCCCGCCATGGCCGAGGTGAAGTGCGGCGTGATCATGATCTGGATGCCGCGCTCCGGGTGCCCGAGGTGGAGCTGGAGCGGCAGCGAGGCGACGAGGAGGAACGCGAAGGAGGTCGCCATCGCGAGGCGCGCCACCGGCTTGAACTCGGTGCGCCCGAAGAGGTGGTAGAGCGACGTGACGATGAAGGCGCCGGCGACGAAGCCCGTGATGTACGGATACATCACGATCATGAGGCTCCACCACACGTGAACGTCGTTCGGGAAGGAGAAGCCGCTGATCTCGGGCATCACCGGACCTCCTTGTCGAGGTGCAGGTAGTAGCACTGCGGTTCCGTGAGGAGGTGCGCCTGCAGCACCTCGACCCGGTCCTGCGCGATGGCCCTGCGGACCGGGTCGTCCTCGCGCTTGAGATCGCCGAACTGGCGCGCGCCGGTCGGGCAGACCTCGACGCAGGCGGGCCGCAGGCCCTTCGTGATGCGGTGGTAGCACCAGGTGCACTTCTCGGCGGTGTGCGTGACCGGCGAGATGAAGCGGCTCCCGAACGGACAGGCCTGCACGCAGTACGCGCACCCGATGCAGCGCTCGCCGTCGACCATCACCACGCCGTCCTTGGTGCGGTACGAGGCGCCGACGGGGCACACCTGCACGCAGGGAGTCGCCCGGCAGTGGTTGCACATCTTCGGCACGAAGAAGGACTTCGTCGCCGTGAAGCCGACCTGGACCGGCCCGAAGCCGTCCTTGCCGCCGTTCGGCGAGTCGACGTGGGTCTGGTCCATGCCGATGACGTACCGCTCGATCCAGGTGCGGTAGAAGCCGTCCGGCACCTTGTTCTCGGCTTCGCAGGCGCGCACGCACGAGCCGCAGCCGATGCACTTGCTGGTGTCGATGAGGTACGCGTAGAGGTGCTCATCCCAGCTGTACGCCTCGCCGCGCGGCTTCTCCGCGACCGCCGCGAGGGCGTCGGCGGCCGATCCGCCGGCGAGGAGCACCAGCGCGCCCCCCGAGAGCCTGAGCGCGTCGGCGAGGAACTGGCGCCGGCCGCACTCCGGCGCCGTCGCGCCGGTCCGCTGCTCGGGGATCACCTGGAGTGACGTCGGTCGGGGGGCCATGTCACCTCCGCTAGAGCTTCGCCTTGGGGGAGTGGGGGTCGTGGCAGGTGAGGCACACCTGGCCTTCGACGGGGCCGTTCACGTGCTGTGCGAGGACGACCTGCGGGAAGGTGGCCGGGCGGCCGTCGACCTTGCGGTGGCACCGGGCGCACAAGGTGTAGGAGCGATCGATGGATGGGGGCTCGACCGAGCCGTCGTCCTTCACGTGGAGCCCGAGCGGGCCGTGGCAGATCTCGCAGCTCACGCCCTTGTGGCTGCCCGCCGCCCGCTTCTTGAGCTGGTCGTCGTGGCACTCGCCGCAGGCCGCCGCTCCGCGGTGGAGAGGGACCCTGACGTTCATCTGCTCGACGACGTTGTCGTAGCGGTACGGCCCGTACATCCCGTACGACTTCGGGACCAGGAAGCCGCGGGCGACCATCACCGCGGCGACGACCGCCACGAGGACGAGCGCGACGCGGAAGACGTGGCGGGCATGTTCCATGGGTGAACCTCAGTCGACCTGGGGCCGCTTCGGGTCGCGGTCGAGGCGCTCGGGGACGAACAGCCAGGAGAGCCACCGCGAGGGGCGCCGCGGTAGCTCGGGATCCATCGGGAGGCGCTCTCTCGCGAATACCCCGGCGAGCAGGCTCCGCCTGCTGTGCGCGGAGACGGGGTCACGCGGGAGCGGCTCGAGCGTGAAGAGGAGGCGCACGAAGCCGCCGCACCCGCCGCGATCGGCTCGCTGCGGCTCCGTCGCGGGAAGCGTCTCCCGGGCGAAGATGATACGGGCCAGCTGGCGGAGAAACGTCGCGACGGGGTGCGACATTATGCCCGCCACGGAATCACTTGACGCGGCGTGCGGCAATCCCCCCGCGCGAACGAGTTCGCCTGGCGGCGGTCACGGCGCGAGAATTGCCCAGCAAGAGCCCTTGGTTGGAGGCAGGTGCTTTATTTGCTGGACGCTGCGTGTCAAACCGGCAGCGAATTGAGCGTGGTCAAGCGATGGTCGGATCGCCGGCGTGCAGCCCGCGTCGATCCCGCGAGCCACGCACCCAATTCACGGAGCGCGCGTTGTTCACTGTAGGTGGTTGGGCCTGGAGCGCGTGGTAGCCGCACACGCCCGCCAGGAAGAGCGGACGCCGGCAGCCCTTCACCTCGCAGCGCCGGCCGTGTTGTTCCGAGGGTGAATCCATGAGCGCCCGCCCGCTATCTCCGCCCGCCCACGCCCATCGGTCGAGCGGGCGCTCATGTCCTTCGGACCGGCTACAGCCCCGGTCCGCGCGCGGTCGCGAGCAGGAGGCTCATGTTCTTGGCCCCGTTCTCGCCCAGGTACCGGCGGAAGCCCTCCGGATCGAGCTTCATGCTCCGGATGGTGCGCTCCACGATCGCGTCGTAGCCCAGCGCGCTCGGCTTCTTCAGCTCGAGCGCGATCTTGAGGATGGCGCGGTGATAGGCCGGATCGACCGCAGCCGGCTGGGCGGCGGTCCGTCTCCGGATCGCGCTCTCCGCCGCCGTCTGTTCCGCCGTCGCCGTCCGCCGTCCAGCTCGCATCGGCTTGACCCTCACCTGCTCAGTCCTGAATTCAAGATGACGATACATGACAGCACATGCAATGGTCAATGGGGACCCTGATCGGTAGATCATAGTATTCAGGATCCGGGGATCATACGTGACCACGTCAGCCCCTCGTGGCACGCTCAACCGACCGGAGGGTCATGGAACGCGCCCGATACATTGCCATCGACGGGCCCATCGGGGCGGGCAAGACCACCCTTGCCACCCTGCTGGTCGAGCGCCTGGGCGGGCGTCTGGTGGCCGAGCCGGTGGAGGAGAACCCGTTCCTCTCCGGCTTCTACGATGACCGCCGCAAGTACGCGTTCCAGACGCAGCTCTTCTTCCTGCTCTCTCGCTTCCAGCAGCAGCAGACGCTGTTCCAGCAGGACCTGTTCGGCCAGCTCACCGTGGCCGACTACCTCTTCGCGAAGGACCGGATCTTCGCGGCGCTGAACCTCGAGGCGAACGAGCTCGCGCTGTACGAGCAGGTCTACGCGCTCCTCGGTGGGCGCATCGCGAAGCCCGATCTCGTCATCTACCTGCAGGCGCGGCACGACGTCCTCCAGGCGCGGATCCGCCGCCGGGGCCGTCCCTTCGAGCGCCGCCTCGAGCCCGAGTACCTCGAGGTGCTCGCCAAGGCGTACAACGACTTCTTCTTCCACTACGACGAGGCGCCCTTGCTCGTGGTGAACACGAGCGACATCGACCTCTCGGTCCCGGCGGATGCCGACGCGCTCCTGTCCGTGATCCGTCGCCACCGCAGCGGCGTGCAACACTACAACCCGACCCGCTGAACGGTGCAGTGGGGTGCGGCGGGGTCCCTCCAGGTCCGTTGGCAAGGGTGCTTCCGCCGGGCTACATTGCCACCCCACATGGGCGGGACCCCGTTTTTCGGGGCCTGCACCGGAGGTGACATGTCGACCCAGCCCCAGGCGCCGCAACGGCGCCTCACCATCACCGATCTGCGTAAGATGAAGGTGGCCGGCGAGAAGATCGCCATGGTCACCGCCTACGACGCCGCGATGGCGCGCCTCGTCGACGACGGCGGCGCCGACGCGATCCTGGTGGGCGACTCGCTCGGGATGGTCTTCCAGGGGCACGAGTCGACGCTGCCGGTCACCCTGGAGCACATGATCTACCACGCGGCAGCGGTACGTCGCGGGCTCGCCCGCAGCAGCGGCCGCGCCCACCTCACCGTCGACATGCCGTTCGGCAGCTATCAGGCGAGCGTCGACGAGGCGGTGAAGAGCGCGATGCGGCTCGTGGCGGAGGGCGGCGCCGAGGCGGTGAAGCTCGAGGGCGGCGCCGAGTTCGCCGACGTCATCCGGCGCATCGTCCGCGCCGGCGTGCCGGTCATGGGCCACATCGGGCTCACCCCCCTGTCCGTCCCCCGGATGGGCGGGTACGTGGTGCAGGGGAAGGACTCCGAGAAGGCGCGCCGGCTGCTCGACGACGCGCGCGCGCTGGAGGCGGCGGGATGCTTCGCGATCGTCCTCGAGTGCATCCCCGCCGAGCTCGCGCGCGTCATCACCGGCCAGCTGGCGATCCCGACCATCGGGATCGGCGCAGGTCCTCACTGTGACGGTCAGGTTCTGGTCGTGAACGACCTGCTCGGCATGGACGGCGCGTTCAAGCCCAAGTTCGTGAAGCGCTACGCCGAGCAGGGGGCCTCGATCGCCGGCGCGGTGTCGACCTACGCGGCCGAGGTGAAGCAGGGCTCGTTCCCGGCGGAGGAGCACAGCTTCCACTCCAAGACGCTGCGTCTCGTCCACACCTCCGAGGAGGAGCGCCCCGACGACGCGCAGGTCGTCGGCGCGCCGGTGTAGCGGTGATCGAGCTCTTCCGCGACCCGCGCGCCTGGCAGGGCCGCATGATCGCGGCGCGAGACGGCGGCCGGCGGATCGCGCTCGTGCCCACGATGGGCTACCTGCACGATGGGCACCTCTCGCTCATGCGCGAGGCGCGACGCCGCGCCGGACCGGATGGACTGGCCGTCGCCAGCATCTTCGTGAACCCGGCCCAATTCGGGCCGCAGGAGGACCTCGCTCGCTACCCGCGCGACCTCGAGGGCGACCTCGCCAAGTGCGCCTCGGCCGGGATCGACGCCGTGCTCGCGCCCGAGCGCCCGGAGCAGGTCTTCGCGCCGGGACACCAGACCTGGATCGAGGTCGGCCCGGTGGCCCAGGGCCTCTGCGGGGCGCGGCGCCCCGGGCACTTCCGCGGCGTCGCGACGGTCGTCATGAAGCTCTTCCAGCTGACGCGTCCGCGGGTGGCGCTCTTCGGCGAGAAGGACTGGCAGCAGCTGCAGGTGATCCGGGCCATGGTGCGCGACCTCGACCTCGACGTGGAGATCGTGGGCATGCCCATCGTGCGCGAGCCGGATGGGCTCGCCCGGTCGTCTCGCAACGCCTACCTCTCGCCCGACGAGCGGCTTCGCGCGGTCGCGCTCTCGCGCGCCCTGGCGTCGGCCCAGGAGCGGGTGCGCGGCGGCGAGCGGGAGGCGGCACGGCTCACGGGCGAGGCGCGGGCCTCCATCGAGTCCGCGGGAGCACGCGTGGACTACGTCGAGATCGTCGAGCCCGAGTCGCTCCAGCCCGTCACGCGCGCCGAGACGGGCAGCCGCATGCTCGTCGCCGCGTACCTCGGGGCGACGCGGCTCATCGACAACGCGGCCCTGCCGTGACTTGGGGCCAGCGAAGGAATCCCCTCCCGTCGCCGAGGCGAGCGATCCGCGTCGCATCGCGTCGTTGCTCCTCCCTCACATAGCCTCCGGCTATGCTCGGTCGTCGCGCCTCGCGCTGCTGGCGGCTCGCTCGCCTGGCTCGGTCCGGGGATTCCTTCACAGGCCCTTCGACCGCGGCGCCGGCGCGGGGTAGGGTGCGCGCGTGAGCAAGTCCGGAAAAGCCAAGGCGCCCGAGGGCGTGCAGGTCATCGCCACCAACCGGCGCGCCCGGTTCGACTTCCAGGTGGAGGACACCTACGAGGCGGGGCTGTCGCTGACCGGCAGCGAGGTGAAGTCGCTGCGGGCGGGGAACCTGTCCCTCTCGGACGCGTACGCGCAGCCCCGCGGGGACGAGGTCTTCCTCTTCAACTGCCGCATCGGAGAGTACTCGCCGGCCGCCCAGTTCGGCCACGCTCCGCTCCGCGACCGCAAGCTCCTGCTCAAGCGCGAGGAGATCGAGAAGATCCGCGGGAAGGTGGAGCAGCGCGGCTACACGCTCGTACCGCTGTCGCTCTACTTCAAGCAGGGCTGGGCGAAGGTCGAGCTCGGCCTCGCCAAGGGGCGCAAGCACGAGGACCGGCGCGACGCCATCGCCGAGCGGGAGACGAAGAGGGAGATCGATCGCGCGATGTCGCGAAAGCGCCGGTAGAGGCAAGGATTCGCCGCCGTAGGCGGCGCAGCGGGAAGCGCGGCGCGCAGCCGCGCATTGCGCCGGTGAGCGCTCTCACGCCTTCCCGGTGAAGTGCTTCTTCAGCCCCCGCCAGCACTCGAGGTAGTCCTTCTGTAGCTGAGCCGTCTCGAGGGCGAAGCGCGTCGGGCGGATGACGAACCGGCTCTCGAACATGAAGGCGAGCGTGTCGTCGAGGCGGCGCGGCGCGAGGCTCGCCTGGCTCGCCTGCTCGAAGGTGGTCGCGTCGGGGCCGTGGCCCGACATGCAGTTGTGCAGGCTGCCGCCCCCCGGCACGAAGCCCTCGGCCTTCGCGTCGTAGTCGCCGTAGACGAGGCCCATGTACTCGCTCATGAAGTTGCGGTGGTACCAGGGTGGCCGGAACGTGTGCTCGGCCACCATCCAGCGCTGCGGGAAGATGACGAAGTCGACGTTCGCGAAGCCGCGCGTGTCGGACGGCGAGGTGAGCACGGTGAAGATCGACGGGTCGGGGTGATCGAAGCTCACCGTGTTGATGGTGTTGAACCGCGTCAGGTCGTACTTGTACGGCGCGTAGTTGCCGTGCCAGGCCACCACGTCGAGCGGCGAGTGGTCGATGGCCGCCCTCCACAGCTGGCCGAGGAACTTCGCGACCAGCTCGAACTCGCCCTCGCGATCCTCGTAGCGCGCGCACGGCGTGGAGAAGTCGCGGGGGTTGGCGAGGCCGTTGGAGCCGATGGGGCCGAGCTCCGGCAATCGGAAGGATGGCCCGAAGTTCTCGCAGACGTACCCGCGCGCCGAGGCCTCGGTCAGCTCGACGCGGAAGCGCACGCCGCGTGGGATGACGACCACCTCGCGCGGGACGGCGTCGATGACGCCGAGCTCGGTCGAGATCCTGAGCCCGCCCTGCTGCAGCACGATGAGCAGCTCGCCGTCGGCGTCGTAGAAGAACCGGTCCGTCATCGAGCGGTTGGCCGCGTAGAGGTGGACGGCGGAGCCGCTCTGCGCGGCCGGGCTGCCGTTGCCCGCGAAGGTGACGAGGCCCTCCAGGAAGTCCGTCGGCCGGGTCGGAATGGGCAGGGGATCCCACCGCAGCTGACTCGGCGGCGTGGGTACGTCGTCGAAGCTCCCGGCCAGGAGCCCGCGCTCGATGCGCTCGAACGCTCCGTGCACCGCCGCCGGGCGGATCCGGTACAGCCAGCTCCGGCGGTTCGCGCCGCGCGGCGTCGTGAAAGCCGTGCCAGAGAGTTGCTCCGCGTACAGCCCGTACGGGGCGCGCTGCGGGGAGTTCTGGCCGACCGGCAGCGCGCCCGGGAGCGCCTCGGTCGCGAACTCGTTACCGAAACCCGACTGATACCGCGACTCACCTTCGACCGGATTCATCGTTCGTTCCTTTCCGTCGAGGCATGCACACGGCGAAGAAGGCGGCGCCGCCATGAGCACGGGTAGATAACGAGGCTGCGCCCGAGAGGCGCGGTGGGGCCAAGGGTCGGCTCGAGCGGCCGCGATCAGGTCGCCTGACGGGCGTGCAGGGCGGCTCGGCCGGCTGCTCCCTCGGGACACCGCACCAATTCGATCGTGAGCTGGCTCGTCGCGCGAGGCAGGGTGGTGGGGCTGTCCTGGCGTGTCCTACATCCACCCTCATCGTCTCCATCGTTCGTGCGCAGGCTCGGTCGTCACCACGCCCGCGCGGAGCGTCTCGCCGCGCGCGCCGCTTTGCTACGCTCCGATGTCCCGAGGGCGTCATGTTCGATCGCGTCGTGGTGGCCCGCGACCTCGCCGATGTGTCCGGCGCCGTGCTGGCGCGCGCGGGCGAGGTGGTGTCGGTCACCTCCGTGCGCGGTGCCGCGCGCGCCGCCGTGCCCGGACGGCGGCTGCCCCTGGCGCGCAGCGCCGTCGCGAGCGATCTCCACCTGCCGCTCGCCGAAGCGCCGTTCCGTCACCTCTTCCGCGGGGAGGAGGTCCGGTCGGCCGTGGCGCGGGTGGTCCTGTCGGCGCGCCTCCCGCCCGTGCTCTTCGAGGAGCTCCGGGCGATGCAGGCGACCGACCCCGCGCGCTATCGCCATGCCGTCGCCACCGCGGCGGTCACGGCGCGGCTCCTCATGGCCGCCGTGGGCGAAGCACCGGCGCTGCCCGATCTGGCCGCGGCCGGGCTCCTCCACGATCTCGGGATGCGCCATGTCCCACTGAGCCTGGCGCGATCCTCGGGCGGGCTCGACGCGGAGGGGACGCGACTCCTGGCGGCGCACCCGCTCCTGGGCGCGCTCCACCTGGCGCGCCACCTCGGCGCACACCCGGCCGTGGAGGCGGCGCTCTGCCATCACTGGAAGAGCGGAGCCGGGTACCCGGCGCTGGCGCGCTCGCCCTCGCGATCCGTGGAGGTGGTCGGGGTCGCGAGCGCGTTCGTCGCCCTCACGCAAGCGCGCCCTTACCGCTCGGGCGCGTACGATGCGCGCGGCGCCGCCGACGTGCTCATCGACGAGGCGCGCGCCGGCCACGCCGATCGCGGCACCGTGCGCCTGCTCGTGCACGCCCTCCGCGGCAGCAAGGGGGACTCCCGGTCCGTGCTGTTCGGGCGGCAGCGTGTGGGGCAGGCGCCGGCCGTGAACCGCCACACGCCGATCGCGCCGACCGCGGCCGCGCTCTGACCTGGCCGGGCCGTCACCCGCCCGCGCCCTGCCACCACTCGAACGTCCGGCCGAGCGGGTCGTTCGCGTCGTAGAAGACGAGGTAGGCGGCCGCGTCGTAGGCGAGGAAGGCGGGCCGGCCGCGAGCCACGTTGCCGAGCTGCCGCAGCGTGCGCCAGGTGCCGGTGTTGAAGTAGCAGGCCGGCTTCCCGTGGATGAGGCCAAGCGGCGTCATGGCGGCGAAGTGCGTGTGGCCGTTCACGACGAAGCGGAGCCCGCGGTGCTCGCGCCGCTCAAGCGCCTTCACCGCCGTCCGCGCGAACCGCGCGTCGAGGAGCCGCATGAGCAGGTAGTACAGCTGCGTGAGCCGCGGCTCGTCGCGCGGTGGGGCGCGCGCCGAGAGGGTGAGCAGGAGCTTCACACGTTGCGCGAAGTCGAGCTTGAGGCGGCGGTGGTGCTCGCGCATCCACGCCTTCACCCACGGCTCCTCGAGGAACTCCTCGACGAGGTCGCGCCACACGCGCCCGACCACCTCCGACAGGAACTGCGGCCGCTCGCGGGCGGTGGCGCGGACCCAGCCCGGCACCGCCAGGATGGGGCGCACGTCGTCGATGTCGTCGAGGGCGGGGTCCGGAACCTCCGCCCGCCGCCGGATCTCGCCCGGGAAGCGCACGATGAGATCCGCCGCGATGACGTCGCCGAGAGGAGCGCTACCGTCGGGCTCGTAGCAGAGCAGGTCGGCATGGTGCCCGTGGTAGGCCAGGACGCCGTGCTCCGGGAAGACGAGCTCCTCCGGCAGCGGCGCGTCGCCGCCCTTCATCCCGAGCGCCGTCCGCACGGCGGCGCGCGCCGCCGGCGCGTACGCGAGCAGCCGGTCGTGGTTGCCGAGCAGGTAGTGGATCTCGAGCGTACCCTCCGCCACCTTCGCCTGGACCTTCTCGAAGAACGGTCGGTCGGCCTCGACCGTGGCGTCGACGATCGCCTTCACCTGCGCGGCCAGCTCCTGCGAGGGCTCGCCGTAGGGACGCACGGGCGAGCCGAGCCACTGCGGCGCCCGCACCAGGTCGAAGATGTCGCCGACCAGGCAGAGGTGGACGGGCGCCTCGGGCCGGCCGCCCTCGAGCCGCTGCCAGAGGCGGTCGAGCTGCGCCGCGCGCGAGACGGGGCTCGGGGCGCCGGGGCGGAGATGGAGGTCGGAGACGAAGACGAGCATCGGCGAGGCGCGACCGGAGCGGCGGCGCCGCGGCTAGGTCGGATCGAGCCCGGAGGCGCGGCGGAGGAGCGCCCAGGTGTAGATCCCGGTGCCGTGCCCGTCCGACCACTGGATCTGGATGGCGTAGTTGCCGACGCCCCGGACCTCGACCGGCCTGATGTCGGCCGGGATGGTGGCCGGATCGAGGATCTTGCGGCCGGTGCCTTCCTCGATGCAGCTCGCGCAAGGGCACTGGTCGCGGAGCTGCTTCGGCGGGATGGCGACCCGCGGCCCGCCCGGCCACACCACCACGAGCTCGCCGCGCTCGCCGAGGTCGATGCTCTCCGGTGGCGCGGTGGTTTCCTGCTTGAACGAGATGCGATCGAGGAGGCCCATGCGCGTCCTTGTGTCTGCCGCCGGCCCGGGTGTCAAGTTGGGGCCTGCGAAGAACTCCCCTCACAGGCCTTTGCGCGCGAGGTCGGCGAGCAGCTGTGAGCGGTCGTCGAACGGCGTCGTGCACGGCCGACCTTCCGAGACCCACAGCTCCGACGCCTGGAGCGACGGCGCGAGCCTGATCACGGAGGAGGAGCGCGTGCCGTAATCGCGCTCGTCGAGGTGGATGCAGACCGCCTCGCGGGGCGAGGGCGCGTGATGGGCGAGCAGCTCGCGCAGCCGCGCCAGGTCGGAATCGATCGGCCAGCGGCTCCGCACGAAGTCACCGCGCGCACCGCGCCCCTCGGCGTCTTGCTCCGTCACAACGTGCAGCCCTGGGCCGAGGTCGATGAGCGCCGTCTCGGCGCCGTCGTAGAGCCAGAGGAAAGCCGCCTCGGCGTCCGCCACGAGGAGGTGGAAGGGGTTGTACCGGGCGGCGTCCGCGACCGCGAAGGCGGCGCGCGCCTCGGCCGCACGGGCGTGCCCGAGCGCCTGCACGACGATCTCGCCGCGCGACCGACGGCGCGGGTCGGGGAACCCGCCCTCGGTCGCGTGGTGGTTGGTCAACCCGGCGAAGACGCCACGCGCGGAGACGCCGATCCAGGTGCCGCCACCGACCCGGTCGAGCGGTGCGGCGTAGCGCGGCCCGAGCCCGTGCTCGCGCAGGCCCCACGGCTCGGCCGCCCGGCGCAGCCGTTCGTCGCGATTCGCCGCCACGACGATGGGCCAGCGGCGATCGGTGCGCCAGGCGACGGCGAGGGTGCACACCCTCCGCTACACCGTCCTCACTTGACCGCCCGCGCCGCCTTCACCCGCTCGAGCAGGAGCTCGCGCTGGAGCGTGAGCGGCCGGGGCACGGTGGCGCCGAGCTTGTCGAACCACTCCTTCTGCGACTCGATCTCCTCCTGCCACTCGGCGAGGTCGATCTTCATCGCCGCCGAGACCGCCTCCGGCTTCACGTCGAGGCCGCTCGTGTTCAGGTCCTCGGTGCGCGGCACGTAGCCGACCACCGTCTCGGTCGCGCCGACGCGGCTGTGCGACCGGTCGAGGATCCACTTGAGCGCGCGCATGTTCTCGCCGTAGCCCGGCCAGAGGAACTTGCCGTCCGCGCCCTTCCGGAACCAGTTCACCATGAAGATCTTGGGGGGGTTCGGGATCCGGCTCTGCATGTCGAGCCAGTGCTGGAAGTAGGTGCCGGCGTCGTACCCGATGAACGGCAGCATCGCCATCGGGTCGCGGCGGACCACGCCGACGGCGCCGGTCGCCGCCGCGGTGGTCTCCGAGCCGAGCGTCGAGGCCAGGTACACGCCGTGGGTCCAGTCGAACGACTGGAGCGCGAGCGGCATGGTCGTCGAGCGGCGGCCGCCGAAGATC
>DATLJU010000018.1:0-13516 GCA_035538735.1 Anaeromyxobacteraceae bacterium | reverse complement strand
GACGCGCTGCCGCTCTTCCGCGGGCCGAGCGCGGACGAGGTCGGGGTGGTGCGGCGGATGATCGCGAGCGGGTTCAACGCGCCGCGCGCGCACGGCGCCGGCCGGCTCTTCGACGCGATCGGGGCCCTGGCGCTCGACCGCCCGCGCGCCCGGTACGAGGGGCAGGTGGCGATGGCGCTCGAGGCCACGGCAGGCGATGGAGCGCACGGCCGGTACGCCTACGAGATCGACACGTCCACATCCCCCTGGCAGCTCGACTGGCGACCGATCGTCGTCGGGGCCGCCCGCGAGGTCGCCGAGGGGCGTCCTCCCGCGCTCGTGGCAGCGCGTTTCCACGCGGCGCTCGTCGCTGCCGCCGCCGAGCTCGTTCGCCTCGCCTCGGAGCGGCTCGGTGACAGCCTGCCGGTCGTCCTCTCGGGGGGCTGCTTCGCGAACGCCCTGCTCTCGGAAGGAATAATCAGGGCGCTCTCTGCTTGTTTTTCGATATACCTGCCGCGGGCCGCCCCGCCTGGGGATGGGGGCATCGCGCTGGGGCAGACGGTCATCGCGGACGCGCGCGCTGGCGCGTGAGCCTCGAGGAGGAGCGGTCACCATGTGTCTCGGCGTTCCAGGCAAGGTGCTCGAGGTGAATGGCCTCGAGGCGACGGTCGACTTCTTCGGGGTCAAGAAGCTGCTCCGGCTCGACATCGTCGACGAGCCCGTCACGGCGGGTGACTACGTGCTCAACCACGTCGGCTTCGCCATCCGGCGCATCCCTCCCGACGAGGTGGGCGAGACGCTGGCGCTGTTCGAGCAGGTGCTGAAGGAGGCGGGCGCGGGCGACCTCATGGCCGCCGACGTCCGCGGCGAGATGGAGGCCGGGGCCAAGGTCCCGGAGAAGGGCTAGCGATGGCGCTCCAGGATCAGGCGCAGGAGCTCAAGTTCCGCGACCCGGCCCGCGCCCGCGCGCTGGCGCAAGCGCTCGAGCGCGAGGTGAAGGCCATCGGCCGCTCGCCCATCAACGTCATGCACGTGTGCGGCAGCCACGAGCAGGCCATCGCCCGATTCGGCCTGCGCGCCAGCTTTCCGCGCGACCTCTCGGTCATCATGGGGCCGGGCTGCCCGGTCTGCGTGACCGACACGCCCGAGGTGGACGAGGCGGTGGCGCTGGCGGCGATGGGCGCTCGCGTCTGCACGTACGGCGACATGCTGAAGCTCCCCGGCGCGCAGAAGTCGCTCGGCGACGCGCAGGCGGAGGGCGGCAAGGTCGAGATCGTCTACAGCGTCTCGCAGGCGGTCGAGATCGCGAAGAGGCACCCGCTCGAGCAGGTGGTCTTCTTCGCCAGCGGCTTCGAGACCACCGCGGTCGCCACCGCCGCCGTGATCCTCGCCGGCGTGCCCGACAACTTCTCGGTGCTCTCGTCGCACAAGTACGTCCCGGCCGCCATGGAGGTCGTCGCCTCCCTGCCCGAGACGAACATCGAGGGCTACATCGCAGCTGGCCACGCCGCGATCATCACCGGCTGGGAGATCTTCGTCCCGTTCGCGCGGAAGACCGGGGCGCCGGTGGTGGTGGCGGGCTTCGAGCCGCTCGACGTGCTGGCGGCCCTGGTCAAGCTCGTCGAGCTCATCAAGGAGGGCCGGCCCGAGGTGGCGAACATGTACCCGCGCTGCGTCACGCGCGAGGGAAACAGGCCGGCGCAGGAGAAGCTCTGGAAGGTGTTCCAGACCACCTCCGGCGACTGGCGCGGCATCGCCCGCGTGCCGTCGGGGAACCTCGATCTCAGGCCGGAGTGGGCTCACGTCGACGCCCGCAAGCGGTTCCGGATCGACACGAGCCTCGTCGGCGGCAAGGTGGAGAACGTCCTCGCCGCGCAGTGCCTGTGCGGCGACATCATGTCGGGGCTGAAGAACCCGCACGACTGCAAGCTCTTCGGCAAGGAGTGCCGCCCCGAGTCGCCGGTGGGCGCGTGCATGGTCTCGTCGGAGGGCGCGTGCCGCATCTGGCACCAGTACGGCGGGCTGCCGGATCTCAGGGAGGTCGGCTAGATGGCTGGCGCGGACCGCGTCGCGATGAAGCACGGGGCGGGCGGGCGTGCCATGCGCGCGCTCATCGAGGACGTGTTCCTGCCCCTGGGCGGGCCCGTCGACGGCGTGGGCCTCGCCGCGATGGACGACGGCGCGGCGCTGCGCGTCGGCGACCAGTGGCTGGTGGTCACGACCGACTCGCACGTCGTGCAGCCCATCTTCTTCCCGGGCGGCGACATCGGCCGCATCTCCATCTGCGGGACGGTGAACGACCTCGCCATGATGGGCGCGACCGAGCCGCTCGGGCTCACCTGCGCCGTCGTGATCGAGGAGGGCTTCCCGCGCGAGGAGCTGGAGCGCATCCGCGACTCCATGAAGCGCGCCTGCGACGAGGCGGGCGTCACCATCGTCACCGGCGACACCAAGGTGATGGGCAAGGGCGAGGTGGACGGCATCGTCCTCAACACCGCCGGCTTCGCCATGGCGCGGCGCATCGTCCGCGACGACGGGCTCAAGCCCGGCGACAAGATCATCGTGACCGGCACCGTGGGCGACCACGGCATGGCGGTCATGACGAAGCGGCGCGACCTGCAGATCGAGGGCGACCTCCGCTCCGACGTCGCGCCGGTGAACGGGCTCGTTCGGGCGGCGCTCCAGGCGGGCGGCGACGCGATCGTCGCCATGAAGGACCCGACCCGCGGCGGGCTCGCCTCGGTGATGCACGAGTTCGCGCAGAAGGCGAAGGTGGGCGTCCTGCTCGACGGTCCGGCCGTGCCGGTGACCCCGGAGGTGCAAGCCGCGGCCGAGATCCTCGGCATCGACCCGCTTGTGGTCGCGAACGAGGGGAAGGCCGTGCTGGGCGTCCGGCCCGAGGCGGCCGACCGCGTGTTGGCCGCGCTGCGCGAGCACCCCCAGGGCCGCCGGGCGGCGGTGGTCGGCACCGCGATCGCCGAGCGCCCGGGCAACGTGATCCTCGACACCGGCCTCGGCCGGCGGCTCCTCGCCGAGAGCGACGGCGAGCCGCTGCCGCGGATCTGCTAGGCATGCACGAGTACTCGCTCGTCGAGGCGCTCATCCGGCGCGTGGAGGAGGAGGCGCGCCGCCGCAGCGCGATCGCCGTCCACGGCCTCAAGGTGAGCCTGGGAGAGCTGGCAGGGGTGGACCCGGAGCTCTTCCAGACCGCCTTCGAGACCTTCCGCCAGGGCACGGTGTGCGAGAAGGCGGCGCTGGAGGTCGTCCACTACCCGGCGCGATGGGAGTGTCCCAGGTGCGGCAAGGCCTTTGGGCGCGGCGACATCCTGCGCTGCGAACCGTGCAGCGAGCCCGCGCGCCTCACCCCGCAGAGCGACGCCCTGCTCCTCGACGCCATCGACATGGAGATCCCCTGAATGTGCACCACCTGTGGCTGCGGTGACACCGAGCTTGTGCCGGTCGAGCTGCACGAGAAGATCCTGGCTGGCAACGACCGGGCGGCCGCCCACAACCGCGAGCACTTCCGCGAGTCGGGCGTGCTGGCGCTCAACATCATGGGCTCGCCCGGCTCGGGCAAGACGGCGGTGCTCGAGGCGACGGCGCGCGTGGTGAACGGAGTCCGGCTCGGCGCCGTCTCGGCCGACCTCGCCACCGACAACGACGCGCGCCGGCTGGAGAAGGCGGGCATCCCGTCGAAGGCCATCACCACCGGCCAGGCGTGCCACCTCGACGCGGAGCTCGTGCACCGGTCGCTCCACGACTTCCCCTGGCGCGGGCTCGACGTCTTCTTCATCGAGAACGTCGGCAACCTCGTCTGCCCCGCCATCTACGATCTCGGGCAGGAGGCGAACGTGGTCGCGCTCTCCGTCACCGAGGGCGAGGACAAGCCGCTCAAGTACCCCGTGATGTTCCAGAAGGCCGACCTCGTCCTGGTGACGAAGGTCGACCTCGTGCCGCACCTCGACATCGACCTGGCGCGGCTCGAGGACAGCCTCCGCCGCGTCATGCCCGACCCGAAGGTGCTCCGCGTCTCGGCGCGCACCGGAGAGGGGATGGGGGCCTGGAAGGCGTGGCTGGAGGAGAAGCGCGCTCCTATCCTCCGGGGCAAGCTCAAGGAGCCCCGCATGCACGAGCACGAGCACGCTCACGCCCACCAGCACGTCCACGAGCACGAGCACTCGCACGGTGGCACGAAGCACACGCACCCGCACAGCCACGAGCACGTCCATTCCCACGAGCACGCAGGCTCGCAGGAGACGCACCAGCACGGGGGCGGGGAGCACGGGCACGAGGGCTCGGGGCACGAGCACGAGCACTAGATCCGCCTTCATCCTCTCCCCGGCTGAACCGCCATCGGGGGGCTTGTCACCCGCCGCCAGCGGGTAGACGCCCGGGCCGCGGCACGTCGGCGCCCGTGCTCCGCGCCGCGGCCATCGGGCGCGTGGCCGGAACGCGCACCGTCGTCCCCGTCGCGCGGCTGCGGAATCTTGCACCGCGCCGCATGCGCGGCGCGGTGCTTCGGTCAGTCCTTCCATGAGAAGGCCGCCTGTTGTCAACGGATGGACCTGTACTCGCTGGCCGATCGGTTCCGAGTGACTGCCATGCTTCCATCCGCACTCTTCGAGGGCCGTTCGCCCCGGTGCACGCTGGGGTCCTGCCCGTCATGAGCGCTGCAGTCTCGCGCCGCAAGGTCGGCGACGAGGTCGTTCGCCTTGAGGACTGTCTCGCAGTCGCTTGGACGGGGCGTGTCGGAACCGCTCTAGCTCTTGTCCCTCCTCTCCCAGAAGTTCGTTCGGTTCTACGCGGCGAGGCACCGTGAGTAGTGCTGTGGGTCGTAGGCCTCGCCGGTCACCCACAGCCGGTGGAGCAGGACCGCTAGCTTTCTGGCGACCGCGACGATGGCCCGTTTCGTGGCGGCCTGCCCGCCGCGAGCCACGAGCTTCTTTCCCCACGTGCGTAGGTCGGACTCCCGCCCGCACGGCCCGAGGATGTGTTGGGCCGATTGCACGAGCAGCCGCCGCAAGAACGGGTTTCCCGCTTTCGAGATGTGCTTCTCCGGGTCGGACTCGCCGGACTGATCCTTGGCAGGTGTCAGGCCGAGAAACGCTCCGACGAGCCGGCTTCGCTTGAACCGGTGCGGGTCGTCGATCGTAAGGCAGAAGGCGAGGGCGGTGAGCGCTCCGACCCCAGTGACCTGCATGAGGTGCTGCGCGGTCGGCGATGCCGCCGCGAGCTCGTCGATCTGCCGGTCGTGGACCGTGATCTGCTCGTCCAGCTCGTGCAGTGAGCGTAGGGCTGGCTCTAGCGCTGGCATGAGATCGATGGGCACCACTTCGTTCGCGTGCTTCGCGAACGCCGAGCTCCCGCATGTGCGGACGCGCAGCCCGAACTGCTTGAGGACGCCGCGCACATGGTTGATGAGTCGCGTCCTCGAGCGCACGAGGATATCCCTCGAGCGCAGAGCGACGAGATCGAGCTGCGCATCGCGCCCGCGTTGCTGAACGGGCGCGAGGAGCGTGAGGTCAACCCGGCCGAGGCGGGCCAGCAGCATCGCGTCCGACCGGTCCGTCTTCAGTCGACGCTTCCAGATGAGCCTGACCTGGCGTGGATTAGCGACCACCACGCGATGGCCGAGAGAGCGGAACAGCTCCTCGACCCAACGCGAGTGAACGCCTACCTCGATCACGACAACTGACGAGGCATAGTGCGCGACCACCTTCGTGAGACCACTGTTCGTTGTGCGGACGCGCTCCCTCGCTAGGACCGCCCCAACTTGGTCCAGCACGCAAATCTCGCTGAACTTGTCGCCGAGGTCGCATCCTACGAACACCGCGTTACGCTTCTTCATCGCCGCTCTCCTTGTGCTGGCACGCACATCTGGAGCAGGCGGTTTAACCGCCCGACTCCGCGGAGAGCGGCCTTCTCATCCCATCTCGCCGCGACATGGTGACCCCCGCGCGTTCCGGCGACCTCGTCACCCGCTGCGGCGCTTCGCAATGGCGCCGCCGCGCCCCGGCCCGGTCGCTCTCGCGCGGCGACATCCCCGGACGTGCTCGCCAGGCGAGCGGCCGCCGTGATGGCCGGCATTGTCCCCTATTCGTCCGGTCCGCGCATTGCCGGGGCGGGCGCGAGGACGGAACATGGCGGTCGTCAGGCTCGAACCTCACCCCGGAGGCACCATGAACACCGCCCTGCTCGTCATCGATGTCCAGCAGTCGTTCCAGCACCGCCCCTACTGGCGCGAGGACGACGTGCCGCGCTTCCGCGCCCGGCTCCTCGAGCTCGTCGCGGGGTGCCGCGCCCGCGCCGTTCCGATCGTGCACGTCCTCCACGAGGACGTTGGCAGCGGCGGTCCGTTCGACCCCGTGCACGGCCACGTCCGCGAGCTGGACTGGCTGCCGCCAGGCCCTGACGCCGTGTTCCGCAAGCAGACGTACAGCGCGCTGATGAATGCCGACCTCCGCGGGTGGCTCGCGTCGAGGAAGATCGAGCGCCTCCTCGTGAGCGGCATCCGCACCGAGCAGTGCTGCGAGACGACCACGCGCCACGGTTGCGACCTCGGTTTCGACATGGTGTACGTGGCCGAGGCCACGCTCACCTTCCCCATGACGCACGCCGACGGCAGGACCTTCTCGCCGGCCGAGATCCGCGAGCGCAGCGAGCTCGTCCTGGCCGGAAACTTCGCGCGGGTCGCGACCGTGCCCGAGGCGCTCGCGATCCTCGACGCGCCGCCCGCGGCGGCCTGAGGGGTCTGTGAAGAAATTCCCTCACAGGCCCTGAGGCGCGGCGTGAGCACGCGGATCTGGGTCGTCGTCACGCCGGGCGTGCTCCTGCTCGACCTCGCCGGGCCCGCCGAGGCTTTCCGGCTGGCGCGTAGGTTCGGCGCCCGGCTGGAGCTGCGCCTCTGCGGGCCGGCGAACGACGTCACGACGTCCCTGGGCCTGCCGCTCGCCGGGCTGGAGCCGCTCCCGGACGCCCTCGCGCCCCAGGACGTCGTCATCGTCGCCGGGTGCGAGGATTCGGCTCGACACTATGCGCGCCCGGAGGCGGCGCGGGTGGTGGCCTGGCTGCGCGCCCTCCCCGCGGCGATGCGGACGGCCAGCGTCTGCTCGGGCGCGCTCTTGCTCGCCCGCGCAGGTCGCCTCGACGGAAGGGCCTGCACCACGCACCACACCCTCGTCGGCCGGTTGAGGGCCGAGGCGCCGCGCGCCCACGTCGAGGAGGACCGGATCTTCGTCGACGACGGCCCCGTCCTGTCGAGCGCCGGCATCACCGCCGGCATCGACCTGGCCCTGTACCTGATCGAGCAGACGAGCGGACCCGAGGTCGCGCAGGCTGTCGCACGCGAGATGGTCGTGTTCATGCGCCGCAGCGGACAGGACCCGCAGCTCTCGCCGTGGCTCGAGAGCCGCAACCACGTCCACCCGGCGGTGCACCGCGTGCAGGACGCGATCGCGCGCGATCCCGCGCGCGGCTGGTCCCGCGCCGAGCTGGCGGCGCTCGGCCACGTCAGCGAACGGCATCTGGCGAGACTCTTCCGCGAGCACGCCGGCGTGTCCATCGGTCACTATCAGCGCCGGCTCCGCGTCGCGCACGCTCAGCGGCTCCTCCGGGACGGCCGGATGACGGTGGAGCACGCCGCCGAGCTCGCGGGCTTCGCGTCAGCGCGCGACCTTCGCCGTGTCTGGCGACGGCATGCGGCCGGCACGCCGTCCGGGCGTTCCTGATCGCGGGACCGTCACCGCGACGCGGCGTCGCGGATCATCTCCTCCAGGCGCCCGAGGGCGGTCTCGAGGACGGGGAGCGCGGGTCCGAACGAGAACCGGACGTACTGCCGGAACCGCGAGCCGGCGCGGCTGCGCCGCTTGCCCGGGTTCACGTCGAAGAACTCGCCCGGGACGCAGATCACCTTCCGCTCCAGCGCGGCGCGGAAGAAGCCCATCCCGTCCGAGAGCGGCGGCGGCAGGTGAGCCACCGAGCCCCACACGTAGAACGTCCCGTCGGGCGCGCGATCCGTGCGGATGCCCATCGCCTCCAGCCGGCGCAGCAGCCGGGCCCGCTTCTCGCCGAAGGTGCGGTGGATGGCGAGCGTCTCGGCCTTGACGGCCTCCTCCTCCAGGAGCGGGACGGCGGCGCGCTGCAGCGGGCGCGAGCCGCCGCCGTCGAGGAAGGACCCGGCGCTGCCCACCGCGTCGATGACCGCCTTGGGCCCGACCGTCCAGGTGACGCGCCAGCCCGGGTAGCGCCAGTTCTTCGTGAGCCCGTCGAAGATCACGATGGGATCCTGGTCGACGTGCTCGACGTAGCGAGCCGCGCTCTCGACCGGCAGCCGGCCCGGGGCGCCGGTCCAGACGTAGTGCGAGTAGAACTCGTCGAGGAGCAGCGTGCAGTCGAGATCGCCCGCCACGGCCACCCAGCGAGCGAGCTCCTCGCCCTGCACCAGCTTGCCGGTCGGGTTGCACGGGTTCGAGGCGAGCAGCGCCGACAAGCCGCGGCCGGCGATCTCGCGCCGCAGGTCGTCGGCGGTGAAGGAGTAGCCGCGGTCACCCTCGAGCAGGATGGGGATGGCCGTGAACGCCTTGAAGATGTCGAGCAGCTCCTCGTAGGCCGTGTAGTCCGGCAGGAAGTGCCCCAGGTTCACGTGCCCGAGAGCGGCGGCGGCCCGGGTGAGCGCGGTGCGCCCGCCGCCCGAGATGGCGACGTTCTCGGCGCTGTACTGCGAGGGCATGCCGCGCCGGTAGAGCCGGTTGTAGAGCCCCGCGATCGCCTCGCGCAGCTCCCAAAGCCCCGCCACCGGCGCGTACTCCTGATCGTCGACCTCGACGGGGACCGCGTGGACGCGGGGCGGGGCGCCATCGAGCGGCCCGGTCTCGGGCTGTCCCTGGCCGAGGTTGCACCAGGCGGGGTCGCGCTGCGAGAAGCCGAGCTTGGTCGCCTCCGTCGTGGCGTAGATGACGCCGGTGCGGGGGACGGTGCGGAAGGCGTGGACGTGGAGGCGGTGGTCGTCGGACACGGTCGCGCAGCCTATCATTCCGGCGGCCGGTGAGCTGCCAGGCATTCGACAGCGCTGCCGCCCTCTGGATTGGGAAGAAGCGAGCTGGCGAGCGAGGCTCGGTGGACGGCTCTATCCTCGACGCATGGAGTCAGCGCCTCACATCGTCATCGTGGGCGCCGGCTTCGCCGGCCTGTATTGCGCCCGCGAGCTGCGTCGGTCACCGGTGCAGGTGACGCTGGTGGACCGGCACAACCACCACCTGTTCCAGCCGCTCCTGTACCAGGTCGCCACCGCCGGCCTCAACCCGGCCGACATCGCCGTGCCCACCCGCTCGTTCGTGCGCAGGCAGCACAACCTGGATGTCATCCTGGGAGACGTGGCGGCCTTCGACCTGGACGGCCGCGGCGTCATCCTCGGCGACGGGATGGCGATCCGGTACGACCAGCTCCTGGTCGCGACGGGCGCCACGCACTCCTACTTCGGACATCCGGAGTGGGCTCGGTTCGCGCCGGGCCTGAAGACGATCGAGGACGCGCTCGAGATCCGCCGGCGCGTCCTGATGGCGTTCGAGGAGGCCGACCGCGAGGAGGACGCGGCGACGCGCCAGACGCTGCTCACGTTCGTGGTGGTGGGCGGCGGCCCGACCGGCGTGGAGCTGGCGGGGGCGCTGGCCGAGATCGCCCGCCACACGCTCGCCTCCGAGTTCCGCCGCATCGATCCTCGCAGCGCGCGCATCCTCTTGCTCGAGAGCGTCCCGCGCGTCCTGCCGACGTACCCGCCCGACCTGTCCGAAGCGGCGCGGCGGCAGCTCGCCTCCGCCGGGGTGGAGGTGCGCACGGGGGCGCTCGTCGAAGGCATCGACGAAGGGGGCGTCACCGTCCACGGGGAGCGGATCTCGGCTCGCACCGTCCTGTGGGGCGCGGGGGTCGCCGCCTCGCCGCTGGCGCGCGCGCTCGGCGCGCCGCTCGACCGCGCCGGGCGTGTGGAGGTGAACCCGGACCTGACGGTGCCTGGACGCAACGACGTCTACGTCGCCGGGGATCTCGCGCACGTGGTCGGGAAGGACGGGCGTGCGGTCCCAGGCGTCGCGCAAGCGGCCATCCAGCAGGGCCGCCACGTCGCGCGCAACATGCTGCGCACGCTCCACGGCGAGCCGCGCGCGCCGTTTCGCTACCGCGACAAGGGGACCCTGGCGACGATCGGGCGCGGCCGGGCGGTCGGCGAGGTGCGGCGGCTCCACCTCAGCGGAGCGGTGGCGTGGCTCGCCTGGCTCTTCGTTCACCTCTACTTCCTCATCGGCTTCCGCAACCGCGTCATGGTGATCCTGCAGTGGGCCTGGGCCTACGTCACGTACGGGCGCGGCGCGCGGCTCATCGTGGACACGGCGGAGCACTGGCAGCTCCTCGTGGACGAGGCGGTGGAGCACCCCGATGCCGGCGCCCTCGCGGCGGTGCGCGAGTCCGCCCGGCGCGTCCCGGGCGCCGAGAGACCGCGCCCGCCGGACACGCGGCACTGACGAGTCTGTGAGGCCCCGGGCCTCGGTCAGCGCATGCGGTACGCCTGCGGGATCTGGTCCGCGGACTCGACGACCAGGTCGAGATCTCGCAGCAGGCCGTCCGCGAGCTCGTACAGCCAGCCGTGGACGGTGAGCGGCTGGCCGCGCCGCCAGGCGTCCTGGACGATGGTGCTGTGGCAGACGTTCGCGACCTGAGTGGCGACGTTCAGCTCGCACAGCCGATCGCGGCGCGCCGCCGGGTCGGCGATGGACTCGAGCTCGTCGCGGTGCGCCATGTAGACGTCGCGGATGTGGCGGAGCCAGTTGTCGATGAGCCCGAGCGGCTCGGGGCTCATCGCCGCGTCGACGCCGCCGCAGCCGTAGTGGCCGCACACGATGACGTGCTTCACCTTCAGCACCTCGATCCCGTACTGGAGGACCGACAGGCAGTTGAGGTCCGTGTGCACCACCACGTTGCCGACGTTGCGGTGGACGAAGATCTCGCCCGGGAGCCGGCCCACCACCTGATCCGGGGGGAGCCGGCTGTCGGAGCAGCCGATCCAGAGCAGCTCGGGGCGCTGGGCATGCACGAGCCGCTCGAAGAACCCGGGATCCCGCTCGCGCATCCGCGCGGACCAGGCGCGGTTCGCGTCGAAGCACCCCTGGAGCACCTTCATCGTCTCACCTCCGCTCGCGGCCCCCTCACGTGGACGGCGCCGCCCGCTCGGACGTATCCGCGCCGGTGACGTCCTCCAGCGCCCGCTCGATCCGCGCGCGCACGTCGTCGCGTAGCGCGGCGAGCTGGCGGACCTGCTCGCGCCCCGTGGCGGCCGCCACCACGGCGGTCGAGACGGGCTCCAGGATCCTCACCACCAGCCGCGACGGGCGCACCCAGGGCGTGCCCTTCGGCATGCCCTGCGCGGTACCGGAGACGGCGATGGGGAGGATGGGCACGCCGGCGTCGACGGCCAGCTTGAACGCGCCAGCCTTGAACGGGAGCATCTTGCCGTCGCGTGAGCGCGTACCCTCGGGGAAGAGCATCACATGCATGCCGTGGGTCAGGTAGTCCTTCGCCTTGCCCATGACCTCGACAGCGCTGGAGGTGTCGCCGCGCTCGACGGCGATGTCCCCCACCATCGAGAAGGCCCAGCCGATCCACGGGACCCTGAAGAGCGACTTCTTCGCCACCCACTTCATCTCGTGCGGCAGGTTGGAGAGCAGGAAGATGTCGAGGAAGGACTGGTGATTCGCCACCACCACGTAGGCCTGCCTCCCCTCCGGCCAGCGCCCCTCGATGCGGATGCGCCAGAAGGGGAAGCTCCGCGACACGAAGGCGCCGCACAACCGGAGCAGCCGGCCGGCCACGGCGCGGTTCCGGTCGAAGGGGAACGTGACGAGCAGGGTCAGCGCGACGAGCGGGGGCCAGATGGCGATCGCCGCGAGCGACAGCGCGTAGGCCACGATCGCGACCAGCGGTACGAGAAGGCGCACGGGACTCGTAGTCTAGGGCGACGCGCGGCCGCGGTCGAGGCGTCCGATTAGAATCCGGACGTGCCCGAGCTGCCTGACGTGGAGAGCTACGTCGAGGCGCTGCGCGAGCGGATCCTCGGCGAGCGGCTCCTGGCGGTGAAGCTCTCGAGCCCCTTCCTCCTCCGCACCGCCGAGCCACCGCTGCGCGAGGCCGAGGGGCGGCTCGTCCAAGAGGTCCGGCGCCTCGGGAAGCGCGTCGTGCTGGGCCTCGAGGGCGAGCTCTTCCTGGCCGTCCACCTCATGATCGCCGGCCGGCTGCACTGGGTCGAGGCGGGCGGAAAGAAGCCCGGCCGCACCGGGAGCCTCCTCGCCACGTTCGAGTTCCCCCGCGGCACGCTGCTCCTGACCGAAGCGGGAACCAAGCGGCGCGCGGCGCTCCACCTCGTCCGCGGCGAGGGCGCCCTGGCCGCGCTCGACCGCGGGGGTCTCGAGCCGCTCGACGCCGGCGAGGCGACCTTCGCGGCGGTGCTGACGCGCGAGAACCACACCTTGAAGCGCGCGCTCACCGACCCCCGCCTCTTCTCCGGCATCGGCAACGCTTACTCCGACGAGATCCTCCACCGCGCCCGACTCTCCCCGGTGAAGCTCACCTCGCGCCTCTCCGCCGAGGAGGTGCACCGGCTGCACGAGGCGACGCGCGCCGTGCTCGGCGACTGGCTCGCGCGGCTGCGCGGCGAGCGGCGCGGCGGGTTCCCGGAGAAGGTGACCGCCTTCCGCGAGGAGTTCGCGGTGCACGGCCGGTACCGCCTACCGTGCCCGGACTGCGGCGCGCCGGTGCAGCGCATCGTCCACGCGGAGAACGAGACCAACTACTGCCCGCGCTGCCAGAACGGCGGGCAGATCCTCTCGGATCGTTCGCTGGCGCGGCTGCTCAAGGAAGACTGGCCGCGCACGCTGGACGAGCTGGAGAACAAGCCGGGGTTCGGCTCGAAGGCGGCGGCCGGCCAGGCAGGCTCGAGGAGCGACGTCGCCCAGCGCGATCGTTGACGAACATCAAGCGGCGGCCCCCCATCTGCACGACGCGACCCGCCTTGACACAAAGTTGCCCCTGGGGCTTTGGTGCTGCCCCTCAAACCACACTCGAACCCGCATCGTGAGGGTCCAGCATGTCCGCCGACTCGACTTCACCCCAGGGCAAGACCGCGTCCAACCAGAGCCTCGTCCCGAACAAGAGGATCCGGCGTGAGGACGCGCTCGCCTACCACTCCTCCGGGCGGAAGGGGAAGATCGAGGTCGTCCCGACGAAGCCCTGCGCCACGGCGCGCGACCTCGCGCTCGCCTACAGCCCGGGCGTCGCCGAGCCCTGCCTCGAGATCGCGAAGGACCACGACCTCAGCTACACCTACACCGCGCGTGGAAACCTGGTGGCGGTGATTTCCAACGGCACCGCCGTGCTGGGCCTGGGCGACATCGGCGCCCACGCCGGCAAGCCGGTCATGGAGGGCAAGGGCGTCCTCTTCAAGAAGTTCGCGGACATCGACGTGTTCGACATCGAGGTGGACGCCACCGACATCGAC
>DATLJU010000017.1:0-2163 GCA_035538735.1 Anaeromyxobacteraceae bacterium | reverse complement strand
CACGACGCCCGCGCGCAGGCGCACCTCGGGGCGGTGGAGCTCGAGCTGGGCGAGGTGGACGCGGCGCTCGCCGATCTGCTGGCGGCGAGCAACCAGGACCTCGCCTCCGCCGAGATCCGCGACGCGTACGGCCGCGCCCTGGTGGCGAAGGGCGAGCTGCCCGCCGCGGTCGAGCAGCTGCGCAAGGCGGTCGAGCTCGAGCCCGGGCGCGCCGAGCACCGGCTCCACCTCGGGCAGGCGCTCGAGAAGCAGGGGAACGCCGCCGAGGCGATCGAGGCCTACCGCGCCGCGCAGGCGCTCGCGCCGGAGCGGGTCGACGGGTACGAGCTCCTGGCGGCGGCTTACGCTGGCCAGAACCGGTGCCCGGAGGCGCTCCCGGTGCTGGAGAAGGCGCTCCGGCTCGCGCCCAAGGAGCAGCGGGTGCGCATCGCGGCCGCCGACTGCAAGGCGAAGCTCGGTCGGCACGCCGACGCCATCGCCCTCTACGAGCGCGTGCTGAAGGACGATCCGGCGCAGGTGGCGCTGTATTACCGGATCGGGCGAGCCGAGCGCGACGCGGGCCGGCCGCGCCAGGCGCTCCCGTGGTTCGAGCGCGCCGCGCGCGCCGAGCCGAAGAACGCGATGCCGCACTACTACCTCGGGTTCGCCTACAAGGAGCGCGGGCAGCGCGCCCGCGCCGTGGAGGCGTTCCGCGCCTACCTGGCGGCGCGGCCGGACGCGGACGACCGCGCCGACATCGGGCGCGAGATCGAGGACCTGGGCGGGAGGCCGTAGGGGCCCAGGGCGGGCGCTCTCCCCGGCGGTGACTTCGCCGTTGACGCGACATGTCATCCGAGCTAGAGGCATTCCGCAATGCGGAATACTTCACGCTCGCCGCGCGCTCGCCGGCCGGGTCTCGCGCCCGAGGCGGAGGCGCGGAGGCTCCGCGATCTCGTGGCGGGGTTCGCCCGCCGCCGCTCGCTCCGCGATCCGGTGTCCGCGCTGTGCGAGGAGGGGCAGCTCACGCCGCCCCAGCTCCACGCCCTGCTCTGGCTCGGGCACGACGGACCGCTCACCATGGGAGAGCTCGCGCAGCGGGTGGGCGTCACCGAGAAGACGATCACCGGGGTGGCCGACCGGCTCACCCAGGCGGACCTCCTCGCCCGGGAGCGCGACGCCCGCGACCGGCGAGTGGTGCGCGCGCGGCTCACGGCCCGCGGTGAGCACGTGCATCGCCAGCTCGATCGGCACCTGGATGCGCGGCTCGCGCAGATGCTGGGCGTGCTCGACCCGCCCGATCGTCGCGCGCTGTTCCGGATCCTGGAGAAGCTCTTCCGGCGGCTCGAGGAGGGGGCCCCGGCGTGGAGCAGGGCATGATGACTCACCTGGTCCGGTCTATCGCGCGACGTGGCCGGTACGTCGGCGCTTCACGACTTCACCCGCATCATCCGGAGGCTCGATGATCACGTACGCGCTCACGGTGGCCTTGGTCCTGGCGCAGGCGCCCGCACCAGCACCCCAACCCGCGCCTCCGCCCAGCGCCACTCCGCCCCCTCTCGGCGTCGCTCCGCCCGCGCCCTCGAGCGTGACGCCTGCGCCCCAGAGCCTGCAGGTGCTCCGCACGCTCACGCTGGACGAGGCGCTGCGCGAGACGCAGGCGAAGAACTTCGACCTGAAGGTGGTGCACGAGCGGCTCCAGCAGTCGCGGGAGCTGCACTGGAAGGCGTGGTCGAACTACCTGCCGCACGTCGCGGCGAGCGGGCAGTACCAGCACTTCGACTTCCCAGACGTGGGTGTTCAGCTCCCGACGGGCTACGCCGTCCGCAATGTCACCGGAGGAGCCATCCCGGCGCCAGACCCGAACCCCGGCCTTCCGGGCACGCCGTCGCCGTACGCGATCGTGCCGACGGGCCTGCAGAACGCCATCGTCCAGAAGCAGAACACCCTGACGGCCGACATCCAGGCGACCCAGGCGATCTTCGCGCCCCAGGCCTGGTTCGGCATCCTGGCGGCGAACGCCGGGGAGCGGCAGGCCGCGCACAGCGCGGAGGAGTCGCGGCAGGACATCCTCTTCAGCGCCGCCCAGATCTACTACGGCGCGGCGAGCCTCAAGCAGTTGATCACCGTCCAGCAGCGGAACCTCGAGATCGCGCTCGACCACGAGCGCGACGCGAAGGTCCGTTA
>DATLJU010000016.1:0-6302 GCA_035538735.1 Anaeromyxobacteraceae bacterium | reverse complement strand
GGCCTCTGCAACGATAAATCTCACGCCGAGTCAACGGGCCACCGGGAAGTATCTCGCGGTGGTGGCGCTCCTGTTCCTTCTCCAGGCCGTCGTGGGCGGGGCTCTCGCTCACTACCGCGTGGAGCCGTTCTCGTTCTACGGGCTGGCAGTCATTCTCCAGCTGGCTCCGTACAATCTGATCCGAACCTATCACCTGCAGCTCGCGATCTTCTGGATCGCGACCGCCTGGGTCGCCGGTGGCCTCTTTCTCGCCCCCCTGGTCGGCGGCGGAGACCCTCCCGGTCAGAAGCGGCTCGTCGACGTCCTCTTCTTCGCCCTGGTGCTGGTGGTCGTCGGGAGCCTCGTCGGCGAGTTCCTGGGCGTGACAGGCCGGCTGGAGCGGACGTGGTTCTGGCTCGGCCACCAGGGATCCGAGTATCTCGACCTGGGGCGCTTCTGGCAGTTCCTGCTGGCCGCCGGGCTCCTGCTCTGGCTCTTCCTGATGTTTCGCGCCCTGCGTCCGGCGATGAGAAAGGAAACCGGCAGCGAGATCTCCGCCCTGTTCCTCTACGCCGCCGCGGCCATCCCGATCTTCTACGTACCCGCCCTGTTCTACGGCCCCCGCACCAACTTCGCGGTCATCGACAACTGGCGATTCTGGATCATCCACCTGTGGGTCGAGGGCTTCTTCGAGCTCTTCGCGACGGTGCTCGTCGCCATCATGTTCCGCCAGATCGGTCTCGTCAGCACGCGGACGGCCACGCGGCTCGTCTTCCTCGACGCCATCCTCTTCCTGGCCGGAGGCATCATCGGAACCGGGCACCACTGGTACTTCACGGGGCAGGGCACGCTGAACATGGGGCTCGCCGCCTGCTTCTCCGCGCTCGAGGTCGTGCCGCTGACACTCCTCACCCTGGACGCGTCCGGCTTCATCAGGCTCGGCAAGCGCGCCCAGACTGACGACGGAGCCGACCTCGCCTCGAAGCACAAGTGGGCGATCTATTTCTTCATCGCCGTGGGCGTGTGGAACTTCATCGGCGCCGGCGTCTTCGGCTTCCTCATCAACACCCCCATCGTCTCCTACTTCGAGGTGGGCACGACCCTCACGGCGAACCATGGTCACGCGGCCATGTTCGGCGTGTTCGGCATGCTGGGGCTGGGCGTGCTCGTGTTCTGCCTGAGGGCGATGCAGAGCGACGCGAGCTGGCGAATCACGGAGAAGTACGTGCGCGTCGGGTATTGGGGGCTCAACGCGGGCCTCGCGCTGATGATCGTCCTCGACCTCTTCCCCGCCGGCGTCCTCCAGCTCTGGGACGTCATCTCCAACGGCTACTGGCACGCACGGCGGCTCGATTACTCGATGAGCGGCACGTTCCACGCACTGGAGTGGATCCGCGTCGCGGGCGACACGGTGTTCATCGTCCTGGGCGCGGTGCCCATCGCCGTGGGCACGCTGCGCGCCTTCGCGCGCCGGGAGCTCGAGGGCGCGAGGTAGTCCGCGCCTCATGGTCCGCCCCCGCCGCCGGCGTCGGGTTCCGGTGCGCGAGGATGGCATGCGGTGGCGCCGCATCCCCCCGCATCCCCGACGGTGTGCCGAGGGCATGGCACGGCGAGTCCGGGGTCCCGAGCCGCGGCGTCGCGCCTCCGGCCGACGACGACGAAGAGTCCACCCTCGCCTGAGAGCGTCCACGACCAGCCGAGCTGCTGGAGGACGTTCTCGAACGCCCAGTCGTCGGGCGCTGGAGCGAAGAGCGCGCCGCCCCGGAGCGCGGGCTCACCGATGACCGTGGATGGGTACGTCCGGAAGTACTCGACGCCGCTGGCGCGAAACCAGCGCTGCACCTCGGCGAGCGTGTGCCGGTGCTCCTCGGGGTGGCGGTACTGGTCCCGCAGCCACGCCAGCCGGCGAGCGGGCTCGGCGGCGCGCTCGCGGAGCACGGGGTCGAGCGGGATCCATCGAAAGCGGGTGAGGCGCGCCACCGCTCGC
This sequence comes from Anaeromyxobacteraceae bacterium, assembly GCA_035538735.1. Taxonomy (GTDB): domain Bacteria; phylum Myxococcota; class Myxococcia; order Myxococcales; family Anaeromyxobacteraceae; genus Anaeromyxobacter_A. The sequence continues at coordinate 4,336 of DATLJU010000016.1, read as the reverse complement.
CGGAGGCGGTGCGGCCAACGCGCGTAGGCGTTGTAGAGGCCCGCGACGAGGACGCCGCGCGGGCGGACGAGGCGCGCGATGGCGCGGAACGACGCCTCCGGATCGGGCGTGTGGTGCAGGACCCCGGAGCAGTAGACGACGTCGAACGCGCCCGCGCGCAGCGCCGGCTGGCGCAGATCCATCTCGACGAAGCGCGCGCGCTCGATCCCGAACCGGCGCGCCGCCTCGGCGGCGAGCAGGAGCGACGCGCGCGACAGGTCCGCGCCGACCACGCGCCGCTCGCCGGTGGCGAGGAAGAGGCTCATCTGCCCCGTGCCGCAGCCCACCTCGAGGACCGTCGCGTCCGGCGCGATGGCGCGGTCGAGCAGCTCCGCGAACGTGCTCCGCCCGGCGCGCGCGCGGAGCGCCGGATAGCTGTCTCGCGGCGGGTAGCCGGGGAAGGGCGCCAGCGCGTAGAAGTCGCGCACCGCGCTGGCTCGAGCGTCGAGCGCGCCCCGCAGATCCGGGATCCCATCCGCGACCGGGAAGGCGCGTTCGCACCCGCCGCAGCGCAGGGACGACCCGCCGGCGGACAGCCCGCCGCCGCAGTCCGGGCACGCGAGCACGGCCAGCAGATCGCGCGGGACGGGCGGCATCAGAAGATCGAATAGATGAACGGCGCGAGCGCCTCGACGCTGGCGGCGAGGAGGAGCAGGACCGCCGTCAGGGAGAGGAAGACGACCAGCGGCACGAGCCACCGCTTGCGTTCCGAGCCCTTCCACAGCCCGCGGACGAGGTCGCCCGCCGACGGCAAGAGACTCGCTGCCACGACGATGCCGTTCCGGAACTTGCCGTGCCTGCGGATCACGAGGCCGCCTCCTCCAGGTCGAGATCGTCCCGTCGCGGCTTGCGCACCAGGCACCGCCCGGCGGCGAGCAGGTCCATGCCCGAGCGGCGGAAGGTCGAGTATCCCTCCGCGGCGGTCGTCACGATGGGCTCTCCCGCAAGGTTGAACGAGGTGTTGAGCAGCACCGGGATCCCCGTACGCGCGCCGAACGCCCGCAGCAGCGCGTGGAAGCGCGGCGAGGCCTCGGGGTCGACCGCCTGGACGCGCGCGGTGCCGTCGACGTGCGTCACCGCGGCGAGGCGCGCGCGCCACTCCGGGCGGACCGGGAAGACGCCCGACATGAAGCGGCACAGGCGGACGCCGCCCGGCGGCAGCTCGAAGTACCGGTCCGCCACCTCCTGCGGCACCGCGGGGGCGAACGGTCGGAACTCCTCGCGGTACTTCACCTCGCGGTTCAGGCGGTCCCGCGTCGCGGCCTGATCCGGCGCGGCGAGGATGCTGCGGTTCCCGAGCGCGCGCGGGCCGAACTCGCAGCGGCCGTCCATCCACCCCACGATGCGCCCCGCCGCCAGCTCGCCCGCGACAACCTCGAGCAGGGCGCGCTCGTCCTGCGGGCGCTCGAGGAGGAGCCCGTCCTCCACCGCCAGCCGCGCGAGCGCCTCCGGCTCGACCGCGCACCCCCACGCTGCGTGATCCGGCACCGGCTGGTCCGGTCGCCCGAAGTGGATCCGGTCGGCGTAGAGGGCCGCCCCGAGCGCGCACCCCGCGTCGCCCGGCGCGAAGGGGACGAACACGCGCCCGAACCCCGACTCGCGCAGGATGCGCGCGTTCGCGCAGCCGTTCAGCGCGACCCCGCCGCCGAGGCACAGGTCCTCGAGCCCTGTCTCGCGCTGGAGGGCACGGGCGAGCCCCACGAGCACCTCCTCGAGGACGCGCTGGACGCTGGCCGCGAGATCCGCCCAGCGCGCCCCCTCCGGCGTCGCGGGATCGATCGGCTCGTGCGGCGCGCGCGGCGGGCCGAAGACCTCGACGAACCGCGGCGACCAAGCGCGCCTCGCCGAGGCGTGGAAGTCGAAGTAGTCGAGGTCGAGCGCGAACGCGCCGTCGTCGGTGCGCCGCAGGAGCGCGCGGACCTGCTCCTCGAACCGCGGCTTCCCGTACGCGGCGAGCCCCATCACCTTGTACTCACCCTCGTTGACCTCGAACCCGAGGAAGGCGGTGAACGTGGAGTAGAACATGCCGAGCGAGTGCGGAAAGCGCAGCTCGCGCAGGAGCTCGATGGAGCACGCGCCGTCGTCGCGCTTCAGGCCGCGCCCGAGGGTGAGGGTCGCCCACTCGCCGACGCCGTCGGCGGTGAGGATCGCCGCCTCGCGGGTGGGCGCGGTGAGGAACGCCGCCGCGGCGTGGGACTGGTGGTGCTCGGTGAACAGGATCTTCCGCCCGGGCACGCCGAGGCGGGAGGCGATGATGCCCTTCACCCAGGCCTTCTCGCCGAGCGTGTTCTTCATCGCGCGCGGAAAGCTGCGCCAGGACCGCGGGAACGCCCGGAGCGTGGACACGAGGATGCGCTCGAGCTTCAGCATCGGCTTCTCGTAGAAGACGACCGCGTCGAGCTCCGCCGGCTCGACGCCCGCCTCGTCGAGGCACCACTCGATGGCGGCGAGCGGGAACGACGCGTCGTTCTTCCGCCGGGAGAGGCGCTCCTCCTGCAGCGCGCACACGGGCACGCCATCGACGACGAGCGCCGCCGCCGAGTCGTGATAGTGCGCCGAGATTCCGAGGATCTTCATCGTTCAGTATTGCCGCTGTAGCGCGGAAGGCCCCTCGCGTCGCACCGGCTCGCTGAAGCCGGGGCGCTCGCGTCGCGCGGCGCGCTTCGCGAGGAGCGCGAAGATCGGCAGCACGAGGAAGTACTGGGCGAGGAGCACGAGCGTCCCGAGCGCGCCCGCGATGGCGGTCGCCGCGCGCAGGTAGCCCTTCCAGAGGCGCGTGGCGCGGGCGAGCCACAGCTGGCGCCGGTGTCGCGCGGGCTCGATGCGCTCGAGCTGGGATCGCGTGTAGCGCATGTGGAACACCTCGTCGCGCAGGACGCGCCGGAACGTGTCGCGGGTGCCCTCGTCCGCGATGACGTCGGCGTAGATGGCGAAGCGACCGGCGGCCGAGCGCTCGGAGAGGTGGAGGAACGCGAGCAGCGACGCGTCGTGCCCGTCGCCGGGGCTCAGCTCGTCGAGGCCGCGCTCGCCGCGCGTGATCCAGCGCGCCTCGAACGAGCGGGGAGGACCCGGGCCGAGCGCCGCGAGGAGGGTGCGACCGCGCGCCCGCAGGAGGTCGGCGTGGCGCTGCTCGTCGAGCGCGTGCCGCAGGAAGAGCCTCCGCAGCAGCGGATCCGTGGTGAGCTCCGCCGCCCGCGACAGATCGCGCGCCCCGCCTTCCTCGGTGACCGCGAAGGTGAGCAGCTTGCGCGCGCAGCGGTGGGGATCCCGCCACACCCACCGGTGGATGGGGCGGAAAGCCCGCTCGAGCGGCGTGGCGCGCACCGCCGGCACATAGATGTTGATGTCCGACGCCCTTCGGACGGGACAGGCTCCCGGAGGGGCCACCGTGCGGGGAACGATGAATCGCGCCATCGCGTGGGCCGCTCGAGCCGCGATGGTGGCCGGCGGCGCCGTGCTCATCGGCTGCGTGCTTGGCTCGGACCCTAGGTGGACCGAGCGGCACGTCCTCTCCTCATACTGCGCCACCAGCATGACCGAGCGCGTGGCGGCGCGCGCGCTGCCATGGATGGTCGGCGCGCTCGCGGCGGGCAGCCTCGTGCTCGCCGTCCCCGCGCTCGCGCGGCGTCTCAGGCGCTCGTCCCCACGGGCGGTGGCTGCGCTCCTCGCCAGCCTCGCCATCGCGGTCGGCGCATCGCTCGGCGTGGTCGAGCTCGTCATGCGCTGGCAGTACGAGCGGCTGGCGCTCGGGGCGGGGCATGCCCCTGGTCAGCGCGAGGCCCTGCCGCTGGTCCGAGTCGATCCACGACTGGGCTGGTCCCACGTCCCGGGGCGCACCACCTGGCTGGAGCTGGGCGGCCGGCGCATCTCCTACGCCATCGACGCGGACGGAGACCGCGCCGCGTCGCCCGAACATCGCGCCGACCCGGACAAGCCGACCATCCTCGTCGCGGGCGAGTCGATCGCCTTCGGGTATGGATTGCCCTACGAGGAGACCTTCACGTCCCTCCTCGAGCGTGAGCTCGGCATCCAGACGGTCAACCTCGCGGTGGTCGGCTACGGCAACGACCAGGCCCATCTGCGCGTGCTCGACGCGCTCGCGCGGTACCGCCGGCCTGTGGCGGTCGTGACGTTCTTCGTCCCCCGCCAGATCCGGCGCAACGTCGACATCTGGCGCATGCGGCTCGCGCTCGGCCCTGACGATGCGCTCGTGCCCACCCCGCCGTCATCGGGCCCGCGTATCGCGAAGCTCCTCCAGGTCCTGCCGTATCACGGCGACGACGCCCGTCGCGTCACC
>DATLJU010000015.1:0-11595 GCA_035538735.1 Anaeromyxobacteraceae bacterium | reverse complement strand
TGGCGCCAACGTGTTCAATCGAGCTGAACGTGTGTTGGTCAGGCTTCGCATGGATAGACTGATGGTGCTAGTGACATGTTCTTGTGACAGGTGCCCCGTTTGGCCTAGGTCGACCTGTCACTTCCAACGTCAAGGCGGCTCCACCATAGGTGGAACGCCCGATTCGGAAACGGCTCCGTAGCCGGGCCGATTGGTGCGATCAACGCCCACGCAGCTAGAAGCAGCGCGCTGAATGCCAATGACCGAGATCAGTTGCGGGGCAGCGACGCTCCGCTGCGGTGCCGACGCGGGCGCGTTAGGTCCTCGACGGATCAGACCCTTGCGTGAACGGATGGGTCGTGATCCGGAGCAAGCATGGAAAAGATCAACATCGCCGAGAAGCTGGGGCTCTTCCAGGACACCTGGAAACCGCGAATCGTAGCGGAGCTCAACGGGCAGCAGGTCAAGGTCGTGAAGCTCCATGGTCCGTTCGTGTGGCACCAGCACGAGCGGGAGGACGAGATGTTCCTCGTGGTTCGGGGGAACCTCCGGCTGGAGTTCCGGGAGAGCGTCGTCGAGCTGCGACCCGGAGAATTGCTGGTCGTACCTCGTGGCGTGGAGCACCGGCCGGTCGCCGAGAATGAAGTCGAGGTCCTCCTGTTCGAGCCGGCGAGCACGTTGAACACGGGGAACGTCCGCAACGAGCGAACGGTGGGCGAGCCCGAGCGCATCTGACGCGCCAGGTACCCGGCGGAACTGCCGGGCGCGGCCTCCGCGGCCGACCTCCCCGAATCCCGCCGTGCGGTGGTGCCTACTCCACCTCGTTGAAGTCGTACGCTCCCGTCGCCTGGATGAGCAGGTAACGCAACGGCGCCCCTGTCGTGTTCACGACGCGATGGACGCGACCGGCCGGAATCTCCTGCCGCTGGCCGGGCCGTGGCCGCACGGTCTCATCGGGCCTGCGGAGCCCGATCTCCAGCCCTTCCTCGAGGCAGAAGACGTTGTCGGTCACCACCGAGTGGAAGTGCCAGGGAGTACCCTGGCTCGGCTTCAACGTCGCGATCCGGACCCGGACCGCCTCGGTCTTCGCGAGCCACTCGACGTCGTCGAAGTCTGGCATGGCGACACCTCGCACTGATTCGACCTTACCAGAGGTTCGCTCTCAGGCCTCTGATGACGCCCCGCGCCGCGGATCCGGCTAGGATGGCCTCCTCCGGAGCGCCGATGAGCAAGAGCCCCTCCACGCCCGCCACCCGCCTGCTGCGCCAGCAGCGCGTCGCCTACACCGAGCACCCCTACCGCTACGAGGAGCACGGGGGGACGGCCGTCTCCGCGCGCGAGCTGGGCGTCGACGAGCACGCGGTGGTGAAGACGCTCATCATGGAGGACGACGGCGGCGCGCCGCTCGTCGTCCTCATGCACGGCGACCGGGAAGTGTCGACCAAGGCGCTGGCCCGGCAGCTCGGGAAGCGCGCCATCCAGATCTGCAAGCCGGAGGTGGCGCAGCGACACAGCGGATATCTCGTCGGCGGGACGAGTCCGTTCGGCACCCGGAAGGCCATGCCGGTGTACGTGGAGCGGAGCGTCCTCGCCCTCGACCGCATCTACGTCAACGGCGGGTCGCGGGGGTTCCTGGTCGGGATCGCACCCTCCGAGCTCGTACGCGTCCTCGCCGCGACGCCGGTCGACGTCGCGATCGAAGGCTGATCGGCGCGCTTTCCGGCGGCCCGGCCCGAGAGCCGCTCTGCTACGCTCGGATCGTCGGCCTGTCGGTCGCGACCGGCCCACCCTGGAGCCCCGTGTCCTTGCTCTGCCCCATCTTCGTCCCCGACCCGGAGCGCGTCACGTGGCAGCGAGGCTGAGCCGTCGCCCGGCGCCACGGCCCGCGCCGCGCGTCCCGGCGCCACTCCGCCGGGCGCGCTTCGCGCCCGCCGTGATGGAGGTCCTGCGTCGTCTCGATGCGGCCGGGCATCGCTCGTGGCTCGTCGGCGGGGCCGTCCGGGACCTGCTGCTGCGGCGGAGCCGGCTCGACCCGGCCGACCTCGACGTGGCGACGCCCGCCCGGCCCGAGCAGGTGAGCGCCCTGTTCCAGAAGGTGATCCCGACCGGCATCGAGCACGGCACGGTGACGGTGCTCGCGGCGGGCGGCGTGCCGGTCGAGGTGACGACCTTCCGCGGCGAAGGCGCCTACCTCGACGGGCGGCGGCCGTCCTCGATCACCTTCCTGTCCGACATCGACGACGACCTGTCTCGCCGCGACTTCACGGTGAACGCGCTGGCGTTCGACCCCATCGGCCACGAGCTGCGCGACCCGTTCGGCGGTCAGGACGACTTGCGGCGGCGGCGCCTCCGGGCCGTGGGGGATCCCGCCGCGCGCTTCGCCGAGGACGGCCTGCGTCCGCTGCGGGCAGCGCGGTTCGCGGCGCAGCTCGGGTTCACGCTCGACCCAGCCACCCGCAGCGCCATCCGCCCGGCGCTCCCCGTGACCGCGAAGGTCTCCGCGGAGCGGGTCATGACGGAGGTCTCGAAGCTCCTCCTCGCGGCGCATCCCGGGCGCGGCCTCGACCTGCTCGACGCGACCGGGCTGCTGGAGGTCGTCCTGCCCGAGCTCGCGGCGTGCCCGGCCCCGAGGCGCCGGCACGCCTTCGCGGCGGTGGGCCTCGCACCGCGCGAGCTGCCGGTGCGACTCGCGGCGTGGCTTCACGTCGTGCCGCGCGGGAGCAGCACGGACGAGGTGGCGAGCGCCACGCGCCAGATCTTGGCGCGGATGCGGTTCGCGGGAGCGGTGGTCGAGCTCGCCGCAGCGCTCGTCGCCGAGCACGTCTGCCTGCTCGACCGTCGGGCGATGGGCGTTTCCGACGACGCCGCCGGCGTGCGCAGGCTCATGGCGCGGATCGGGCGCGCCCGGTTGGCGCACCTCTTCGCGATATGGGAAGCGGACGCACGGGCCTTACGTCCGCCCGGACGCTCCCGGAAGGAGCTGTCGGCGCTGCGTGCGCTGCGGGCGCGGGTCGCACGGATCGAGCGGGCGCACCCTCCGCTCACCCCGGCCGAGCTGGCGCTGGACGGCCGCGCGGTGATGGACGTGCTGGGCGTCACCCCCGGCCCGGACGTCGGTGCGGCGCTTCGCCACCTCCTCGCGTGCGTGCTCGAGGACCCGCGGCTGAATACCGCGCCCGCGCTCACGTCCGAGCTGAGGGCGTGGTGGTGGCGTCGGCCCGATGGGGCGCCACCCGCCCCACGGTGAGCAGCGGGCGGGCCTCCCGCGGCACCTTATACTTGGCGGCGAGGCGAGCACCGATGGCGCAGCGGCTCCTCCAGCACGACGTCGTGGGCGCCTCGGCGGCCGAGCGCGACCGCCGGCGGTCCGCGTTCATGAAGGACCTCGCGCACGAGCTCGCGACGCCGCTCACGCCCATCGCGGGGTACCTGAAGCTCCTGCAGACGGCGCGCCTCGGCCCGCTCTCGCCGGAGCAGCGCAAGGCCGTCGACGCGATGTCGAGCGCGGTGACGCGGCTCACGCGCATCGTCGACAACCTGGCCGACTTCGCGAGCCTCGAGGGGGGACCGGCCACCCTGTCGACGTCGCCGATCGACCCGGACGCGCTGGCGGAGGAGGTGGCGAGGGAGGTGCAGCCCTACGTCCGCGACGCCCGCCTGCACCTCGAGGTCCGGCGCGCCGGTGGTGGGCCCATCCTGGCGGATCCGAAGAAGCTCCGGCAGGCGCTCGCCAACGTGGTGCAGAACGCGGTGAGGTACTCGCCGCACGGAGGGGAGATCCTCGTCGAGGTGACGCGCGACGCGAGCCGGCTGCGGTTCGCCGTGTACGACCAGGGGCCTGGCCTCTCGGCGGCGGAGGTGGCGCGGATCTTCGAGCCCTTCCAGCACCCGTACCGCCCGGAGGACCGCCGGCGTCCGAGCTCGGGTCTCGGGCTACCGGTTGCGCGCCGCATCGCCGAGGCCCACGGTGGCTGTTTCACGGTCGAGAGCCCGCCGCGCGCGCAACCCGCCTCCGGCCGTCATTTCAGCGGCGCGAAGTTCGTCATCGAGATCGCGCTCCACGCGCCGTCCTCCACGGCGCCCGCGACCGTCCCGAGGTAGAATCGCCGCTCTTGCGCGTCCTCGTCGCCATGTCGGGCGGCGTCGATTCCTCCGTCGCCGCCGCGCTGCTGCAGGAGTCCGGGCACGACGTGCTCGGCGTGTCGATGCGCGTCTTCGACTACGCCGACCCGTCGAAGGGCCGCTCATGCTGTGCCCCGGAGGATCTCGACGATGCGCGGGCGGCCGCGCGCGCGCTCGGGATTCCGTTCTACGTGGCGAACCTCGAGGAGCACTTCGGACGCGCGGTCATCGACCGGTTCGTCGACGACTACGTCGCCGGCCGGACCCCGAACCCGTGCGTCGCCTGCAACAGCGAGGTGAAGTTCAAGTGGCTGCTGCGGCGGGCCCGCGCGCTCGGGGCGAAGCTCGCCACCGGGCACTACGCGCGAGTGGAGCGGCGCGGCGATCGGCTGGCCCTGTGCGCCTCGCCGCACGCCAAGGATCAGAGCTACTTCCTGTACGGCCTCGGCCAGGACGCGCTCGCCGACGTCCTCTTCCCGGTGGGCGCGCTCGAGAAGGCCGAGGTGCGCCGCATCGCGGCCCGGCGCGGGTTGCCCGTGGCCGAGAAGGCCGAGTCGCAGGAGATCTGCTTCGTGACGCGGGGCGACGCAGGCGACTTCGTGGCCCTGCGCGCGCCTGATCGGCTCCGTGCGGGCGAGCTGGTCTCGACCGCCGGCGAGGTGCTGGCGCACCACGGAGGCGTGCACCGGTTCACGGTGGGGCAGCGCCGCGGGCTCGGACTGGGCGGCGGCGATCCGCGCTACGTGGTCCGGATCGATGCGGAGGCGGGGAGGGTCGTGGTCGGGAACGCGGCGGAGGCGTCGCGGCGCGCGTTCCGGGTCGGCGAGGTGAGCTGGGTCGCCGGGCGCGCGCCGGCCGGCGCCGTGACGGCGCGTGTGAGGGTGCGGCACCGGCACGAGGGCGCCCCCGCCACCGTGCGCGCCGACGGCACCGGAGCGGAGGTGGAGCTCGAGGTACCGGTCCGCGGGGTCGCGCCCGGGCAGGCCGCCGTCTTCTACGACGGCGACGAGGTGCTGGGTGGAGGGAGGATTCTCCCGGGGTGAATACCCTACGGTCGGTCGGGTGCGGCGGCGGGGGACAAGCCCCCGCCCTACAGAGCTGTAGGCGGGGCCTTGCGCCCCGCCCGATGCGCTGCGGCGGTGCGGGGGTGTCGGGGGCGGAGCTCCCGACTCGGAAGTCGGCGAAGCCGGCGGCCGCTCGCGACAGCGAGCGAAGGCGCCGAAGGCGCTGCCGCCGGGGCCGTTCCGTGAGGCGACCGCTTGGATCACTGTGACCTCCTCATCGTCGGCGCCGGTCCCGCCGGTTGCGCCGCGGCCGCCGCGGCGCGGCGGGTAGCGCCGGGGGTCCGCGTCGTCGTGGTCGACGCAGCGCGCTTCCCGAGACCGAAGCCGTGCGGGGGAGCGCTGACCGGCGGCGCCCAGCGGGAGCTGGAACTGGCTGGGCTGGCGCTGCGGGTGCCGCACGCGGTGGTGACGCACGCGGCGCTTCGCGTCGAGGGTGTCGTGCGCCGGGTCGAGCTGCCCCGGCCAGCCGCGGTCGTGCGGCGGATCGAGCTCGATCACGATCTCGTCCGGCAGGCGCGAGCGGCCGGCGCCAGGGTCGAGGAGGACGCGCGACTGCTCGGCCTCGAGGGTGACGTCGCGCGCACCGGTGCCGGGGAGATCCGGTTCCGCGCGCTCGTCGCCGCCGACGGCGTGGGGAGCGCGGCGCGGCGAGCGCTCGGCCTCGGGCCCGGACGGCGAGCACCGCTGCGCGAGGGGCACCTCGCCGGCGCGGCGCAGTGGGATCTGCTGTTCGACCTCGACGCGCCCGGGGCCGGGTATGCCTGGCGCTTCCCCTGCTTCATCGAGGGCCGGCCCGCGGAGAGCTGCGGGGTGTACACGCTCGGCGACGGCGGCGCGCTCGAGGGCGCGCTGCGGTGTTTCACCCGGCGCGAAGGCATCGCGACGCCGCTGGAGGTGACACCGAGCGCGCTCCGGCTCTACGAGCCCAGCGGACCGGTCGGCCGCGGGGCGGCGCTGCTCGCCGGCGATGCCCTCGGTGCCGATCCGCTGGCCGGGGAGGGGCTCCGCTATGCGCTGTGGTCCGGGCGGATCGCGGGCGCCGTCGCCGCGCGCGCCCTCGCCCGCGGCGGCGCGCCCTCGACCGCGACGTACCGCGCTCGCCTCATGGCCTCGCGCTCGGGGATCCTGCTTGAGCTCACCTCCCGGCTCGCCCCGCGCCTCTACGGCGGGCACCGGCGCTGGCGGCGCGCCGCCGCGGATTCTCGCGTGGCCGAGGCGCTCGCTGCCCTCGTCTCGGGCGGCCCTCCGGCGGGGCCGCTCCTCGCCATGGCGATGCGGCTCGCCGCCGCGGCGCCACGCCTCGCCGGCCGCTCCTGACCCGCCTAGTACCTTGCGGGGACCTCCCTGTGGGCCTATCAAGCGCACATGCGCCTCGCCGACGGCCGGATCGTGCCCGACCTGCCCCTCGACGGGGACAAGGCCGCGCGCTGCCGCGCCCTGGCGGACCGGATCACGGCCCAGGTGCTGCAGTTCGTCGAGCGCCACACGACCACCTCGATCGAGCGCACGGTGCTCCGGCTGTTCGGGTTCCACGGAGCTGGCCCGGGCGGCGTACCCTGGGTGAACGTCATGGTGGACGAGCTGCACGCGCGCGGGCTGCTCCGCCAAGGCGCGGCGACCTGGCTCGGGTACGCCCTGCGCGGCGGGGCGCGCGACCCGGCCGAGGTGGCGGCCCGGCTCGCAGCGCTGCCCCGCTCGCCGGCGCCGCTCGCGCCGGAGGAGAGCGCGGCGCTCCGCGCCGAGGTGGTGGACGAGGCGCGCAGGGCCGTGGGCGAGCTGCGCCGGCGCGTCGAGGCGCGTGAGGCGCTGAAGCGGGAGCTCGGCGCCGGCGCTCGCCCGCACCGGTACGTGATCGTCGCGACCGGGAACATCCACGACGACGTCGAGCAGGCGTGCGCGGCGGCCCAGGCCGGGGCGGACGTCATCGCGGTGATCCGGTCCACGGCCCAGTCGCTCCTCGACTACGTGCCCGACGGCGCCACCACCGAGGGCTACGGCGGGACGTACGCCACGCAGGAGAACTTCCGCATCATGCGGGAGGCGCTCGACGAGGAGTCGCGGAGGCAGCGGCGGTACCTGCACCTCACGAACTACTCGTCGGGCCTGTGCATGAGCGAGATCGCCTTCGCGGCGGCGTGGGAGCGGCTCGACATGCTGCTCAACGACGCCATGTACGGCATCCTCTTCCGCGACATCAACATGAAGCGGACGCTGTGCGATCAGCACTTCTCGCGCCGCATCTGCGCCTTCGCGGGGATCGTGATCAACACCGGGGAGGACAACTACATCACCACCGCCGACGCGGACGAGGCCGCCCACACGGTCATCGCGTCGCAGTTCATCAACGAGAGCTTCGCGCACCGGGCCGGGCTCCCCGACCGCCTCATCGGCCTCGGCCACAGCTTCGAGATCGACCCCGCGCGCGAGGACACCATCGCTCGCGAGCTGGCGCAGGCGCTGCTCGTCCGCACGCTCTTCCCGGACGCGCCCATCAAGTACATGCCACCCACCAAGCACAAGGAGGGGGACATCTTCTTCAGCCACGCCTACGACGTGATGGCCGACGTGGTCGGGCAGGTGACCGGGCAATCGATCCAGCTCCTCGGCATGATGACCGAGGCGATGCACAACCCCTTCCTCTTCGACCGGTACGAGGCGCTGAAGAGCGCCGCGTACGTGTACCGGGCCTGGCGCAGCATGGGAGCCGAGATCCAGCTCCGGCCGGACGGTCTCATCGCGCAGCGCGCGAACGAGACGCTGTCGAACGCGCTCGCGCTCCTCGAGGAGGTGGCGGAGGATGGGCTCATGGCGGCCATCGGCAAGGCGCGCTTCGGCGACGTGGCGCGGCGCGAGGACGGAGGCAAGGGCCTCGGCGGCGTGGTGGAGCGCGCGCCGGATTACTTCAACCCCTTCCTCGACGTCCTGGAGACCGCATGAATCGAAGCGAACGCTCGCCCCGCCTGGCCAGGAGGAGGGGCGGCGAGAGAGTCGGCCTCGCGCTCCTGCTCGCCGGGTGCACCGTCGTCCACGAGCGCGCGCAGGAACGGGGGCCGGTCTCGCGCCCCGCCGGCGACGAGGGGATGCTGCTGTACACGGTGGGGCGGCTCACGTTCGAGGCTCCCGCCGGTTGGGAGGCGCGCGGCGACGAGCGGCACGTGCTGCTGGTGAGCGCCCGCGGCGACGCCCGCATCGACGCCCAGCTCGCGGACCGCGCGTTCAAGGACGACACTGAATGCCTGGCGCAGGCGGAGCAGTCGCTGGCGCGAGGCGCCGAGAAGCTCCAGAAGGTCCGGCGCCACCCGACCACGCTCGCGGGGCGCAAGGCGCTCGTGCAGGAGGCCGACCAGCAGGGCTGGCACGGATGGGCGTGGGCGGTGTGCGACGGCGGCGAGCAGTACCGGGTCTTCTTCACCGGACGCTCGCCGCTCGGCGAGGAGGCGCTGCGCGCGTCGCGGCTCATCCCGTCGTCGGCGGTCCTGTCGGGGAGGCCCGTCTCTTGACCGCCACCCCCGAGCCTCGGCTCATCCGCCCTTACGGCGACCGCCGCGACGACGGGGTGGTCCAGCTCGCCTTTACGCTGCCGCTTCCCCCGGGCGAGCGGGCGCGCGAGGCGGCGGCCGAGCTCGCCCGGCGGATGGGGCTGGAGCAGGTGCTGGTGGCGGCCATGGAGCGCGCCGCCGAAGGCTTCACCTGCTTCGTCGTCTACGGCCGCACCCCCGTGGCGGTCGACGCCGCGGCGCTAGACGTGCCGGAGGTGGTGACGAGGAAGAAGGGGTTCGACGAGCTGAACGCGATCGTCGCGCGCGAGGTGGGACGGCGGATCGTGGTGCTGGGCGCGTGCACGGGTTCCGACGCGCACGCGGTGGGCATCGACGCCATCATGAACATGAAGGGCTTCGCCGGGGACTACGGCCTCGAGCGGTACCCGATGTTCGACGCGCGCAACCTGGGTGCCCAGGTCGAGAACGCCGCGCTGGCGCGGCTGGTCAAGGAGGTGCGCGCGGACGCGGTCCTGGTCTCGCAGGTCGTGACCCAGCGCGACGTCCACAAGGAGAACTCGCGCCAGCTCCTCGACGAGCTGTCGCGGCTCGGGATCCGCGAGCGGGTCATCGCCCTCCTGGGGGGGCCGCGCATCGACCACCGCACCGCGCTCGAGCTGGGGTACGAAGCGGGGTTCGGGCCGGGGACGAAGCCGTCCGACGTGGCGAACTACCTCGTGGGCGAGGTGCTGCGGCGGATGGGGAAGACGCTCGCCTGAAAGGAGCGCGCATGACGGAGGCCGGTCAGGTGAGGTTGCGGCTGCGTCTCTCGCAGGCGGACGCGCACTACGGCGGCGACCTCGTCGATGGCGCGCGCGTGCTGGCGCTCTTCGGCGACGTCGCGACCGAGCTCCTCGTGCGGCACGACGGCGACGAGGGGTTGTTCCGCGCCTACGATGCGGTCGAGTTCCTGGCGCCGGTGCACGCGGGCGACTTCCTCGAGGTCACCGGCGAGATCGTGCGGGTCGGGGCGACCTCGCGCGCGATGCGGTTCGAGGCTTGGAAGGTCATCGCGCCGCGGCGCGACCTCTCGGACAGCGCGGCCGAGGTCCTGGCGGAGCCGGTGCTCGTGTGCCGCGCCAGCGGGACGTGCGTCGTCCCGAAGGACAAGCAGCGCAGGTAGGCCGACGGAGCGTCCCGTGGACAAGATCATCATCACCGCTGCCGTGGTCGGGGCCGAGGTGACGCGCGCCCAGAGCCCGTTCGTCCCGTACACGCCGGCGGAGATCGCGCAGGCGGCCGTCGAGGCCTGGCGCGCGGGTGCGGCGGCGGTGCACCTCCACGCGCGCTGGCCGGACGGCCGCCCGTCGCAGGAGGCTCAGCACTTCCGCGAGATCATCGACCGGATCCGCTGCGCGGGATGCGATGCGGTGCTCCAGTGCTCCACCGGAGGCGCCGTCGGCATGGCTCTCGAGGAGCGGCTCGGCTCGCTCGTCGACGGCGCCGAGATGGGGACGCTCAACCTCGGCACCATGAACTTCGGCGACGAGGTGTTCGTCAACACGCGCCCCGATATCGTCCGCGTCGCGGCGCGGCTGCGCGAGCGGGGGCTCGTCCCGGAGTGCGAGGTGTACGACGCGGGGATGCTCGACACGCTGCGTTGGCTGCTCGGGAAGGGGCACCTCGCGCCGCCCTATCACGTGCAGTTCGTCCTCGGCGTTCCAGGGGGGATGGGCGCGAGCGAGCGGAACCTGGCATTCCTGCTGGAGGGGCTCCCGGAGCCCACGCACTGGACGGGCGCGGGGGTCGGGCGGGCGCAGCTCGAGCTGGCGCGGCTCGCGGCACGCCTCGGCGGGCACGTGCGCGTCGGGCTGGAGGACAACCTCTACCTGTCGAAGGGCGTGCTGGCGCGGGGCTCGCACGAGCTCGTGGCACGCGCCGTGGAGCTGGTTGGTGGGGAAGGGCGGGTCGCCGCGACCCCGGATGAAGCACGCCAGCTGCTCGGGATCGCACGCCGTCCCGCGACCCACGATTGACGGAGAGGCGAGGGATGCGCGCCGACGGCCTCGGGCACAGGCGAGCCTTGACGCCTGCCTTCGCGGGGCGCTACGTTCCCGCGCTCGCGACGACGGCTCGACCAACCGGGGGGAAGGTCACGACATGACGAAGGCGGACCTCATCGAGAAGGTGCAGGCGACGCGGCCGGACCTCTCGAAGCGGCAGGTATCGGACCTCGTGGACGCGGTCTTCGACCACCTCGCCCGCGCCATCCGCAAGGACAAGCGCTTCTCGATGCCGGGCTTCGGCACGTTCGTGGTGAAGCGGCGCGCGGGGCGCGTCGGTCGCAACCCGCAGACCGGTGCCGCGATCGAGATCGCGCCCACAAAGACGGTCGGGTTCAAGCCGGCGCCGGAGCTGAAGAAGGCGCTGTAGCCGGTCGTCTCATGGGCTTCGCCGACTGGCTCCGGGAGTTCCGCCTCCTCCACGAAAAGGCGAAGCAGGGCGAGCTCCGGGGTGGCGACCTCGCAGCCTATCGCACCGGCCGCGACGAGCTGGCCCGGGCGCTCCTGGCGGCGCAGCGGATGGCGCTGCCGGCTGGCCTACGGCCCCGGCAAGCGCTGCGTGTGGCGCGGGCGCTGCAGGCGGACCTCCAGTTCATCGACGGCGACGTGCGCGCCATGACCGTCGACGTGTCGGCGGGCGGGTTCGCGGCCCTGATGGCGAAGGCGCCCAAGGTGGGCGAGGAGCTCAAGGTTGCCCTGCGCATGCCGGGCGGCGAGCCGCTGCGGTCCGACGCGCGCGTGATCGAGGTCCGGCCCCAGGTCGGAAACGCGCGCGCCTCCTTCCAGCTCGTGGGGCTGGAGGAGGCGGACGCGGAGCGGCTCGAGCTCCTCGTGTTCGACGCCGTGCTGGCGCAGCTGCAGGGTTGAGCGCGGCCCGCCGGACGGAGC
>DATLJU010000014.1:0-11325 GCA_035538735.1 Anaeromyxobacteraceae bacterium | reverse complement strand
GGACATCCAGAGCGGCCGCGGCTTCGTCCACAACACGCGCATGCTGGAGCACGTCGAGAAGTTCGTGCTGCGCGGCCCGTCGTGGAGCCCGGTGAAGCTCCCCTGGGTCCCGAGTCACCGGACGGCCCACGTCCTCGGCCGGCGCCTCACGGCGCTGGAGGAGGACGGGCACTGGCGCAAGCTGCCGGGCGTCTTCGCGGCGGCGCTGCGTGCGTGAGTCGCCGCTGCGGGCTACCAGACCTCGCAGCGCTGCTCGCCGGCGCGGACCATCGTGCTCCCCGCCGGACAGGAGAACGCCTCCTGGAACGCGGCGAGGTTCGACAGCGGCCCGTTCACGCGCCACCTCGGCGGCGAGTGCGGATCGGTCGCCGCGCGGAGCCGCGCCGCTTCCGGCCTCACCGCCGCGCACCACGACTGCGCGTAGCCGATGAAGAAGGCCTGCTCGGGCGTGAAGCCCGCCACGGGCGCGGCGGGCTTACCCGCGAGGCTCTGCCGCCACGCCGCGTAGGCGAGCCTGAGGCCGCCGAGGTCCGCGATGTTCTCACCCAGCGTGAGGTTTCCGTTCAGCTTCACGTCGTCCACCGCCACATACCCGTCGAACTGCTTCGCGACGCAGGCGGCGCGCCGGTCGAACTCCGCGCTGACCGACGGCGTCCACCAGTCGGTGAGGTTCCCCAGCGCGTCGTACTGGCGCCCCTGGTCGTCGAACCCGTGCGTGAGCTCGTGCCCCTGCACCATCCCGATCGCGCCGTAGTTCACGGTGTCGGGGGCGCCGCGCGTGAAGAAGGGGGGTTGCAGGATGCCGGCCGGGAAGACCATCTCGTTCATCGAGGGGTTGTAGTAGGCGTTCACGGTGGGGGGAGACATCTCCCACTCGTTGCGGTCGACCGGCTTCCCGATCTTGGAGAGGTCGCGGTTCACCTCGAACGCCTGCGCGGCGAGGAGGCTGTTGAAATACGAGCCGCGATCGACGTGCAGCGCGCCGTAGTCCCGCCACGAATCCGGGTAGCCGATCTTGTTCACGACCTTGGCGAGCTTCTCGCGTCCCTTCTTGCGTGTCGCGTCGTCCATCCAGCCCACGCTGTCGAGGGTGCGCCCCATCGCGCCCTCGATCTCGCTCACCATCTGGCGCGTGCGCGCCTTGCTGTCCTCGCCGAAGTGGCGGCGCACGAAGGCCTGACCGAGCGCCTCGCCCAGCGCGCCGTCGGTGGCGCGGACGCAGTCCTTCCAGCGTATCTCCTGCTTCTCGGCGCCGGTGAAGTGCTTGGACATGAACGCGAACCGCTCGTCGAAGAACGCCTTCGGCAGCGCCCGGTGGGAGGCGGTGGCGGAGAGCACGCGCCACGCGAGATAGGTGCGCCAGGTCGCGAGCGGCGTCGTCGCCAGCAGCTCGTCGATGCGCGTCAAGAATCGGGGGGTGGTGGTGCTGAAGGTCGTGAGCCTGCCGTGGCCGAGCGCGTCGAGGTACGCCTTCCACGGGAAGCGCGGGGCGGCCTTCTCCAGCCCGGCGAGGTCGACGCGGTTGTAGGTGCGCTGCGGATCTCGCATCTCCACCCGGGTCCAGTGCGACTGCGCGAGCGCGTGCTCCAGTCCGTAGACCGCCTTGGCGTTCTCGGCCGCCTGCGCCGCCGGCACGCCGGCCAGCTCGAACATGCGGGTGACGTGCTCGCGATAGGCCTGCTGGATGGCGGCGCTCTTCGGGTCTTCCTTGAGGTAGTAGTCGCGGTCGGGCAGCGAGAGCCCGCCCTGCTCGACGACGCCGATGACCTGGGTCGCGTCCTTCGCGTCCTGATCGCTCTCGACGCGGAACAGCGGGAAGAGGCCCTCCTTGTGGAGGACGCCCAGCTCCTTCGCCAGGGTCGGCACGTCCTTCACCTGATCGATGCGCGACCACTGCGCGAGGAGATCCTTCGTGCCGCGCGCCTCGATGCCCGCCTCGTCCATGCAGGCGGCGTAGAAGTCGCCCACCTTCTCCGGGAAGCGGTCCTTCGGATCGAACTGGCTGGCGGCATTGGCCTGGGCGATGTCGCGCAGCAACGCCACGTTGCGCTCCTCCACCTCGGAGAAGCCCCGGCTCCAGATCGACTTCTCCGGTGGGATGGGGGTCCTCGCGATCCAGCCGCCGCACGCATACCGGTAGAAGTCGTCGCACGGCTTCACCGACGGATCGACGATGGACGGGTCGATGCCAGGCGTGGCGGGAGGGGACTCGGGTGCCCGGGCACCCGGCGCGCCGGCCGACTTGCAGGCGATGCCGAGAGTGCAGGCGAGGACGACGAACACGAGGGATCGGGGCACGGTCATCTCCGCAGGGGGTTCACGCGCGCGTGCGCTTGGCGATGCGCTCGGCGCGGCGCGAGGCGGCCACCTGAGCGCGGCGCGCTTCCTCCTCGGTCTCGGTGAGGAGCAGCGGCGCCTTGCTCGGCTTGCCGTCGGGTCCTAGCGCGACGAAGGTGAGGAAGGCGTCGCAGCAGAGTTTCTTCTCGCCCGTGCGCGGATCCTCGGCGTCGACCGTGACCTCGATCTCCATCGAGCTGCCGAACACCGCATTCACCTGGGCGCGGAGGATGGCGATCTGGGCGACGCGGATGGGCGCGTGGAAGGCGAGCTGGTCGATGGAGGCGGTCACCACCGGCATCCGGCTGTGGCGCATGGCCGCCATCGCGGCGGCGAGGTCGATCCACTGCATGACGCGGCCGCCGAACGCGTTCCCGAAGCTGTTCGCGTAGCTGGGGAGGACGAGCTGCGTCATCTCGACGCGCGAGCCGGAGGCGAGCTTGGCGGAGGTGAGCTCGGACATGGCGCTCTCCTTAACACGCAGAAGACGCGGCGGGCAGGCCCTCGCCAGGCCGCTTCGCGTTCGTCAGGGCGCCGGGGTAGATGTCTCGCATGCCGCTCGAGGTCACGCTCATCGACTACGCCCGCGACCCGCTCACCAAGCTCTACGGCGCCTACCGCACCTGCTACACGCCGAAGACGCCGGGCCAGGTCTGGGCCGAGATCCGCGACGGCCGCATCGCGCCCGAGACCATCCGCGACTTCATCCAGGAGCGGCTCAAGACCGGGCACGCCTCGCCGCTCGAGCAGGTGGTGTTCTGGTTCGGCATCTCGGGCGTGTCGCGCTCGCTCAGCCACCAGTTCGTGCGCCACCGGATCGGCATCAGCTTCGAGCAGCAGTCGCAGCGGTACGTGAAGTACAGGCAGGACCGGCTCGATTACGTGACGCCGAAGACCTGGGACACGACCCCCGGGATGCGCGACGAGTACGACCGCCTGATGGCGGAGATCACGCGCGTGTACCAGCTCGCGCTCGAGAAGGGCATCCCGGCCGAGGACGCGCGCTTCGTCCTCCCCAACGCCACGCCGACGAACTTCCAGGTGATGGTGAACTTCGCCGAGCTGCTCCACATCGCCGATCTGCGGCTGTGCTGGCGGGCCCAGTGGGAGATCCGCCACATGGTGGCGCTCATGCGGCGCGAGATCATGAAGGCCGTCCCGGAGATCGGGGGGTACCTGCAGCCGAAGTGCGGCGACAAGCGGATGGGCTACTGCGACGAGCCGGTGAAGGATTGGGAGCAGTGCCCCATCGGCAAGGTGCGCCCGCACAAGGAGCAGATCTTCCAGCTCTTCCGAGAGTACAAGGCGGGCAACCTCGCGCCGCTCGGCGAGGACGATCTCCGGAAGGTCGAGGACGCCGGCAACGAGGGCTGATCCCCTCTCCCCCTTCCCACGGGCAGGGGGGGCGGTGTTCCCCCGCTCCCCTGACAGGGGAGCGAGAGCTAGGAGAGGAGGCGGCGAGCCGGGCGCGAGGTAGGATGTCGCGTGCGCCGATCACGGTTCGTCAACGGCTCCGTCGCGTTGCTCCTCCTCGCGCTACCCCTCACCGCCTCAGCCCAGACCGTCAACCTGCAGGGCCGCGCCCTCGCGGCGCCGGGTGGGCTGGCGGTCCCCGGGCTATCGCTCGCGGGGGCGGAGGAGCCGACTGCGGTCCAGCTGAACCCCGCCGGCACCGGGTTCGTCGCGGCGCCCACCCTGCAGTACTTCCACGAGGGACGCAGCGGGACCGGCCTCGGCGAGGACGGCTTCTGGCTCGGCGCGAAGGTCTTCGGGCTCGTCCCCACCCTCGCCATGCAGTGGATCCGCCCACAGGACGGCGGTGGTTCCCGCTTTCGCCTGACCACCTTCGCGCTGGCCCTACCCTTCCACCAGATCGCCTCGCTCGGGGTGGCGGGCAACTTCTACTCCTCCCCCGACCCGGCGCTGGACAAGCTGTGGAGCCTCGACGCCGGGCTCACCCTCCGCCCGACGCGCCACCTCTCCGTCGCGCTCGCGGTGCGTGGGATGAACGCGGAGCTCTCCGGGCACCGGCTGCCCATCCACTACGACCTCGGCGTCGCGACACGGCTCTTCGGAGACGGGCTCACGCTCTCCACCGACGTCTTCTCCGACGACCAGGCGCGGGGCGACCTCATCGCGCGGGCGGTCGCGCTGGGGATCGGGATCGAGCTCACCTCGGGCGTCGGGCTCCTCGGCCAGCTCCAGCTCCCCGCCCACGCCGGGGAGACCGGCCCGTACGGCTCCGTGTACGGTCAGCTCGCGCTCGTCCTCAACTCGCCGCACGTCGGGCTCACCGTCGGCGGTGGCGGTGGCGAGGGCATGGACCGGAGTTGGGTCGTCGGCGCGCGCCTCTCCGCCCAGCGGTACCGCGGCGAGCTCGCCGCGCCCACGTCCGTCCCCGACCTCGACCTCGCGCGCGCGCTGTCGCGCGGCCGCTCGCTGCTGTTCCCGGTCGAGCGTGACCGCTGGGGCGCGCTGCTGCGGCGGCTCCGGCAGGTGCGCGACGACGCGAAGCTGCCGGCGCTGGTGGTGCGGATCGACGATCTGCCAGTGGGCCAGGCTCGCGCCGAGGAGCTGCGGCGGCTGCTGCTCGAGGTGAAGGCGCGCAAGCCGGTCGTGGCGTACGTCGTCGGCGGCGGGCTGAAGGAGTACCACCTCGCCACCGCCGCCACCGCCGTCCTGGCCCCGCCATCGGCCGCGCTCTTCCCGGCGGGCCTCGCCTCGACCACCCCGTTCCTGGCGCGCGGGCTCGGGCGGCTGGGGGTCGGCTTCGACGTCGTCGCGATCGGCAGGTACAAGAGCGCCCCCGACCCGCTCGTGCGGCAGGACATGAGCGAGGCGCAGCGGGAGGTGGCCGACGCCGTCCAGGGCGACGTCTTCGACCGGCAGGTGCGCGCGATCGCCGCCGCACGCGCCCTCCCGGAGGCGCGCGTGCGCGAGCTCATCGACATCGGCGTGTTCAGCGCCGAGGAGGCGCGCGGGGCGGGGCTGGTCGATGGCCTCGCCTGGCCCGACGAGCTCGAGCGCGCGGTCGCTTCACAGGTCGGCCGTGACGTGAAGCTCGCCTCCACGCTCGACGAGTCGCCGCCCCGCGCGGCGCAGCGCTGGGGCCCGCGCCAGAAGGTCGGCGTGGTGCGGGTGGAGGGGGCCATCGCGGGCGGTCAGAGCCGGCCCGCGCCCCTCGGCGTGGACGGCATCGCCGGCGCCGAGACCATCGCCCGGCTCTTGAAACAGGCCGCGGCCGATCCCGAGGTGGTCGCCATCGTGCTCCGGGTCGACTCGCCGGGCGGCGACGGGCTCGCGTCGGACCTCATCTGGCGCGAGGTGATGCAGGCGCGGCGCGCCGGGAAGAAGGTCGTCGCCTCCATGGGCGACGTCGCGGCGAGCGGTGGCTACCTCGTCTCGGTGGCGGCCGACGCCATCGTAGCCGAGCCCTCGACGCTCACCGGCTCGATCGGCGTCTTTGCCCTGAAGCCTGACCTCTCCGGCCTGCTCGAGAAGCTGGGCGTGAACGCGGTCACGGTGAAGCGCGGCCGCCACGCCGACCTGCAGTCGTTCACGCGGCGGTGGACCCCCGAGGAGCGGGCGCTGGTCGAGCGAGAGGTGCGGGCCTTCTACGAGCTGTTCGTGTCGCGCGTCGGGGAGGGGCGGCACCTGCCGCGGGAGGCGGTCGAGGTGGTGGCGCAGGGGCGGGTGTGGACAGGGGCCCAGGCGCGCGCCCGCGGGCTGGTCGACGAGCTCGGGACCTTCGACGACGCGGTCCACCTCGCCATGCGAAAGGCCGGGTTGCCCCCCGACGCCGAGGTCGACCTGAAGGCGTTCGAGCCCGAGCGCGGTTTCCTTTCCGACCTCGTAGGAGGCCTCGACCTCCAGGCCGACGCGTCGCCGATCGCCTCGATCGGCCGCATCCCCGAGCTCCGCGCGCTCTCGCTCTTGCTCGAGGTTGGCCCGCTCGTGGCGCTCCCACCGGGCTGGGTCGGTCTGGGCGAGGCGGCCGGCGACGCGGCAAGTCCTCCGCCTGGAGCGGGCCCCGGCTCGCGGTGAAGTTGAGGGAGGGCTTCCGCCGGTACTGCTTTTTTGTTAAAGAACGAGTTGTCTCCCTCCCGTTTGCGATCTAGGTTTTCGGGGAAGGGCAGACCCCCGCCTGCAGGCTCGCTCGACGCATTGAGGCGCCGCGATGCCGCAGCGGACGCGGCGCAGGTCAGGGCCGCGCAGCGGGGAGCGGGTCGAGCGACCGGACACGATGTCCAGGCCGCGCTCCGACCACGCATGGCCAGTCCAGGACGCGCCGCGGTGAGCCAAGAAGCCCCGCGGCCGGAGCAGAAGACAGCATGACCGAGAACGAGCAGACCCCGCCCGCGGGCGACGCGCCCGCTCCCGACGCACCCGCCTCCGAGCAACCCGCTGCCGCCGCGCCGAACGACGGCCAGGGTGCCGCCGCACCCCAGGGCGTCCCCGGCCAGCCCGGGCAGGGCCGCCGCCGCCGGCGCCGCCGCGGCCGGCGCGGTCGCGGTGGTCAGCCTGGACAGCCCGGCGCGGCGCCCAACGGTCCGGCGCAGGCCGCGCCCGGCGCGAACGGGCCCGCGGCGCCGGCGGTGGCCGGGCCGCAACCCGGGGGCCAGCCCGAGCAGACGGAGGAGGTCGAGGGCGTCCTGCAGTTCGAGGGCAAGGGGCTCGGCTGGCTCCGCGATCCGAAGCGCAGCTACCTCCCGCAGCCGTTCGACGTCGAGGTGCCGCGCTGGCTCGTCGAGCGCATGCACCTGCAGCCCGGCGTGCTCGTGAAGGGGCTCGCGAGCGTCCGAAACATGAAGCGGATCCTCTCTCGCGTGGACCAGGTGGAGGGGACCGACCCCATCGCCGTCGCGCGGCGGACGCACTTCCAGAACCTCACCGCGACCGACCCGACCGAGAAGCTCCTCATGGAGACGCGGCCCGACGAGATGGTGGGCCGGGTGCTCGACCTGATCGCTCCCATCGGCCTCGGCGCGCGCGCCCTCATCACCTCGCCGCCCAAGGCCGGCAAGACCATCATGCTGCAGCGGATCGCCCAGGCGATCACGGCCAACCGGCCCGACGTGCACCTCATGGTGCTGCTCGTCGACGAGCGCCCCGAGGAGCTCACGGACATGCGCCGCAACGTACAAGGCGAGGTCGTCGGCTCGTCCAACGACCGGCCGGCGGACGAGCACATCCACGCTGCCGAGATGGCGATGGAGCGCGCCAAGCGGCTGGTCGAGGGCGGCAAGGACGTCGTCATCCTGCTCGACTCGATCACCCGGCTCGCGCGCGCCTACAACCGCGAGATCGAGTCCTCCGGACGCACCCTCACCGGCGGCGTCGACAGCCGCGCGCTGGAGCGGCCGAAGCGGCTCTTCGGCGCGGCGCGCAAGGCCGAGGAGGGCGGCTCGCTCACCATCATCGCGACCGCGCTCATCGACACGGGCTCGCGCATGGACGAGGTGATCTTCGAGGAGTTCAAGGGCACCGGCAACATGGAGGTGGTGCTCTCGCGGCAGCTCGCCGAGCGCCGCATCTTCCCCGCCATCGACATCGCGGCGTCCGGCACGCGCAAGGAGGAGAAGCTCTTCCTCCCCAAGGAGATCGAGAAGATCCGCAAGCTGCGCGGGGCGCTCGCCTCGCTCAAGCCGGTCGAGGCGATGGAGCGGCTCCTCAAGAAGCTGTCCGAGTTCGACTCGAACGAGGAGTTCCTCTCGAGCTTCTGATGTAGGGCGTGGTCCGACCTCGCGCGGTCGTGTGCGTCCGGGGTTGCCCTCCCGCGCCGGCGCGGAGCATGATGCGGCGGCCGTTTTCTCCGGCGGGGGTCCATGGGCCAAGACCGCGTCTTCATCGTCGACGACGACGAGCTCATCCTCCGCGCGCTGGCCCGGATCCTCGACGGGGCCGGGTTCCGCACCCGCTGCTACTCGTCGCCCCTGGAGGCGCTCGCGGCGCTCGACCGCGATCCGCCGGCGGTCATCATCTCCGACTACATGATGCCGGCGATGGACGGCGTCTCCTTCCTCAAGCAGGCGCGCGCTCGCCTGCCGGACGCCGCCCGCATCCTCTGCACCGCCGCCGAGGACTTCCGGGTGGCGCTGCAGGCGGTCAACACCGGCGAGGTCTACCGGATCATCTCCAAGCCGTGGCACCAGCAGGAGCTGCTCGCCACGGTCACGCAGGCCATCGACGCGGCGCGGCTGCGGCGGGAGAACGAGCGCCTCACGGCCGAGGTGCAGCGTCAGAACGAGCAGCTCCGAGAGATCAACCTGCGCCTCGAGGAGATGGTGCGGCAGCGCACGCAGGCGCTGCTCGAGGGGCTCATCTCCGCCCTCGACTACCGCGACGCCGAGACGCAGTGGCACTCGCGCCGCGTGTCGCTCTACGCGCGGCGCCTGGCGCAGCAGCTCGGCATCGGCGAGCCCGAGCTCACGACCATCGAGCATGGCGCGCTGCTCCACGACATCGGCAAGATCGGCGTCCGCGACGGCGTGCTGCTCAAGCCGGGGCCGCTCGCCGCGGACGAGTGGCTCGAGATGAAGCGCCACCCGGACCTGGGGTGGCAGCTCCTGCAGCGCGTCGACTACCTGCGCAGCGCGTCGGTCATCGTCCTGCAGCACCAGGAGCGCTGGGACGGCCGCGGCTACCCGGCGCAGCTCAAGGGTGAGGAGATCGTGGTCGGGGCGCGGATCTTCCACGTGGTGGACACGCTCGACGCGATGACCAGCGATCGGCCCTACCGGCGCGCGAAGCCGTTCAGCGACGCGCGCGCCGAGGTGGTGCGCTGCCGCGGCACCCAGTTCGATCCGGCCGTGGTGGACGCGTTCCTCTCGGTACCGCCGCAGGAGTGGGAGCGCATCCGGCTCGACGTCGAGACCGTCGCGGTCCTCTCGGCCGACCTGGCGGAGCGGCCGCCGCTGCCGGCCAAGACGACCGTCCCCTCCCTCGACGAAGCCTGACCAGGAGCAGCCCGGAGATCGCATGCCCCGCCTCGTCTTCGCCGTCGCCTTCCTGGCCGCGCTCGCGGCCGGCGCCGCATGCAGCACCCCCGCCACGCGCACCGGGCCGGGCGCGACCGCGGCCGCCGCGGCCAGCCCCGAGCCGGGCGCGCGCGTCGTCTGCGAGTACGAGAGACCGACCGGCAGCAACATCCCCGTGCGCACCTGCCACCGCGTGGCCGACGACCAGCAGCGCGATCACGCCCGCGACGCGGCGATCGACGATCTCAACAGACCCCAGACGCAGTCGCGGAGCGGGCACTAGCCCCGCGGCAGACACGCGACGCGCGCTCTCGAGCGCCTGCAGGCACGCGGGCGGCGAGCACGGCCGGCGCGACGGGCTCGCCGCGCCCGCGCGAGTATAATCAGCGCATGGCCACGAGCTGCTACGGTTGCGGAGCGGAGCTGCGCCTCGACGGTCCCGTAGGGCGGCGTACCACCTGTCCCGACTGCGACGCGGATCTGCACTCCTGCATCAACTGCCGCTTCTACGACGAGGGGGTGGCGCACGAGTGCCGCGAGCCGCACGCCGAGCACGTGATCGACAAGCAGGCCTCCAACGCGTGCGAGCTGTTCCAGCTCGGCGACGGCGCCTCGCGGCGCCGCGCCCGGTCGACGGCGGCGCGCGACGCGCTCGGGGCGCTCTTCGGCGAGGCGCCCGGTCCTGCGGAGCAGGACCCGCGCGACGCGCTCGAGGCGCTGTTCCGCAAGCCGTGAAGCTCGTCACCTGGAACGTGAACGGGGTCCGCGCCCGCGAGGCCCAGCTCCGCGAGCTCGCGGAGCGGGAGCGGCCGGACGTCGTCTGCCTCCAGGAGATCAAGGCGACGCCAGCGCAGATCCCGACGCTCCTGTTCGACCCCGGCGGCTACTGGGCGTACTGGCACGGCGCCTCGGCCTACTCCGGCGTGGCGTTGCACGTCCGTCGGGAGCTGGCTCCAGGCCGGCCCGCCTTCGCCCACCCGTCGTTCGACCACGAATGCCGCGTCGTCACCGCCGAGCTCGGCCCGCTCACCGTGGCGTCGATCTACGTCCCGAACGGCGGAAAGGATTTCCCGGCCAAGCTGCGCTTCCTGGAGGCGCTCGACGCGTGGGCAGCGGAGGAGCACGGGCGCGGGCGGCACCTCCTGCTCTGCGGGGACCTCAACGTCGCGCGGGCCGACGTGGACGTTCACCCCAAGGAGCGCAAGCCCGGGGCGATCGGGCAGCGGCCCGACGAGCGCGCCGTGTTCGCGAAGCTGCTCGGCCGCGGGCTCGTCGATCTGGGGCGCCAGCTCCACCCCGATGACGACGAGCTCTTCACCTGGTGGCCCCCCTGGCGGAACCTCCGTCAGCGCAACATCGGGTGGCGGATCGACTACGTCCTCGCGAGCGAGGCGCTCGCGTCGCGCGTCTCGCGCTGCGACAGCCTCCGGGAGGTCGGCACGAGCGATCACGCGCCGCTGGTGGTGGAGCTCGGGTGACGCCGGCGGGGGACGAGCCCCCGCCCTACGGCGGTTGAGCGAAGGTTTGAGAGGAGGCGGCGCACCGCGCGCGCCACCGCGGGGGCGGGACCCCCTGCCCGTTCGCCCTGAGCGTAGGCCCGCGGAGCGGGCCGTAGTCGAAGGGCGAACGCGCTCAGTACATGCTCTGCACGATCCAGTCGATGTACTTCTCGCTCCCGTCCTCGATCCGGAGTGCGACCACCTCGGGCACCTGGTACGGGTGGAGCGCCAGGATCCGATCGCGTAGCTCGGGGAACCGCTTCGCCGGCGCCTTCAGGACGAGCAGCGCCTCCTGCTCGTCGCAGACCTTCCCCTCCCAGCGGTAGATGGAGCGCACCGCCGGCACGACGTTGCCGCAGGCCACGAGCTTCTCCTCGACGAGCGTCCGCGCCAGCCGCGCCGCCTCCTCCGCTCCCGGCGCGGTCACCAGCACGACCAGGGTGTCCGTCACAGCCCCTCCGCCTTGGCCACGATCTCCTTCATGATCTCGCTCGTGCCACCGCCGATGGTGA
>DATLJU010000013.1:0-6241 GCA_035538735.1 Anaeromyxobacteraceae bacterium | reverse complement strand
GCCGCTCTCCTGGCCGCGCCGGCTCCTCGTGGCGGGCCTGCTCGCCGCGGTCTTGGGGGTGACGGCGCTCTCGCTCCGCCCGCGGCCCGAACCGCCCATCGTGGCGCAGATCGCGACGGCGCAGCGGAGCGCCATCACCCGCAAGGTGACCGCGGCCGGGAAGCTCGAGGCGGCCACCACCGTGAAGGTATCGTCCAACATCTCGGGCGACCTGCTCGAGCTGCCCGTGAAGGAGGGCGATCGCGTCCGCAAGGGGCAGCTCCTGGCGCGCATCGACGCCCGCCGCTTCGCCGCCCAGGTGAAGCAGCAGGAGGCGCTCCGCGCCGGCGCCTCGGCCGATCTCGCGGCCGAGCGCGTCCTCATCGCGCGCCTCGAGCAGGACCTGGCGCGCGTGAAGGGCCTCGCCCAGCGCGGGGACGCGAGCCAGGCCGAGCTCGACCGCGCGCTCGCCGATCTCCGCGCCGAGCAGGCCAAGGCGCAGGCCGCCGCCGAGCGCATCGCGCAGGCGGACGCGTCGCTGGCGGACGCGCGCCACCTCCTCTCGTTCGCGACGATCTACGCGCCTATCGACGGGATCGTGGTCACGCGCGCCAAGCAGGTGGGCGAGCGCGTGCGCGGGTCCGACTTCAACGAGGACCCCATCGTCACCATCGCCACCCTCTCGGCCATGGAGGCGAAGGTGGAGGTGGGCGAGCACGAGGTGGTCTTCCTCCACGACGGCGATCCGGCCGAGGTCGAGATCGACGCCTTCCCGGACCGGAAGTTCCCGGCCCAGGTCATCGAGGTGGCGAAGAACGCGCTCGTGAAGAACGCGGGCACGGAGGCGGAGGTGACCACCTTCCCGGTCCGGCTGGCGCTCACCGCCGCAGCCGTGGGATCGCTCCCCGGCATGAGCTGCGAGGCGACCATCTCCACCGAGACGCACCAGGACGCGGTGGTGGTGCCGATCCAGGCGGTCACGGTGCGAGCCGAGAAGGACCTCGCCTCTCCCGGCGCAGTCCCTGTGGCCGATCCGCGGGTGGCCGCCGCTCCGGCGAGGCCCCGTCGCGAGGCGCTCAAGAAGGTCGTGTTCGTGGTGGAGGGTGGGGTGGCGAAGGCGCGGCCGGTCGAGACCGGGCTCGCCGACGAGAGCGCGATCGAGATCGTCTCCGGGCTGAAGGCGGGAGAGCGGATCGTCGAGGGACCCTACAAGGCGCTGTCGCGCGAGCTCAGGACCGGGAAGCCGGTGAAGGAGGAGAAGCCGGACGGGGGCGCGACGTGATCTCCCCCGACGCGCCCGCCCTGGACGTCGAGGGCCTCACCCGCGTCTATCAGGTCGGCGGCGAGGAGGTGCGCGCGCTCGATGGCGTCTCGTTCACGGTCCGCCGCGGCGAGTGGCTCGCCATCGTCGGCCAGTCGGGGTCGGGCAAGTCGACGCTCATGAACGTCCTCGGCTGCCTCGACACGCCCACCGGCGGGCGGTACCGCATCCGCGGGCAGGACGTCTCGGGGCTGTCCGACGACCAGCTCGCGGATCTGCGCAACCGCGAGATCGGGTTCGTCTTCCAGACCTTCCAGCTCCTGCCCCGCTCGACGGCGCTCGCCAACGTCGAGCTGCCGCTCGTCTACCGCGGGGTGCCGCGCGCCGAGCGGCGCGCGCGCGCCGAGGCGGCGCTGGAGTCGGTCGGGCTCGACCACCGCATGCACCACCGGCCGAACGAGCTCTCGGGCGGGCAGCGGCAGCGCGTCGCGATCGCCCGCGCCCTGGTCGGCGATCCGTCGCTGCTCCTGGCGGACGAGCCGACCGGCAACCTCGACAGCGCCACCGGCGAGGAGATCGTGCGCCTCTTCGGCGAGCTGCACCGGCGCGGCCACACGCTCCTCCTCGTGACGCACGAGGCGAAGCTGGCCGCGCGCTGCCCGCGCGCCCTCCGGCTCTCCGACGGCCGCGTCGTGGCCGACGGCGCCGGGCGCGAGGTGGCGGGAGCATGAGGGCGCCGCGGGCGCTCGTGCGCGGGTGGGGGGAGCTGTCCGAGGGGCTCCGGATCGCGCTCGGCACGCTCGCATCGCACCGGCTGCGCAGCCTGCTCACCACGCTCGGGATCGTCATCGGCGTCACGACCGTGATCGCCATCGTGGCCATCGTGCAGGGGCTCGACGCGAGCTTCGAGGCGCAGGTGTCGAACCTCGGCACGAACTCCGTGTACGTCCAGAAGTACAAGTGGGTGACGCGGACGGACGAGTGGTACCTCATGCGCAACCGCCAGCCGATCACGCTCGCCCAGGAGCGGGCGGTGGAGCGCGAGTCGAGGCTCGCGCTGGCCGTCTCACCCATGGTCTTCACCCGCGCCACCGCCCGGCGCGACGGGCGCGAGGTGCAGGACGTCACCACGGTCGGCGTCGGCCCCGGGTACCTGCAGGCGGCCGGGGGCGCGTTGGTGGCGGGGCGCTTCTTCGTCGAGAGCGACGTCGACCTCGACCGCCCGCTGGTGGTCGTCGGCGCGGAGGTGGTGGACCTGCTCTTCCCCGGGGCGCCTGCCACGAGCGCGCTCGGGCAGCGACTGCTCGTGGCGGGGCGGCCGTTCACGGTCGTGGGGGTGCTCGAGCGCAAGGGCCGCTTCCTCGGGATGAACATGGACCAGCGGCTGCTCGTCCCGTTCGGCACCTTCGGCCGGCTCTTCGGGATGAAGCGCTCCATCGGCATCGCCGTGGCGGCGCCGCCGGGGAAGGTCAACGAGACCGAGGACGAGCTCACCGGGATCATGCGGCGCGCCCGCCACGTCCCGCCCGGCAAGCCGGACGACTTCTCCATCAACCGGCAGGAGCAGCTGCTCAAGATCTACCAGGGGCTGACCACCGCCCTGTACGGGGTCGCGATCGGCATCGGGCTCATCACGCTCGTCGTGGGCGGGATCGGGATCATGAACATCATGATGGTCTCGGTGCACGAGCGGACGCGCGAGATCGGGGTGCGCCGCGCGCTCGGAGCGCGCCGGCGCACCATCCTGTTCCAGTTCGTCCTCGAGGCGTCGGTCGTGGCGGCGCTGGGCGGCGCGGTCGGCACCGCGCTCGGCCTCGCGGCGGCTCAGCTCATCGCGCTCACCACCCCGCTCGCGGCGGCCGTGACCCCCTCGGCGGTGGCGCTCGGCCTCGGCTTCTCCGCCACGGTCGGGCTCGTGTTCGGCAGCTGGCCCGCCTGGCGCGCCGCCCACCTCGATCCGGTGGAGGCGCTGCGCTGGGAATGACCGGCCTCCTCGACACGCTCGCTATGGCGATCGCCACCCTCCGCGCGAACCCGCTGCGCTCGGCGCTCACGCTCCTCGGCATCGTGATCGGCGCGAGCACGGTGGTCGCCATGATGGGGCTCACCGAGGGCCTCCGCCTCAAGGTGAACGACGACCTGGCGGTGCTGGGCTCGAACTCGTTCCGGGTGCAGCGCTGGCCGATCGGGCTCACCGAGAACTGGCAGAAGTACGCCAAGCGCCCGAACCTCACCCGCGAGCAGGGCGAGGCGCTGCGGGCGCTCCCGCACGTGCTGCACGTGTCGGTCGAGGCCCAGCACGAGGGGGGAGAGCGTCTCAGGACGGCGCAGCGCTCGACCAAGGCCACCATCACCGTCACCGGCGCGACGGCCGAGTACGAGCACGCCAACGGGGTCAGCGTGGCTCGCGGCCGGTTCTTCAGCGACGTCGACGTGGCGCTCGGCCGGCGGGTCATCTTCCTCGGGGCCGACGTCGCCGACCTGCTCTTCCCGGGCGAGGATCCGCTGGGCCAGGAGGTGCGGCTCCGCGAGGCCCCGTTCACCGTCGTGGGGGTGGCGGAGCGGCAGGGCAGCGTGCTCGGCCTCGAGTCGCGCGACGCGTTCGCGGTGGTGCCCATCGACGCCTACGACGACGTGACCGGCCGCCCCAAGGACCACCACTACACGGTGCAGGCGACGAGCGCGCCGGACCTCCCGAAGGCCCTCGACGAGGTGGTGTTCACGCTGCGGCGACTGCGCGGGGTGAGGGGGCTCGCCGAGAACGACTTCGAGTACTTCACGAACGACACGATGGCGGCGACGGTGAACCAGCTCGCGTCGGTCGTGGGCGCGGCGACGTTCGGCATCTGCGCGCTGGCGCTGCTCGTGGCCGGGATCGGGATCATGAACATCATGCTCGTCTCGGTCACCGAGCGGACGCGGGAGATCGGCGTCCGGATGGCGCTCGGCGCGCGGCGCCGCCGCATCCTGCAGCAGTTCGTGGTCGAGGCGGTGCTGCTGTCCTTCGCCGGCGGCCTCCTGGGCGTGGGGCTGGGGGCCGCGCTCGCGGCCGGGGCGCGCGAGCTGTTCCGGATTCCGGCGAGCGTCCCGGCATGGGCGGTGGTACTCTCCCTCGCCGCCGCGTCGGGCTGCGGGCTCGTCTTCGGGATCTACCCCGCGGCGCGCGCCAGCCGCCTCGATCCGGTCGAGGCGATGCGGACCGAGTAATGCGGAAGTTTGTCCCCCGCCGTGGGTACGTCGCGGGGTGGAACGAGGACGGGACCGCGTGGACCGAGAGAAGGTGAAGAAGGAGATCCGCGGGTGGGTGTTCACCATCCTGGCGGTGCTGGCCTTCAGGACGTTGCTCTACGAGGCCGTCTACATCCCCTCGGGGTCCATGATCCCGACCCTCCAGATCGGCGACTACGTCGTCGTCGAGAAGTGGGCCTACGGGGCGCGGCTGCCCTTCACCGAGACCGCTCAGGTCACCTGGTCCACCCCCAAGCGCGGCGACATCGTCGTGCTGCTCGCCCCACCGGGAAACCCTCGCAACGACGACCTCATCAAGCGCGTGGTGGCGGTGGCCGGAGACACGGTCGAGATCCAGGACGGCGCGCTCGTGCTGAACGGGAAGCCGGTGCCCCGCGAGCGCGTCGGGGGCGCCTGCACCTACTGGAACAGGCTCGAGGGCGGCCCGTGGCGCGAGGAGCCTTGCGTCGACTTCGTCGAGCAGCTCGGCCCGCACACGTACCACTCGTACTGCACGCCCTACCTGCCGTGCGGGGACGTGCCGCCGGTCACGGTTCCGCCGGGCACGGTGTGGCTCGCCGGCGACCACCGCGACCACAGCGCGGACTCGCGCGTGTTCGGGCCGGTGCCGGTGGGACGCATCAAGGGGCGCGCCTGGGTGGCGCTGGTGTCGTGGGGGCCGGACGGACCGAGGTGGGATCGGTTGTTCCACCTGGTGACGCACTGAACGGCGGCGGGGGACGAGCCCCCGCCCTACGCTGGTAGGGGAACGCCGTTCTGGCGAAGAGCGCGACCTACCCCGGCAGGGGAACGCCGTCTCAGTACTTCGCGTCTTCCGTCTCGATGAGGTGGAAGATCTCGGCCGCGTCGGCCGCCTTCATGATCGACTCGCGGAAGGCGGGGTTCTTGAAGATGCGGCTGATGCGGGCGAGCGCCTTGAGGTGCGCGCCGGCGGAGTTCTCCGGCGCGAACAGCGTGAAGAAGAGGTAGGTCGGCTTCCCGTCGATGGCCTTGAAGTCGACGCCGCGGCGGCAGCGGCCGAAGCTCGCCATGAGCGTGGGGAGGCCGGGCACCTTGCCGTGCGGGATGGCGACGCCATCGCCGATGCCGGTCGAGCCGAGCTTTTCGCGCTCCAGCAGCGTCTCCAGGAGGCGCTGGGCGTCCACAGCGTGCGTCGCGGCGAGGGGGCGCGCGAGTTCGGCGAGCACGGCCGGGCCGCTGGTGCCCGCCAGGTCGTCCACCACCGCTCCAGGCTGCAGGAACTCGACGATTTTCATGGGTGCGACGCCTCGCTAGCACAGGTGGACACGCGCGCGCAACGAGGCAAGCGGAGGCCGGCGCCACCCCCGCCACGGCGGGCGGGGGCGGCGCCGCCTGAACCGTCACAGGCCCCTAGGCGCTGCGCGCCTCGATCAGCCCCAGGTTGCCGTCCTCGCGCCGGTACACGACGTTGAAGCTACCGTCCTTCGCGCTCTGGAAGACGAAGAAGTGCACGTCGAGGAGGTCGAGCTGCATCACGGCCTCGTCGAGCGTCATGACCTTCGCCTGGAACGTGTCCGACTTCACGACGCGGTCCGACAGGCGCTCCTCGTCGAACACCTCGTGCCGGACGTCGACGACCCGCTGCCCGCTCTGCCGCTCCGGGAGCTTGTGGCTCTTGAGCTTCTCCTTGTGCTTCTTGAGCTGCCGCTCGAGCTTCTCGGCGGCGGCGTCGATCGACGCGTACATGTCGCCGCTCTTCGCGCGGCCGCGCAGGAGGAAGGGACCCGCCTT
>DATLJU010000012.1:0-6555 GCA_035538735.1 Anaeromyxobacteraceae bacterium | reverse complement strand
GGGCCCGCCTCCGGCTCGCCGTAGAGGCCGGCCGCGTCCTTGAGGAAGATCTGCAGCAGGTAGCTGCCGGGGGCGCCGCCGTCGACGAGGATCTGGAGGTCGCGCAGCACCTGCACGTCCTCCTCGATCCGCCCCACGTTGATCTTCTTCAGCCGCTCGGGCAGCAGGTCGTAGTAGCTGCCGGGGGTAGGCATGAACTCGACGCCGCGGGCGCGCATCTCGCGCACCGCCCCGAGGATGTCGCGCACCGTGATGGCGGCGTGCTGCACGCCGTCGCCGCGCTGGTCCTCGTGGAAGATGTTGATCTGCGAGCTCTTGAAGGCGGGCCGCCACGGCTCGTTGTTGGCGAACTTCACGCCGCTCTTCGGGTCGCGCATGACGACCGAGCGCAGCCCAGACCCGTGCGCCTGCATCGCCTTCCGGCGAGACTCGCCGGCCACGTCCGCGGTGTGGAACTCCACCTCCCAGAACTCCTCGAGCCCGAGCACGTGCTCCATCCACAGGAGGGCCGGCTTCATGGTCTCGAAGTTCGACGTCACGTGGTCGATGATCTCGAAGCCGAGCCGGTTCTGCCCGCCGCGGGCCGGCGCGTGCGGCCGCATGCCGGGGTAGATGGACTGGAAGCCTTGCCGCTCGACGAAGCGGAACGTCGTGTCGCCGAAGGGCGTTGTGATGTTGAAGGTATGGAACGCGCCGCCGTCGTCCACGAAGCGCTCGACGTCGGTGACCGGCGTCCCGCCGCGCTCCTCCAGCAGCCGGAAGGTGCGCTGGATGTCCTCCACCTCGAACACCAGCGTGCCCACGCCGTCGGGGTGCTTGCGCAGCCACCGCCAGGCGCGCCCGCCCTCGCCCACGGGTTGCGAGCAGAGGACGCGCACCTGGCCCGCCTCGAAGAGGGCCGAGCGCTGCCGGCCCTCGCGCTCCAGCTCCGGCGTGGAGGTGGCGGTCTCGGCGAAGTCCAGCTTCTCGGTGTAGAAGCGCCGGCTCCGCTCGAGGTCGTGCACGTAGTAGTGCAGGCCCTCCAGGCGGACGATTCCGATGGGCTCCAGGGCCATGATTCAGCTCCTCTTCTCCGGCGGCGGTGCGTCGGGCTGGACGTCGGGCTCGGCCCGGCGGAAGGCGTCGAGCTCGCGGCAGGCGGCCTCGACGCGCAGGAGGGTGGGGAAGGCGGAGACGTCGACGCCGAAGCGGCGGCAACCGTAGAGCTGGGGGACGAGGTAGAGATCGGCCAGCGTCGGCTCGTCGCCGTGGCAGAAGCGCCCCGCCCCGTCGGCCACCGCCCGCTCCAGGGCGCCGACGAGGGGCGGGAGCCAGTGGGCGGTCCACGCTCGGTCGAGGCCGTGCTCGTGCTCGCGCAGCCACCTCAGCGTCGCTGCGTTCTGGTGCGGCTGGATCCCCGAGTTGACGTGCTCGGCCAGCGCCCGGACGCGGGCGCGTCCATAAGGGTCCTCGGGCAAGAGCCGCGGCGCCGGGAAGCGCTCGTCCAGCCACTCCAGGATCGCCATCGACTGGACGAGGTGGCGCGTCGTCCCGCCCTCCTCGACCGTCAGCACCGGGACCTGTCCCAGCGGGCTCACCGCGCGGTGGGCCTCGCCGCGCTGTTCGCCCTGGAGCAGGTTGACGGGGCGGTGAGCGAACGCGAGCCCCTTGAGGTGCAGGCCGATGCGGACGCGCCACGACGAGGAGCTGCGCCAGTAGCCGTGGAGCGTGAGCCGTGGCGCCGTCACGTGACCACCTGGTCGATGCGGCCGAAGACGCTCCGGCCGGAGGCGTCGAGCATGTCGATCTCCACGCGGTCCCCGCGCTTCATGAACGGTGTCACCGGCTTCCCGCCCGGGCCGGCGTCGATGATCTCGAGCATCCGTTGCTCCGCCAGGCAGGATACTCCGCGGGCGCGGTCCGCGTTCGACACCGTCCCGGAGCCGAGGATCGTCCCGGCGGTGAAGGCGCGCGTCCGCGCCACGTGCTGGAGGAGGTCGAAGAACGAGAAGTGCATCTCCGGGCCGGCGTCGCAGTCGCCGACGAGCCGGCCCCGGTAGGTGACCCGCAGCCGCAGGTGGACGCGGCCGTCGCGCCAGGCCGGGCCGAGCTCGTCGGGCGTGGCGGCGAAGGGCGAGAAGGCGGTGGCGGGCTTCGACTGGAAGAAGCCGAACCCCTTCGCCAGCTCGTCGGGGACGAGGTTGCGCAGGGTGACGTCGTTGGCGAGGCAGAGCAGGCGGACGTGGCGCGCGGCGTCCTTCGCGCGTGTGCCCTGCGGCACGTCGCCGAGGATGACGCAGACCTCGCCTTCGAAGTCGAGCCCGTACCGCTCGTCGAGGAGGGAGAGGGGATCGCGCGGGCCGAGCAGGACCCCCGAGCCGCCCTGGTACACGAGCGGATCGGACTCGAGCGTGGGCGGTGGCTCCGCGCCGCGCGCCTTGCGAACCAGGCGGACGTGGTTGAGGAAGGCCGACCCGTCCACCCACTCGTACGCGCGCGGCAGTGGGGCGGCGAGGCGCTCCGCCTCCACCGGCTCACCCGCCAGCCGGCCGGACTCGAGCTCCTCCGCGAGCGAGCGCAGCCGCGGCTCGCTGGCTTCCCAGGTCTCGAGCGCCTGCTGAAGCGAGCGCGCGATCGAGCCCGCCGGCGCCAGCGCGCGCCCGTCGCCGCGGACCAC
Source organism: Anaeromyxobacteraceae bacterium (assembly GCA_035538735.1). Lineage (GTDB taxonomy): Bacteria > Myxococcota > Myxococcia > Myxococcales > Anaeromyxobacteraceae > Anaeromyxobacter_A. The sequence goes on along the minus strand of DATLJU010000012.1, from coordinate 3,899 downwards.
CGCCAGCCGGCCGTCGCGCGTGCCGTCCTGGAGCGTGCAGAGGCGCATGAGAAAGCTTCTTTAATCACGCGCGCCAGCAGACGCCCCCGCTCCCCGAGGGGAGAGGGGCCGGTTGGGACCGGCCACGGGCAGCGGCACCCGGGCAAGCGCGTAGTGGCCCGGGCGGGGCCCATCCAATCCACGCCGGAGCTGCGCGGGGGGCGGTACACTGTTCGACAGGAGGCCGCCATGGCGTTTCCCTGGACGAAGGTCCTCTGCCCGATCGATTTCTCCGACCCGGCCCGCGCCGCGATGCGGGCGGCCGTCGACGTGTGCCGTCTGACGAGCGGCGAGCTCACCCTGTTCCACGCCTACGAGCTGCCGGGCTACACGCTGCCGGAGGGCTCGGTCGTGGCGAGCCCGAAGATGCTGCAGGATCTCTCCGACCAGGCCGACGTGCACCTCGCCGAGTGGAAGCAGCTGGCCGAGGAGATGGGGGCGACGAAGGTGAACGTCGAGAAGGGCATCGGCGAACCGGCGCTGTCGATCGTCGAGATGGCGCGGGAGCGCGGCTTCGATCTCGTCGTGGTCGGCACCCATGGTCGCACGGGCTTCCGGCATGCGCTGCTCGGGTCGGTGGCCGAGCGGGTCGTGCGGCGGGCGGGTTGCCCGGTCCTGACCATCCATCCGGAGGGGCACGGGCGCCGGCGTGAGAGCTGACAGGGTTCCGTGAATGCTGCAGCGGGCGGGCCGCTTCTGGTAGGTTCAGCCTACCCCTCCTACCGCACGAGGCGCTCGATGTCCCGCTTCCAGGACGTGAACAAGGCCTTCGCCGCCGCCCGCAAGAAGTACGACGGGTATTACTCACAGTGTGCGTACTTCGCGGGCGCCTTCTCGCGCGCTCTGGTCGACGTGTTCGGCTGGCCGCGCGAGCTCGTCACGTGGGAGCGGCCTGGCGCGGGCCCGGTGGCGCACGTCGAGGACGCGCTCATGCTGGAGGAGGACAGCTACTGGCACCTGGGCCTGCTCTTGCGGCTCGCCGAGGACGCGCGCCCGGAGGATACGCTCCGTATCGCGCTGCGCTTCAAGCGCGCCGGAGACCGCTACCTGCTCGAGCTCTTCCCCGGCGTCGAGTTCGACGTCGTCGAGCCGACCAGCGCCGCTTTCCAGCCGGTGCTCGACGCGCTGTACGAGGAGATCGCGCTGCACTACGAGCGCGGGCTCGAGCTGTTCCTCGAGAACCGCGCCGGCAAGCTGCGGATCCCCTTCACGCCGCCCGAGCCGAAGCCGCTCCCCGACGCCGGGACGCCGGAGAACGAGCGGTAGCCGGTGACGGCGGGCGCACCCGGCGGCGCCCCCTCACCCTGCCCTCTCCCCCGTCGGGGGAGAGGGCTCGATCACTCGCTGCGCGCCTCGGATCTCATCTCCCTCGCCCCGCGAAGCGGGGAGAGGGCTGGGGGCCGGCTCGAGCGGAGCACGTCGTACGTGTAGAGCGCGAGCGAGGCCCAGATGCAGCCGAAGGCGAGGGCGTGCGCGCTCGTGAAGCGCTCGCGGTAGAGCGCCACCGCGAGCAGGAACTGGCCCGTCGGCGTGATGTACTGGATGAGGCCCATGGTGGAGAGGCGCAGGGCGCGCATCCCGACCGCGAACCAGATGAGCGGGACGGCCGTCACCACCCCGGCCGACGCGAGCAGGATCGTCGTGCGCGCGCCGGACGCGACGAACGCGCCCTGGCCGCGCGCCGCGACCGCGCCGAGGAAGAGCAGCGCCAGCGGCGCCAGCAGCGCCGTCTCGACGAGCAGGCCGACGATGGCGTCGATGCCGGCCTTCTTCCGGACCAGGCCGTAGAAGCCGAAGGTGGCGGCGAGCGCGATCGACAGCCACGGGAAGGTGCCGAGCCGGACCGCCAGTGCCAGCACCCCGATCCCCGCCAGCCCGACCGCCAGGCCCTGGCCCCGGCTGAGCCGCTCGCGCAGGAAGAGCACCCCGAGCAGCACGTTCACGAGCGGGTTCACGAAGTAGCCCAGGCTCGCCTCGAGCACGTGGCCCGTGTTGACGGCCCAGATGTACAGGAGCCAGTTGGCGGAGATGAGCGTGGTCGAGAGGACATAGACGCGGAGCCGCCCGCCGGTGAAGACGGCCCCGAGCTCGCGCCAGCGGCGCTGCCGCGTGACGATCACGGCGAGGAGCGCCATCGACCAGACCACCCGGTGGGCCAGGATCTCGAGAGGCGGCACCGCCTTGATCGCCTTGAAATAGAGGGGGAACAGCCCCCACGTGACGTAGGCCGCCAGCGCCGCGGCGAAGCCGCGCCGCTGCTGGCGCGACCGGTCGGGCTCGGAGGCGGAGGGAGCGATCATGAGATCGCTTCTACCGTGGCCGGTGGGGCGCTGTCCCGGTACATTCCCCGAGCGAGGAGGGAAGCGCCATGTCGGAGCGACGAGGCGGGATCGTGCCGCAGGGAGACGCGCTCAGGAGCGCCCTCCGTTGGCTCGCCGAGCAGCGGAGGGCCGAACCGGACGCGCCGCGCACGAAGCTCATCGACGAGGCGGCGCTGCGGTTCGATCTCTCGCCGAACGACGTCGAGTTCCTGGCGATGAACTGGAAGGAATGACCGCACGGCGGGGGATACGCCCCCGCCCCGACCCGGCGGCCCCTTCGGGTCGGCAGAGCGCGCCTCCCTTCACAAACGGGCGGAACGGGGGCGAGGATCCGGCCGCCATGGCCGATCTCACGACGTCGTACCTCGGGATGACGCTCCCGAGCCCGCTCCTCCTCGCGAGCTCCTCGCTGTCGAACCGCGTCGAGAACTTCCAGCTGGCGGAGGAGAGCGGCGCCGGCGCGGTCGTGCTGCGCTCGCTGTTCGAGGAGCAGATCGAGGCCGCCGACTCGGCGCTGCAGGAGGCGCTGTCCTACGGCGAAGGTGTGACGCCCGAGGCGACGCGCAGCTTCTTCCCGGCGCAGCGCATCGGTCCGGCCGAGTACCTGCAGCTCGTCGCGCGCGCCAAGCAGGCGGTGCGCATCCCCGTCATCGCGAGCGTGAACTGCGTCGCGCCGGGGAGCTGGAGCGAGTACGCGCGCCAGGTGGTGGACGCCGGCGCGGACGCGCTCGAGGTCAACCTGTACGCGGTGCAGGCCGACCCGGACGTCTCCGCCGCCGAGGTCGAGGCCCGGTACGAGGAGGTCGTCGCGTCCATCGTGAGCACCGTGACCGTCCCGGTCGCGGTGAAGCTGTCGCCGTACTTCACCTCGCTCGCCCACTTCATCCGTCGGCTCGACGGGGTGGGAGCGAGGGGATACGTGCTCTTCAACCGCTTCCTGCAGCCCGACATCTCGCTCGAGCGGATGTCGCTGCAGAACGTCATGCCGCCCAGCGAGCCGCACGAGATGCTGCCGTCCCTGCGATGGGTCGCGCTCCTCTACGGCCGGACGCCGGGCGACCTGGCGGCGTCGACCGGGGTCCACGACGCCGCCGCGGTCGCGAAGCAGCTCCTCGCCGGCGCGACCGTGGTGCAGCTCGCCTCGGCGCTCATGAAGCACGGCGTGCCGTACCTCGGCAAGCTGCGCGACGAGCTCGAGGGCTGGATGGATCGGCGCGGCTTCTCCGAGCTGTCCAGCTTCCGCGGCACGCTCTCGCAGCGCGCCATCCGCGATCCGGGCGCGTTCGAGCGCGCCCAGTACGTCCACCTCATCCTGTCGCAGAACGAGTGACGCGAGGTACGTTCGCCCTTCGACTTCGCCGCTGCGCGGCTACGCTCAGGGCGAACGGATGGCATCCGTCAGGGGAGCTTCGGGATCTGCCGCTCCGAGAGCTCGCGCGAGGCGCGCTCGTCGTCGCCGTGGGTCTCGAGCGCGGCTCGGTCGTCCTGCTCCCCGGTCCAGGTCGTGTGAGCGCCGGAGAGGCCCTCGAGCGGACGCGG
>DATLJU010000011.1:0-16752 GCA_035538735.1 Anaeromyxobacteraceae bacterium | reverse complement strand
GTCCACGATGCGGGGGTTCCCCGCGGCGGCCACGAACGTCGGGAACCAGTCGAGGCCGGAGACGATCCCGTTCTCGACCCTGCCCGCCGGGACGCGACCAGGCCAGCGGATGATGCATGGGACGCGGAACCCGCCCTCGAGCACGGTCCCCTTCTCCCCCGCGAACGGGGTCATGCCGCCGTCGGGCCAGGAGATGACTTCAGCGCCATTGTCGGTGGTGAAGACGACGATGGTGTTCTCCTCCAGCCCGTCGTCCTTTAGCTTCTTCATCACGGAGCCGACGATGTCGTCGATCTGCGACATGCCGGCTTCGTACACGCTCCAGCCGTTCTCGGGCGTGCGTCGGCTCTCGTACTTGTCCGAGAGGTGTGTGATGACGTGCATGCGCGTCGGGTTCAGCCACACGAAGAACGGCTTGCCGTCGGCCTTCGCCTTGTCGATGAACTTCATCGCGTGATCGAGGATCACGTCATCGACGGTCTCCATGTTGTGCTTGATGCCTGGCATCGGGTGAGGGGGGAGCGGCCCCTCATCGACGATCTTCTGTTTGCCTACCTTGCCCCAGCGCGGGTCCGCCGTTGGGTCGTCCTTGTCGCTGGCCCAGGTGTGGAGGAGGTTGCGTGGTCCCACCTTCTCCCTCAGCTCCGGCGGGTAGTTCCGGTGGAACGGGTCCTCCATCGCGTCCAGGTGATAGAGGTAGCCCCAGAACTCGTCGAAGCCGTGGACGGTGGGCAGGAACTGGTTGCGGTCACCGAGGTGGTTCTTTCCGAACTGCCCGGTGGCGTAGCCCATCGACTTGAGCACGGTCGCGATGGTCGGCGCTTGGTCCGGCATGCCGAGCGTCGCCCCGGCCTGCCCTACGGTGGTGAGGCCAGTGCGGATGGGTAGCATGCCGGTGATGAAGTTGGCGCGACCGGCCGTGCAGCTCGCCTCCGCGTAGTAGTCGGTGAAGCGCGTGCCCTCGGCGGCGAGCCTGTCCAGGTTCGGCGTTCGACCCGCCATGATGCCCTGGTGATAGGCGCCGATGTTGAACCAGCCGATGTCGTCGCCCATGATCACCAAGATGTTGGGCGCCTTCCCCTTGGCCTGTGCGTGGACATCGGATGAACCAACGAGCAGTGACGCTCCGACCATCACGCGCAAGGCGTTAACAATCAGTGACGTATTCACGCTCCCCCCCCCCACGACGCCCTTACGGCCTAGTCCGTGTTGTGTCCCATGGTGAAATGGTTCTCACACACTCTCCGGGTAATCTGGACTTTCCCGGGGGATGTTGTACCTCCCCATCCAAATGGGCTGACGCGACTTCGCCTAGCGGCAGGTCGTCCCTCCTCCCAGGATTCCCAGGTCAGCTTCGCAGTGGGCCGGGTGCCCGCCGGCTACCACGGCATAGGGGCGTTCGTCGGGCGGTTCACCAAGCTCCTCGATATCACCACCAGCGCCAAGCCCGTCCGCTCGCATTGGGCCACGTTTTCCTGCACTACTTGCTCGTCGTCGTCTTCGTAACAACCGGCTCGGGCCGATTGAGATGCAACGGAGGCGCATGATCGGGCTCCTGCTCGTCGCCGCAGTTGCGTCGGCGCGCTCACCAGGCGGCGCCGGGACCGACACCTTTGCTGGTGGAGGATGCGCCTCAGCGGAAGCTCCGTCACTGGGGAGCTCCAGCTTGCAGGCGGCGACCGCGAGCACGGCCGCGGGCAGCGGTCAAGCGACGCGGGACCGATGGACCAGCTGGAACGTCTACGACGGCGGCTGCCTGGGCACTCGACTCGGAACGCGCCAGATGCTCGACTTCACCGTCTTCAGCCAGGACTCGGCCAACATCAGGCAACTGGGGAAGATTGACTCGACCTTCGAGTGGCGCGAGGCGCGCTTCTCCGCTGACGGAGAGCTTCGATGCTTCGACGAGCCCGTCTCCTTCAGCGCGGCGTTCGACTTCAACGGCTTCGACCTCCCCAAGGGGCAGCGGTTCGGGCTGGCGCACTTCTGGATCGAGATTCCCGTGAACCGGTGGGTGGGTACGGTCACGGTCGGAAATCAGAAGCCGCCCTTCTCGATCGAGGAGCTGATCACCGGCGGGAACCTGACTTACATGGAGCGAGCCCTGACGGCCTTCGAGGTGGGTGACAAGACCGGCGTCGTGGTCGCGAACCACGCGCTGGACATGCGCCTGACGTGGGCGCTGGGGCTCTTCAGCAACTGGATCAGTGGCGGCCACGAGATCGCAGGCACGGCGCGGGTCACTGGCCTGCCCGTGTACGCGAGCGACGGTGCTCGGCTCGTCCACCTAGGTCTCGCGGGGCGCTACCTGTCACCCCCCGACGGGCCCAGCCAGTACAAGGCTCGTCCGGCGACGCACGTCGGTCCTTACTTCGTCGACACCGGCCCGTTCACCGCCGGACGCGCGTGGGGACTCGACGCGGAGTTGCTCGGCATCTGGGGACCCCTGACGTTCGAGTCCGAGCTCCTGGAGACGTGGACCCTCTCGTCGCAAGGCGCGAACCCGAACCTGTGGGGGGCATACATCAAGGCGAGCTGGTTCCCTACCGGCGAGGTGTTGCCCTTCTCGCGCAAGAGCGGCGTGCCCGGGGCCGTGGTGCCCAAACGCAAGTGGGGAGCGGCGGAGGTGGCGGTGCGCTGGTACACGAACGATCTCGACAGCGGTCCCATCCAGGGCGGCGTCATGGACAGTCTTCAGCTTGGGGCCAGCTGGTACCTGCTCGACGCGATGTTCCGCCTCGACCTCAACTACGGAAGGGCCTGGCTCCATCGCTTCGGCACGGTGGGGCACAGCGGCGTCTACGGCTTCCGGCTCCAGTTCCAGATCTGACCATGGCGAGCACCTCCGACACCCGTCCCGCCGGCGACGAGCGAAGGCGCGACCCGCCGAGACGCTGGACCTGGGTGGGAATCGCCACGACCGCTGTCATCGCTCTGTCCGTGCCGATCTGCCTTGCCGTTCACGGCGCGCGCGGCCCGCGCAATCCCCCGCCAGCGGCGCCGCAGTACGTCGGGAGCGAGCGCTGCAGGTCCTGCCACCAGACGCAGTACGACGCCTGGAAGGGCTCGAACCACGCTCGCGCCATGCAGCCCGCCCGCGACGGGACGGTCCTCGGCGACTTCGGCGACGCGCGGTTCGTGCACCGAGGCAAGGAGTGGCGGTTCTTCCGCAGCGGCGAGCGGTTCATGGTCCACTCCGAGGGACCCGACGGCACCATGCAGGACTACCCAGTCGCCTACACGTTCGGCGTGGCGCCGCTGCAGCAGTACCTCGTCGCGTTTCGCGGGGGGCGCCTCCAGGCGCTCTCGGCGGCCTGGGACACGCGCGCGAAGCGCTGGTTTTACGTGAACCCCGGCCCGGACGCGCCGCCCGGCGACTGGCTCCACTGGACGCGGGCCGGCCAGACCTGGAACGCGATGTGCGCGGATTGCCATTCCACCGCGGTGCGCAAGCGCTACGATCCGGAAGCAGACGCGTACGAGACCAGCTGGTCGGAGATCATGGTGGGCTGCGAGGCGTGCCACGGACCCGGCTCGCAGCACGCGTCCTGGGCGGATCAGCCGGCGATGGGCCGCCCCGCCGTGGAGAACGCTGCGCTCCCCACCCGCACCTCGCACCTCGCCGGACCGGAGCTCGTCGCGCTCTGCGCGCCCTGCCACGCGCGCCGCGCGCAGTTCGAGGACCAGGGTGCGCCGGGTGGCGAGCTCCTCGACCGCTACCTGCCGACGTTGCTCTCGCCCGGCGTCTTCCACAGCGACGGCCAGATCCTGGACGAGGACTTCGAGTGGCACGCCTTCACGCAGAGCAAGATGTACGCGAATGGCGTGCGCTGCACCGACTGCCACGACCCGCACTCGGGCAGGCACCTGATGGAAGGAAACGCCCTCTGTACCCGGTGCCACCGTGCCGACATGTACGACGGCGCCGGGCACCAGTTCCACAAGGCCGAGTGGAAGGGGAAGCCCAGCCCTGGGGCGCTGTGCGTCTCCTGCCACATGCCAGGGAAGAACTTCATGGTGGTCCACTTCCGGCGCGACCACTCCATGCGCGTCCCGCGCCCGGACCTGACCGCGACCCTCGGCGTGCCCAACGCGTGCAGCGCATCGGGCTGCCACGCCGACAAGCCGCTGGCCTGGGTCCAGTCGAAGTACGACGGTTGGTATGGGAGGAAGCGCGAGCCGCATTTCGGGACCGTCCTCGCGGCAGGACGCCGGCGCGACCCCGCCGCCGAGAGCGATCTCGTGCAGCTCTTGCAGGATCCGCTGCGGCCGCTCGTCGCCCGCGCCACGGCGGTGGACCTCCTCGCGGCGTACCCAGGCCCAGCGGCCCGCGCCGCGATCGAGAAAGCGCTCTCCGACCCGGAGCCGCTCGTGCGCGCCACGGCCGCGGACCGGTTCAAGACCGCTGATCCGGGTGCGCTGGCGCGGGCGCTCGGGCCGCTGCTCCAGGACCCCGTGCGCGCGGTGAGATCGCACGCCGCTGCGCGCCTCGCGGGGCGGCCCGCGGCCTTCCTCACCGAAGCCCAGCGCAAGGCGCACGGCGCGGCGCTTCAGGAGTACGAGCAGGCACAGTGCTACATGTCGGACCTCCCCTCGGGCCCCTTCGACCTCGGCAACCTGTATGCCGCCGTGGGCCGGACGGCCGACGCGGAGCGCCAGTACCGTCGGGCGCTCGCCATCGACGACCAGCTCTTCATGAGCCGGGTGAACCTGGCTATGCTCCTCGCCACCTCGGGGCGGAGCGACGAGGCAGAGCGGCTCCTCCGCGAGGCTCATGCCCAGAGGCCGAGTGACGCCGGCATCTCGTTCGACCTCGGCCTGCTGCTCGCCGAGCGCGGCGACCGGGACGGCGCCGAGGAGATGCTCCGCGCGGCGCTCCGAGCCGATCCGCGGCTCGCGCCGGCGGCGTTCAACTTGGCCGTGCTCGTGGGTGAGCGCGACGCCGCCCAGGCTGTGTCGCTCGCGCGCACCGCGGCGAAGTTGACGCCAGGCGAGCCACGCTACGCTTGGACCCTCGCGTTCTACCTGGCGAGGACAGGAGAGCTGCGAGGAGCGGCGAATACGCTCGAGGCGCTCCTGGCGGCGCACCCGGACCACGGCGACGCGGTCGCCCTGCTCGCCGAGGTCTACGAGCGGCTGGGACGGACCTCCGACGCGGCGGTGCTACGAAGGCGCACGACCTCCCGCTGACGTCGAAGACGATAGCGGTGGCCCGATGCCAGCGGGCTGTGCTGGGCGAGGGGCTCGGCGGGCACTGTTACGCTGAAGGCGCTGGTGGCGTACCTGGACCACGGCCCGGCCTGAGCTCACGCGGCAGCGAGCCGCCGGGCCTTCGCCACCGTGCAGCCGAGCGCGCCCGCGATGGAGGTCCAGCTCTCGCCCTTCGCGCGCCGCTTGCGGACCTCGGCGGCGGACGGTCCAGGCTCCACGCGGCGGCCGAGGCGGACGCCACGGCGGCGGGCAGCCGCTAGGCCGAGACGCGTCCGGTCGCGGATCAGGTCGCGCTCGAACTCCGCGACCGCCGCGAGCATCGTGTCGTCATTCTGGACATCGCGTCGCCCCCGGCCCGGATGTCGATGCCCTGCGAGGTGGCGATGAACCGCAGGCCGGCCGCGTCGAGCGCGCGGATGTTCGAAAGGAGGTCCTCGCCTTCGACGCCGCGTTCATCGTAAGTCCAGAACCGGCTCCATCCGGATGGCCTACCTCCCGTTGCGCCTTCGCGGACATCATCGTAAAACGACGATGTGAGTACTCCCGCGAAGACGGTTTCGTCCTGTGGCCCCACCCCAAGTTCGGAAGAACCCGACCTCCGCCCGGTGGAGGGGGTTGACGCCGACGAGGAGCTTGCCGCCCTAGCGAAGGCACTGGGGCATCCAGCCCGCGTCCAGATTCTGCGCCTCCTCGTCCGACGGGAGGCCTGCATCTGCGGTGACATCGTAGAGGAGTTGCCGCTCGCCCAGTCCACGGTGTCACAGCACCTGAAGGTCCTGAAGGACGCCGGGCTCATCCGAGGAGACATCGACGGCCCGCGCGTCTGCTACTGCGTCCAGCCCCGCACCCTGCGCCGACTGAAGGCGCTCATCGGCAGCCTCTAGGAGACCTTCGTGACCACCCCCGTTCTTGCCGCCCCGGCCCACCGTGGAGTTGCGCGCCGCCTTTCGTTCCTCGACCGGTACCTGACGCTCTGGATTTTCATCGCGATGGGTGCCGGCATCGCGCTCGGGTTCCTGGTGCCAGGCGTCGTCCCCATGCTGAACCGACTCTCGGTCGGCACTACCTCAGTGCCCATCGCTATCGGGCTCATCCTGATGATGTATCCGCCGCTGGCGAAGGTCCGGTACGAGGAGATGCCGCGCGTGTTCCGAAACGGGCGCGTCCTGGGGCTGTCGCTCATCCAGAACTGGGTGGTCGGGCCGGCACTGATGTTCCTGCTCGCGGTCGTGTTCCTACGCGACCGCCCCGAGTACATGGTCGGCCTCATCCTCATCGGCCTGGCGCGGTGCATCGCCATGGTCATCGTCTGGAACGACCTCGCGAAGGGCGACACCGAGTACTGCGCCGGCCTGGTCGCCTTCAACTCCATCTTCCAGGTGCTGTTCTTCTCGGTCTACGCCTGGGTCTTCATCTCGGTGCTGCCCGGCTGGTTCGGCCTGAGGGGCGCCGAGGTCCACATCACCATCGCGGACATCGCGAAGAGCGTCTTCGTCTACCTCGGCGTCCCGTTCCTGGCGGGCATCGCCAGCCGGTTCGGCCTGCGGGCGCTGAAGGGTGAGGACTGGTACCGGAAGGTCTTCATCCCGCGCATCTCGCCCATCACGCTGGTTGCGCTGCTGTTCACCATCGTCGTCATGTTCTCGCTGAAGGGCGAGACCATCGTGCAGCTTCCGCTCGACGTGGTGCGCATCGCGGTCCCGCTGCTCGTCTACTTCATCCTGATGTTCTTCGTGTCCTTCTTCATGAGCCGCGAGGTCGGGGCTACCTACGGGCAGACCGCGACGCTCTCGTTCACGGCCGCATCGAACAACTTCGAGTTGGCCATCGCCGTCGCGGTCGCCACGTTCGGGATGTCGCACGGCGCAGCGTTCGCCGCCGTCATCGGCCCGCTGGTTGAGGTCCCCGTGCTCATCGGGCTCGTCAACGTCGCCTTGGCGCTGCGCGACCGGTTCTTCCCCGGGGACTCGGGGCAGGTGGTGAGCGTGAAGAACTGCGCGGTGACGGTCGAGAGACCGGCCGCTGGGAGGAACCTGTGAGCGGCGCATGGGGGCAGGACGCGGAGGCCATCCGCGCCGCGCACCCTCGCCACGTCCTGTTCCTCTGCGTCGCCAACTCCGCGCGCAGCCAGATGGCGGAGGGCATCGCTCGAGCCCTCGCGCCCGCGTCGGTGAAGTTCTCGTCGGCGGGCTCCCAGCCGTCGCGGCTGAACCCGCTCGCCGTTAAGGCGCTCGCGGAAATCGGCATCGACATCAGCGGCCAGTTCTCGAAGAGCATCAGCGACATCCCGCCAGGCGACGTGGATGTGGTCCTCACCCTGTGTGCCGAGGAGGTGTGCCCGGCGTTCCTGGGCAAGGCGCTGCGGATCCACTGGGGGCTACCGGACCCGGCTGCGGACCCGGCTGCGACAGGAACAACTGAGGCGGAGCGCCTTCAGGCGTACCGCGACGTGCGCGATGAACTGCGCCGGCGGCTGGCGAAGGTCTTCCAGCCGGTACAGCGCAGCGAGCGCGGGAACGAGCCCATCGAGTACGGGCTGGCATCGCAGGAAGACCTGGACGGCATCCGCTCGCTTCTCGCGAGCTTCGGCCTGCCGGCCGGCGACGTGGGCAAGCCGCACCAGATGTTCTTCGTCGCCCGCGACGGCGGCAGGCTTGTCGGGTGCATCGGTCTGGAGGAGTGCGGCGAGGACGCTCTACTCCGCTCACTGACGGTGGACCCCAAGCTTCAGGGCGCCGGAATCGGGACCGCTCTTCACGCGCGGGCGCTTGCTGAGGCAAAGCAGCGGGGGACGCGCGCTCTGTACCTGCTCACGACGAACGCGGAGAAGTTCTTCGCCAGGGCCGGGTACGGACGGGTCGAGAGGTCGAAGGTGCCGGCTCCCGTAGCTGCGACCCCCGAGTTCCGGTCGTTCTGTCCGGCGTCCGCGACCTGCATGGCTCGCCCACTGCGCCGGAAGGCTTGACCGAGCACATGGCCAGAACCGTCGTCGCCGGGGCGGGGTTTAGGCCACCACCCGCGCGGCCTCGTCGGAGAGGAACAGCGCAGCCAATCCCTTGCGCCGCGCCGCCTCCGCGACGGGCACGCCGTCTAGCACGAGGTCGCGCGCTGCGTGGAGCGCACAGGCGAGGCCGAGGCCACCCCAGACGCATGCCCTGCCAGCGCGCCCGGAGGGAATTTGCGCAGCTTCGAAACCTGCAGCGGCCACTCAGTGAGTCCAAGGGGTTGGCGGACAACGCCAGGCCCTTTTTTTTCTTGGCCGCAGATGGTCAGGGTGGCGCCCGTGGCCTACCCGCGAGGTGCGCCTATCGAGTCGGGTACTTGATGGCGGTGCCGGACAGGAACTTGCGATCCGGTCCTTGTACGTTCGAGACGACAAAGTCTTTGGTCACGATGACGGCATCGGCGCCGAGTGCGCACGCTTTCTCGCGCATGACATCCTGCGGCTCGACCTCCCGAGAATAGTAGCCGTAGATCTCACCGAGCTCGTCGTACTTGCGCTCAGGCGCGCTGCGGAGGAACTCGACCGCGCAGTCGGGCGGCCTGGATTCGGCCTTTGCTCCGGAGGGCGAGGGCTTGACCGACGCCGACCCCGACCCGCAGGCGACCGGCACCGACGCCACCGCGAGGGCGAGGACGATGGCGGGCGGCAGGCGGTGACTCATGGCTCGACGCTCCCACCTGGAGTGTGCGGATGGCGCGGGTGGATGGCCCGTCCGCCCGCTTGGGGAGCGCGGTAGCCCACGGCGGCGCCGCTCGAGAGGGGCATCGCTGGCGTTCGAAAGAGAGAAGCACGCGGGCTAGCTACCCCTTAACGACCCCGGAAGTCTTGACGACGCGGTCGTGGGGCCCGCGTCACGAGCGTCAAAGGGAGGCTGCCATGGCGAGGTCCAGCGAGCACAAGTCCTTTGCCAAGCCGGACGAGACACGCGAGTTCCCGAACGGCAGGGCGGAGGTCCTGAAGATGGGGGGCGGCGCCGTCGGGAAGCTCGTGTTGCAGCCCGGCTGGCGTTGGTCGAAGGACGTGAAGCCGCTCGCGAAGACAGCGAGCTGCGAGGCCCCGCACTTTCAGTATCACGTCTCGGGTAAGCTCGCGGTGAAGATGGACGATGGGACCGAGTTCGTCGCCGGCCCCGGGGACGTGACGGCGCTCCCAAGCGGACACGACGCCTGGGTGGTCGGCGACGAGCCGGTCGTCGTCATCGACTGGTCCGGCGCGAGCGACTACGCCAAGGCGCGCTGACGAGCGTCGACTCGCGGACCGAGCCGAGGACACGTACGGGCGCGCACTGCCGCGGTCGTCACGGCACCAGCTTGCTGACGAAGTGCTCGACGGCGCGGTGTGACGAGAGCTCCTTCGGCGCCTCGAGCCGGAGGTGGATCAGCCCGACGTAGACGGTGTACGCCATGAGCGCGCTCCGCCTGGCCTCGCCTCGCGGCCGCCCCAGGCCCACGTAGCACGACTCCAGGTACTCGAGCCGGCGGTGGGTCACGCGAGCCAGCGCGTCGCGCACCAGCGGGTGATTCGCGTTGGCGAGAGCGATGTGGATGCGGTCCGAGCGACCGCCGGCGAGCCCGAGACCGAGGAGGCGGACCAGCCGCTCGCGCGGGTCGCGCACGTCCGAGACGGCGGCGATGACGCGCTCGGTGTGGGCCTCCTCCCAGCGGGAGAGCGCCGCCTTCAGGAGCGCCTCGCGATCGGCGAAGTGCCAGTAGAAGCTTCCTTTGGTCACGCCCAGCCGACGGGCCAGCGGTTCGACCGCTACGCCGCCGAGGCCGCTCTCCGCGAGAGCGTCCAGTGCAGCGGCCTCCCAGTCGGCAGCGGAGAGGCGATCTCCAGGGGCACCGGTCTTCCGTGTGGCCATGTCCCATCGCATACCATACGGAACCGTATTGAAAAGCGCCCCGCCCCTCACCATACTGATGCGTATGGATGCTCCGAGGTCGATCCGTAACGTCCACGTCCGCCGCGTCGGCGCGCCCATCGAGCGCGTCCGTCCCTGGATCGAGGCCTGCTGGAGCGCCGGCGACCGCGATTGCTTCCCCCGCGACGTCATCGCCACCTGGCGCCGGAATCCGGCTGGGATAGACCCTCTGGCGCTCATCCCCGGCGTGACGCTGGTCGGACACGGGCCGTTTCGTTTCCGCCTGCGCGCTTGGGACGGTCTCACCTGGAGGGTCGACGTGGTCGGCGGCCTGGTCGGCTGGCATGGCTTCGACCTCGCGCCCGATGGGGACGGCTGCCGCGTGACGCACACGCTCGAGCTCCAGAAAACACTTTCGGCGCGCTTGCTCTGGATGACGATCGAGCCCATCCACGACTGGGCCGTCGAGGCCTTGCTCGACCGGCTGGAGCGCGCGGTATGCACCGGCGTCGTGCCCGCGCGGACGGAGCGGCCGATGTCGCGGGCGGCGGCGTTGGCCTTCCGCCTGGTGCGCGGGCAGCGGTCGCGTCAGCCGCGCCGGGTTGCGACCCACTGAGCCGTCGCCAAAGGAGCTCCAGCTGCCGGCCGGGGCTGCGCTGTGATGTCCGAGCCCCTCACGTAGGCGCGCCCGCCGAGGGGGGCGCTCCGCCTCGGGCGGCAACCCTACCGTGCTGCCAGGCGCGTGCGCTACCTGGCTCTCATGGCGACGATGCTGCTGGGGTGCGGTCCCTCGGAACCGCTCCGCGTCGAGGTGCATTCGGCGCAAGCCTGGGCGCATCGCGCCGATCTCGACGAGCGCGCCCGCGCAGTGTCCGCCGCGGCAGCTGGGTGGTGGGGAGCCTCGCTGTCGGACCTCGACGGTTGGACGCTGGCCGTGACCGATCCGCCGCTCGAAGCACCCGATGCCGGAGGCTTGACGATGTTCGGAAGGGCGCGAATCGAGGTCTCCACCGCGTTCGGGCCGTGCGTCGAGGCAGCGCCGATCCCGCACGAGATCGGACATGCGGTGCTGTTCGTGACCACCGGAGATCCCGACAGCCACCACCTGGACTCGCGGTGGCGGTTCGTCCGTCCCGCGGGCGCCGCGTTCTGTGGCGGGCAGTAGCCGCCTATCGCGATACGAGGTGCCCGCCGGCGACGCTTGCGGACCAAACGGTTGCGGCCCACCGGGCGACGGCCTATGGTCGCGGCCGGTGCCCACCGCGAACTCCACGCCCTCCTGGCGGCTCATCTCCGTCCTCCTCAGCACGATCCCGCTCACGCCGGCGCTGGCCGGGACGCTGCACCAGGCGGCGCTCCAGCTCCTTCGCCGCAACGCCGGAATGACGCCGGTGGCCGGGGACCTCGTCCAGGGGCGGGTGGTGAACCTGAAGAAGGACATGCTGCTCGGTACCATCGGTGGCCCCGCGTTCGAGGCGGAGCTCGAGACCGAGCGCGGCTCGGGCAAGGTGCGCTTCCTGTTGACGCGCGAGGGGCTCGAGGCCGAGCAGCTCGAGGCGCCGGCTCCGGCCCCGTCGCGGCGCGCGCTCCTCAACTGATCCCGGCTGGGCCCGGCGGTGGCTCGGGCGAGCCGCCTCGCGGCGCTCGCGTTACCCATCGCATCGATGCCCCGGCTCGAGGAGCGCGAGCACTCGCTCACGGACGGCCCGGCACCGGGCGCGTTCTCGGCGCTCTTGCGAGAGCTCGTGCGCTCGCCAGAGGAGGAGGAGGGCGCGCCCGCCTGGGACGCCGCGCTGTGGCCCGGCGCCGTGGTGGGCCGGTTCGAGCTGGTGCGCGAGGTGGGTCGGGGTGGCTTCGGGGTGGTGTGGGAGGCGCGCGACCGCGTGCTAGGACGGACGGTCGCGTTCAAGGCGCTCCACGCCGGCGGTTCGCCCGAGCTTCGCGAGGATCGGCTGCTGCGTGAGGCGGAGGCGGCGGCGCGCCTCTCGCACCCGAACATCGTGACGCTGCACGACCTCGGGCGGAGCGAGCACGGCCCGTACCTCGTGCTGGAGCTGCTCCGCGGGGAGACGTTGGCGCGCCGGCTCGAGCGCGGCCCGCTCGGCGCGCGCGAGGCGCTGCGCGTCGCCATCGAGGTCGCGAAGGGGCTCGCGCACGCCCACGCGCACGGTGTGGTCCATCGCGACCTCACGCCGGGGAACGTCTTCCTCTGCGACGACGGTCAGGTGAAGGTGCTGGACCTCGGGATGGCGCACGCCTTCGGCCGCAGCAGGCTCGAGGGCGGCACGCCGACCTGCATGGCGCCGGAGCAGTGGCGCGGCGCGCCCGAGGACGAGCGGACGGACGTCTTCGCGCTGGGGGCGCTCTCGTTCCGCATGCTGACAGGGGACGCACCGTTCCCGGCCGACGGCGGGCGCTGGGTGTCGAAGGGCGACCCGGCCCCCCGGCTGGACGTTCCGGAGCAGCCCGCGCTCGGCGCGATCGTGGGGCGCATGCTGGCCCGCGATCCGGTGGAGCGACCGCGCGACGCGGCGGCGGCGCTGGCGGAGCTGACCGCGGTGCAGGAGGCGTGGCCTCGGGACCCGGGCCACGTCGCGCCCGCCCGTGCTCGGGCGCGGCGTGGCCGAGGCGCGCGCCGGGCCGCGGTCGCGGCGGCGCTGGTGGCGGCGATCGCTCTCGCCGTGGCCATCGCGATCGCGCTGCATCGGCGGGGCGGCGCTCCGCGGGCCGTGGCGCCCTCCATCGCGGTACTGGGCTTCGCCGACCTCAGCCCGGAGCGGGACCAGGAGTGGTTCTCGGACGGGCTGGCGGAAGAGCTCCGGAACGCGCTCGCGCACGTCGATGGGCTGCACGTGGCGGGGCGGACCTCCTCCGACGCGTTCAAGGGGCGAGGTGGCGACCTGAAGGCGCTCGGCGAGCAGCTGCACGTCGCGGCGGTGCTGGAGGGCAGCGTCCGGAAGGCGGGCTCGCGCGTGCGGGTGACCGCGCAGCTCGTCTGCACCGAGGATGGACTCCACATGTGGTCGGAGAGCTTCGATCGCGAGCTGACCGACATCTTCGCGGTGCAGGACGAGATCGCGCGGGCGGTGGTCGCCTCGCTCCAGGTGAAGCTCCGACCGCAGCGCGCCGCGCCCACCGTCCGGCGCGCCGCCAGCGTCGCGGCCTACCAGCAGTTCCTCCTGGCTCGCCAGGCCTACGCGCGCTACTCGCGGCAGGGGTACGCCGCCGCCCGCGACGCCTACGAGCGCGCGGTGGCACTCGACCCGGCATACGCGCCGGCCTGGGCCGGCCTGGCCATCCAGCTCGTGCACCTTGCCGAGGGCGCTGACGACCCGCGCGCCGCGGACGAGCTGCGCGGCCGCGCGCTCGACGCGGCGGAACGCGCGGTGGCGCTCGACCCGGAGCTCGCGGAGGGGTACTCGGCGCGCGGCTATCTCCGCGGCGCGTTGCACCGGGACTGGCGGGGCGCGGAGGAGGACCTCGAGCGCGCCCTGGCGATCAACCCGGGCGACCCGACCACGCAGCGCCGCTACGGGATCCTCCGCTCGATCGTGGGGCGGCCCGAGGAGGCGATCGCCGCCGCGCGGCGAGCGATCGAGATCGACCCGCTCAACGCCGCCAACTGGAGCGTGCTCGGCGACAATGCGCTCGCGCAGGGACAGCTCGCGCTCGCGGCCGAGGCGTGGCGGCGCGCCCTCGAGATCGCCCCTGAGTTCGAGGGCGTGAGCTGGGGGTTGGCGCTCCTCACGCTCCTCCAGGGCCGGCCCGCGGAGGCGTTGGCCGCCTTCGAGCGGGAGCGAGAGGAGGCCGACCGGCTCGAGGGGATCGCGCTCGCGCAGCACGCCCTCGGGCACGATGGGCAGGCGCGCGCAGCCCTCGCCGCGCTCACCGCACGCCACGGCGATCGCAAGCCGCACATGGTCGCTGGCGGGTACGCCTTCCTCGGCGATCGCGACCAGGCCTTCGCCTGGATCGATCGCGCCATCGCGCGGGGCGACGCCGGCATCGTCGAGCTGCGGCTCGACCCCCTCTTCGCGTCGCTGCGGTCGGATCCGCGCTTCGAGCAGGCGCTGCGCAAGCTGAACCTCTCCCCTTGAGAGCCGGCGGCCCCGATGGGTCGCGGCGTCAGATCGTGCCTGGCCATTCGTCCTCTCCTGCGAAGGCGCCGCGCGCGCCGGACGAGGAGAGCCGCCATGACGCACGAGACGACCGACGCCCCCGCCTTCCGCGTCCACGCGACCCTCCCCGCGCTCGTGAGGGGGCTCTGGGTGGCGGCGCTGTGCACGGCGCTCACCGCAGGCTTCCTCTCGCAGGTGTGGCGTGCGCCGACCGAGGCGGAGCTGCACGCGGAGCGTTGCAACGCGGCGCTGCAGGCCCACGCCTGCTGAGAGGTTCGGTCCCGAGCATTCCGAACGTCCCCCGTGAGCCCGCCGGAGGGTGGCGTCGGCCGGCGCCCCTCCGTTAGCCTCCCTCCAGCATGCTGGCGGAGCTCGAGGAGCGGGTGAAGCGGCTCGCCGCTTCCGATCCGGCCGCGGCCGCGACCGAGGCGCTGCGGGGGCTCGGGCCGCAGGTCCTCCGCTATCTCCGCTCCATCCTGCGCGACGAGCAGCTCGCGGGAGACGCCTTCTCGGAGTTCGCGGAGCACCTCTGGCGCGGGTTGCCGGAGTTTCGCGGCGACGCCTCCCTGCGCGGCTGGGCCTACCGCCTCGCCCATCACGCCGCGCTCGACGTGCGTGACGAGGCGTGGCGCAGGCGCGGCCGGCGGCTCGCGACGAGGGAGGCGTCGCGCATCGCGGACGAGGTCCGGACGCGGACGGCGGTGCGGGTCGAGCAACGCCGGCAAGCGCTCGAGAAGCTGCGCGAGGCGCTCACCGTCGAGGAGCAGTCACTCCTCGCGCTCCGGATCGATCAAGACATGTCGTGGAGCGAGATCGCCGAGGTGCTCGGCGCCGAAGGCACGCGCGTCGAGCCGGCGACGCTCATGAAGCGCTACGAGCGCCTCAAGGAGCGACTTGCGAAGATGGCGAGGGCGCAGGGGCTCGTCGAATAGGCATGGCGCGGACGCGGCCGGCGCGGGTGGCGAGGAACGAGCCCCCCAGGATGAGCACGAATGCGGCCGCCGTCGCCGGTGTGAACGCCTCCCCGAGCAGCAGGACGCCGAGCGCCACCGCGACCGCAGGGTTCACGTAGGCCACCACCGTGGCGCGCACCGGGCCGATCTCGGCGATGAGCTCGAAGAAGATGAGGAAGGCGAGCGCCGTGCAAACCGCCCCCAGGACGAGCACCGACACGAGCACCGCCGGGCTAGGGAGCTCGGCCGGCAGCTGTGCGAGCCCGAACGGTGCATACCCCACCGCCGCCAGCATGAGCGACACCGCGACGACCGCCAGCGTCGGCACGCCCTGCAGCCGGCGCGCGACGATCATGGGGCCGACCGCAT
This sequence comes from Anaeromyxobacteraceae bacterium, assembly GCA_035538735.1. Taxonomy (GTDB): domain Bacteria; phylum Myxococcota; class Myxococcia; order Myxococcales; family Anaeromyxobacteraceae; genus Anaeromyxobacter_A. The sequence continues at coordinate 1,236 of DATLJU010000011.1, read as the reverse complement.
AGCCGAGGACGACCAGCACCATCTCGCCGATGGTGAGGGGGTCGGCGCCGGCCGGATCGAAGCCGAGCAGCGTCACGAGCCCGACGAGCCCGATCGCGAACCCCAGCCCGCGGCGGCCGTCGAAGCGCTCCTTCCCGCCCGTGAAGGTGGAGAGCACCGCGCCCACGATCGGGACCGCCGCCACGAGGAGCCCGGTGAGCGAGCTCGACAGCCGCCGTTCGGCGTCGGAGAGGAAGATCCAGGGCACGCCGATCTCGGCCACCGTGTAGGCGATGACCGGACGCCAGTGGGGGAGGAGCTGCCGGACCTGCCCGCGCCGGAGCGCCAGGGGCAGCAGGATGAGCGCGCCGAGCGAGGTGCGCAGGAACACGAGCGTGGCGGGCGTGAGGTCGCGCACGGCGACCTTGATGAGGAGGTAAGGGACCCCCCAGATCACGCACAGCGCCGCAAAGAGCAGCCCACCCCGCCTCGTCACGAAGACCTCCTTCACCCGCGCCGCCGCGGCGTGGGCCCGCGTGTTTACCGCGGTCCGCCGCGATCCGCCAGCAGCTCATGGCCCCCTGGCGCGCCGCCCGCGGCCGCCGTACGCTCGCGCCATGAGCCACGCCCGAGTCCTCGCCCTCCTGCTCGCGTCCCTGTCGCCGCTCGCCGCCGCCGGCCAGGATCGCGTGCCCGACGGCGCGACGCCGCTGCGGCTGCGCGTCGGCGAGGCGGTGGACCTCTGCCGCACCGGGACCGTGACGTGCCCGGCGGTGGCGCCGATCTGCGACGACCCGTCGCTCCTCGAGTTCGAGCTGACCAGCGCCGGACTGCGGTTCCGCGCCGCGAAGGTCGGCGAGACCCTCTGCTCGGTCCGAAGCTCGGGCGGACAGGGAACGCGCTGGGTCTACCGCGTCGTCGTCGCCGAGAAGTGACCCTGCCGCCGGCGGGTCAGGGCTTGTGAAGGAATCCCCGGACCGAGCCAGGCGAGCGAGACGCTAGCAGCGCGAGGCGCGACGACCGAGCATAGCCGGAGGCTATGTGAGGGAGGAGCAACGACGCGATGCGACGCGGATCGCTCGACCCGGCGACGGGAGGGGATTTCTTTACAGGCTCTCAGGGGAGCTTCGGGATCTGCCGCTCCGAGAGCTCGCGCGAGGCGCGCTCGTCGTCGCCGTGGGTCTCGAGCGCGGCTCGGTCGTCCTGCTCCCCGGTCCAGGTCGTGTGAGCGCCGGAGAGGCCCTCGAGCGGACGCGG
>DATLJU010000010.1:0-2806 GCA_035538735.1 Anaeromyxobacteraceae bacterium | reverse complement strand
CCCGAAGCAGGACGCGATGCTCCAGCTCTCGCCCGCCGGGAACGAGCCGCCGGACCAGGCGCTGAAGAAGTTCGTCTCGCAGCAGGGCTTCCAGGCCGGGGCGGCGGAGGCGAGCAGCCTGAACGGCCTGCCGGCCGCGTCCAGCGCGTTCCAGGCGCAGACGCAGCAGGGAGCGGTCGCAGGGAGGGTCGCCTTCGTCTCGCAGGGCGGACAGACGCTCGGGATCCTCGGCTACGCCGCGGCGGCGGCGTTCCCGGCGCACCAGGCCGAGCTCGAGGCGGCGATCCGCAGCTTCGGCCCGCTGAAGGACCGCGCGGCGCAGGGCGTCCAGCCCGCCAAGGTGGAGCTCGTGCGCGTGCCGCGCGACATGAGCGTCGCGGAGTTCAACCAGCAGTTCCCCTCGACGGTGTCGGTCGAGGTCGTGGCGACCATCAACGGGCTCGACAAGGAGGGGCGGCTGAAGGGCGGGCAGCAGGCGAAGCGGGTGGCCGGTGGGACCCGCATCCCGGCGCAGCCGGGCAGCTAGAGCGCGCACGTCCGCCGGTCAGCCAGTCAGTGATCAGTGACCAGCTGACCGCTGAGGCTGGCTACTGGAGGCTGGCCACCCACTGACCACTGAAGGCTGACCACTGCTCGAGGTCTGGAACCCCGGGACCTCGGACCTTAGATGGCGCGGGATGGAGACCCTTCGCCTCGGCGGCGACGACGGTCCGCGCGTCACGCGCCTCGGCCTCGGCATGGCCGCGCTCGGCCGCCCCGCGTACATCGACGTGGGGCACGCGCAGGACTTTCCGGACGGCCGCTCGCCGGAGGCGATGGAGCGCCACGCGCACGCCGTCCTCGACGCTGCGTACGCCGCGGGCATCCGCTACGTGGACTGCGCGCGCTCGTACGGACGGGCGGAGGTGTTCGTGCGCGCCTGGCTCGACGCGCGCGGGCCCGCGCCGGGCGAGGTGGTGGTCGGCTCGAAGTGGGGCTACCGGTACGTCGGCGGTTGGCGCGTCGACGCCAAGGTGCACGAGGTGAAGGACCACTCGGCCGGCGCGCTCGCCGAGCAGCTCGCCGCCTCCCGCGAGGCGCTGGGCCCTCACCTCGCGCTCTACCAGATCCACTCCGCCACCCCGGAGAGCGGCGTGCTCGACGACGCCGCCGTCCTCGACGCGCTCGCCGCGCTCCGCGACGGGGGCGTCCGGGTGGGCGTCACGGTGAGCGGGCTCGCGCAGGCGGACACCGTGCGCCGCGCCCTGGGGATCCAGCGCGGCGGGGCGCCGCTCTTCTCGGCGGTGCAGGCCACGTGGAACGTCCTCGAGCGCGCGTGCGAGGGCGCGCTCGCGGAGGCGCACGCCGCCGGTCGGACGGTGATGGTGAAGGAGGCGCTCGCGAACGGGCGGCTCGGGCCGCGCGGCGCGGAGGGGCGGGCGGGGCCGCTCGCCGAGCTGGCCCGGGCGCGCGGCGCGTCGCCGGACGCGGTCGCGCTCGCGGCGGTCCTCGCGCAGCCCTGGGCCGATCTGGTGCTCCTCGGCGCGGCGACCGTCGCGCAGCTCGAGTCGAACGTGACCGCCACAGGCCTCGCGCTCTCGGCCGCCGAGCTCGCCGGCCTCGACACGCTCCGCTCCGACTCCGCCGCGTACTGGAGTGAGCGCGCGGCCTTGCGCTGGACGTGACGTCGATCAGAGGCGGGCGCGCCGGCGTTCTCTTGGGGCGTTCCGCCGCCCCCGTGGCTAGACCGAAGGCGTCACGTGGAGTGAAGCGGTCCATGTTGACTTTTGCAGTCGAGTTTACGGCAAGCGCCCGACAATCCCTCTGTGCAGGATCTTGACGTGGCTGATTGGAATCAAGAGATGTTGCATAAGTCAGCATGACTCCAAGGGAATCGTGACAAGTTGTCGCATCGCGCGGTCGCGCACGACCTCGTATCCACGTCCGGTCTGCCAAAGGGCACGGGAGGGCGTCCATGAAGACGACCGACTCGAAGGCGGAACCGAAGGTGGAGGAGACCGCGGAGATGACCCCGCTGTCCTACGCGGTCCCGGGGCTGGTCCCGGCGAAGACGTTCGCCTGGCGCCCGGAGGCGGTGGCGTACTTCGTCGCGCACCTCGTGGCGGTCGCGGCGATCACCGCGCTCGGCGCGATCGTCGCGCTCGCGACGATCACGCTCGCCGTGGTGCTCGCGCCGGTCACCCTGGCCCTCTTCGCACGAGCGCTGTGGCGCCACGACCGGCTGCTCACGGCGCACGCGGCGGTGTAGCGGCGCCTCGCGTCAGGAAGGCAGTCCGAGCCGGACGTATTCGTCGCGCTCCGCGTCGATCTGGAGCTCGCGGCAGCAGACGCCGCAGCCGTGCGTCTCAGTGCGATCGGCCGTCGGGTTCGGTCCGAGGTGGACGGGCCGCATGCAGTGGCCGGCGCCGTCGAACGGAGCGGTGCCGCACTTGCGGCAGCGTTGAGCGCCCTTGGATCTCGAGCACATCGTGGGGCTCCCTCTGTATCTGTCGGGGAGACCGATTACACGGTGCGTGCCAGCAGCCTTTTGAGTTCGTGGACCGGAGCGCGCACCGCGGAAGATCGCGCTCCGACGCGAGGGCGCGGGGGTACGAGCCGGGTGCGTTGCGACCCGGGCTGGGTCGTGGACCCACCGGCTCTCCGCCGCGCCACCCGACCCCACGGCTCAGGAGATCGCGTCGAAGCGCTCGAAGCGCATCGTGAAGACGGCCCGCCCCTGGGTCAGCGAGCGGAGCTCCGTCGCGTAGCCGAACATCCGGCGCAGCGGCGCCTCGCAGGTGATCGCCTTCACGGCGGCGCCGCGATC
>DATLJU010000009.1:0-23989 GCA_035538735.1 Anaeromyxobacteraceae bacterium | reverse complement strand
GACCTTCATCACACACGCGGCGTTGCTGCGTCAGGCTTTCGCCCATTGCGCAAGATTCCCCACTGCTGCCTCCCGTAGGAGTCTGGACCGTGTCTCAGTTCCAGTGTGGCTGATCGTCCTCTCAGACCAGCTACCCGTCGTTGCCTTGGTGGGCCATTACCCCGCCAACTAGCTGATGGGCCGCGGGCTCATCTTGGAGTGACAGCTTGTTTACAGAGGCCGCCTTTTCCCTCAGGATCCAAAGATCCCGTGGTCTCATCCGGCATTAGCACCCCTTTCGGGGAGTTATTCCGGGCTCCAAGGAAGATTACCCACGTGTTACGCACCCGTGCGCCGCTGTACTCACCCTTGCGGGCTTTCTCGCTCGACTTGCATGTGTTAGGCACGCCGCCAGCGTTCGTTCTGAGCCAGGATCAAACTCTCCAATTAAGAGATTTCGACCCTTGCCCGAGCCTCTTCCGAGGCACGTGGCATGGTGTACTTCGAATTTGCAAACTCAAGGAATGCGGGACCGCATTCCGTCGTAGGCTTGCTATTCAGATTTCAAAGACCGAGCAAAACCCCCGGATCCGAGCTGCTGCTCTCGAACCCGAGCCTTGAACGATCACGGAGTCCCGAAGACTTCCGTCTCTCGTCAAGCGGGGGAGTGGATCTACTTCCACTTCCTGGCTTCGTCAAGAAGGACCCGAGTGCTTCTTCGCTTCCGAGCCTTCGCGACTTGCGGGGAGGCGACTTCTAGCTCGCCTACCTGCCTTGCGTCAAGAGAGCTTTCCGACCCGCCTTCGCGGCTCGGCTTCCCTCTCGAGTGGGCGGTGCTTTTACTCCCACTCGCTGCTGCCGTCAAGGAAAGAACCGGAAAAGCATGCTGCGTTCGCCGGACTGCTTCTTCCCCCGAAGGGGTGCTGCTTCTACCCCTTCCGACCTGCCTCCGTCAACCGCTGGCGTTCGGTCGAGCACTCAAGCTCGCCTCGGCCTTCGTTGCTGGGGTCGCGGCTTCTACCCCTTCGCTGACGGCCCCGTCAAGAGAGGAAAACCGGGAAGCGAACCACTTGCTCCGAGCCACTCGTCGGCGGGCCGCGGGGTGTACTTCCGTCGCCCAGCCCCTGTCAAGCGCTCGCCCGATCGGTCACCGAAGCCAGCGGCCCGCGTCGACGCGCGAGCGCTGGAGCGACTCCGCGATCTGTCGCGCCCGCTCGTCGCGCCGGCCCGCGAGGCGCGCCCGCTCGTGCGCCACGATCGCCTCGAGCTGCCGGCGCGCGGTCGCGAGGTCGTCGTTCACGAGCACGTAGTCGTACTGCGCCAGGCCGCGGTCGATCTCGGAGCGGGCGGCGCCCAGGCGGCGCGCGATGGCGGCGTCCGCATCCGTCGAGCGCGCCCGGAGCCGCCGCTCGAGCTCCTCCAGCGACGGCGGCAGCACGAACACGGTGACCGCCTGCTCCGGCCAGCGCGCCTTCACCTGAGCGCCGCCCTGCACGTCGATGTCGAACACCGCGATCCGGCCGGCGGCGAGCGATTCCTCGACGGTGCTCCGCAACGTGCCGTAGCGCTGGCCGTGCACGTCGGCCCACTCGGCGAACGCGTCCCGCGCCACCAGCTCCGCGAACTGCTCGCGTGTGACGAAGTGATAGTCGACGCCCTCGCGCTCGGCCCCTCGCGGCGTGCGCGTCGTGGCCGACACCGAGAAGCACGCCTCGGGATGCTGGGCCACGAAGAGGCGGGCGAGCGTGGTCTTGCCAGCGCCGGAGGGCGCTGAGAGCACGAGCAGTAGTCCGGGGGAGGTTCCGTCCACCTTCACTCCACTCACTCCACGTTCTGGACCTGCTCGCGCATGCGCTCGATCTCGGCCTTGAGCGCGACCACCAGCGTCGCGATCTCGGCGCTCTGCGACTTCGAGCCGATGGTGTTCACCTCGCGGTGCATCTCCTGCACGAGGAAGTCCATCTTCCGGCCAGCCGGCTCGCCGCCGGCCAGGAGCCCGCGGGTCTGCGCGAGGTGGCTGCGGAGGCGGGTGATCTCCTCCGTGACGTCGGTCCGGTCCGCGAAGAGCGCCACCTCCTGGGCCAGCCGGGCGGGGTCGATCGCGACGCCGCGCGCCACCTCCTGGATGCGCTCCTGCAGCCTCGCCCGGTAGTGCTCCGCGCTCCCGGGCACGAGCTTCTCGACCCTCCCGAGCAGCGAATCGACCTGGGACAGGCGCCCGTCGAGGTCACGCGCCAGGGCCTCACCCTCTCGCGCGCGCATGGCGACGAGCGCGGTGAGCGCCTGCGCGACCGCCTCCAGCACCGCAGCCCGGGCGGCCTCCGCGTCGATCGGCCGCTCCTCGAGCCGCACCACCCCCTCCGCCGCCAGCACGTCGGAGAGCTCGACCGAACCCGCGAGGCCGAGGCGGTCCTGGATGTCGCGGAAGGCGCGCGCGTACTCCTGCGCCAGCCCGATATCCACCCGCGGCGCGACCGCGCTGCGCCCGCCGCGCCGGAGCGTCACCTCGACGCCGCCGCGCGCGAGCCGCTCCTTCACGGTGCGTACGACCTCGAGCTCGAGCGGCGCGAGCTCGCGCGGCAGGCGGACCTTCACCTCGCAGAACTTGTGGTTGACGGACCGCGCCTCCGCGTCGATCTCCTCGCCATCGACGGCGGCGCGTCCCGCCCCGAACCCGGTCATGCTGCGGATCATCGCCACCCCTGCGGCGCAGTCCGTCGGCGCCGGCGACGGACCGTAGTCCCGGGCGGGCGGAGCGTCAACACTCACTCACCACCCGCGAGGAGCGCGCGCGCCGCCCCCGCCACCTGCGCCACCTCGAGCCGGGCCAGGCAGTCGTGATGGCCGAGCGGGCACCTCGCCGGGCCGTGATCGTGGCACGGCTGGCAGGGGATCCCGAGCACGAGCGCGCGTTCCCGCGAGGTGAAGCGGTGCCGATCCGGCGTCGTCGGGCCAAACAGGACCAGCGCCCGCCGTCCGAGCGCGCGCGCGCAGTGGACGAGGCCCGTGTCGCCCCCCACGACCAGGTCGCAGCGCGCCAGCACCGCGACCGCCTCGTCGATGGCGTTGCCGGTCGTGTCGCGCATCGGAACGGCGGCGAGCGCCTGGATCCGTGAGGCCAGCGCGCGCTCCGACGGGCCACCCAGCAGCACGGGCGTCGCGCCGTCCCGGACGAGCTCGGCGGCGAGCGCCGCGAACCGCTCCGCGGCCCAGCGCTTCGTGGCCCACTCCGCGCCGGGGACGAGCCCCACGACCGGCCGGCGCGCGCCGGCGAGCACGCCCTCCGCGTACGCGTCGTGCGCAGGGGGTGCGCGGAGCGAGAGCGCGGGATCGCCCGGCGCCCCCGCCCGGTCCGCCAGCGCGAGCGCGCGATCGACGAACGGGCGAGCGCGATCGAGCGGCACGCGCTCGCTGCAGAGCGGCGCATACCCCACCCGGCGCGGCGCACCCGAGAGGCGGGCCAGCAGCCCGGACCGGAGCGACGTGTGCGGGACGAGCGCCAGCTCCGCCCCAAAGTCGCGCAGGCGCCGCGCGGTGCGCCGCAGCCCGGAGAGCCCGCGGTCGGCGCCGCGCTTGTCGTAGACCACCACCTCGTCACACCCCGGCAGCAGGCGGGCTGCCGGGGCGCCGCGCGGCGTGACGCACAGCGCGACGCGCCCTTCGGGCCAGCGTGCCTTGAGCGCGCGCACGGCCGGGCCGAGGAAGACGGTGTCTCCCAGGTACCCCGGCTGCAGCACGAGGACGCGCACTTCCGACCCCTACGAGAGCGGCCGGGCCTCGTCCACCAGCATCACCGGGATGTCGTCGCGGATGGCGAACGCGAGCTGGCAGCGCAGGCAGAGGATCTCGCTCCGCTCCTCGTGGAACTCGAGCTCGCCCTTGCACTTCGGGCAGGCAAGGATTTCCTTCAGCTCGGGTGCGAGGGGCACACGTTCCTCCTGGCGGTTGGGAGCGGTCATAGCACGACCGGCGGCAGGTGGCGCAGCTCCGCGAGGAACCTCTCGACCGCCGAGGCGCGCGCCGCGTGCGTGAAGAGCTCGCACATCCGCTCGCGCGCGGCGCGCCCGAGGGAGCGTGCGCGCGCCGGCGCCGCGAGCAGCTCCGCGATCGCGTCGGCCAGGGCGGGCACGTCCCCGTCCTCGACGAGCAGCCCCGTCGCGCCGTCGACGATGGCCTCGGCCGGCGAGCCGAAGCGGTAGGCGACGCCCGGCCGGGCGCACGCCATCGCCTCGAGCAGCGCGCGGCAGGTCCCGTCGTTTCCCTCCGCGAGCAGCACCTTCACGTCGAGCGTCCGGTACGCCGCCGCGAGCTCGGGCCCGGTGCGGTATCCAGCGAAGACGACCGCGCCCTCGAGCGCCTGGTGCGCGACCCGGGCTCGGACCGCGTCGAGCCCCTCCCCTCGCCCCACCACCACCAGCCTCGCGTCGGGGAGGCGGTCCGCCACGAGCCGGAACGCGTCCACGAGCTCGGCGTGGCGCCGGTCCGGCTTGACGCGCGAGACGATGCCGACGACCGGTTGCCCCGGCGCGAGCCCCAGCTCGTCGCGGAGGTCGGTCCCGTCCGGCGAGAACCATTCCGCGTCGACGGCGCCCCGCGTGGCGAGGACCCGCCGCGGATCGAGGTGGAAGCGGTCGAGGAGCACGCGCGCGTGCGCGTCACACACCGCGATCACGCCGTCCGTGCGGCGGTGGGCCATGCCCTGGAGCGGCCGGTCCCGAAGGGACCGGGCCGAGTGCACGGTGCGGACGAGCCGAGGCCCGTCGCGCCCGCGGCGCAGCCCGAGCAGCGCCGCCGTGTGGTCGTTCGAGAAGTGCGCGTGGACCACGTCGAAGCCGCGGCCGATCCGCGCGAGCCGCATCGCGTCGGCGAGGACCGGGGGCGGGAAGCCTCTGGTCGAGAGCGCGAGGTCGTCGCGCACCGTGAAGCCGAGCGCGCGCAGGCGCTCCCGCAGGTCGCCGGGCCGGCGCGCGTCGACGGCGATCTGGACGTCGTGCCCGCGCCGGCGCAGCTCGTCCGCGACCGACGCCATCGGCTCGGCCGGCCCGGTCCAGACCGGCGAGCTGAGCAGCTCCAGGATCTTCATCACCGCACGAGCTCGTAGTTCCGGTACTCGCCGATCCGGACGCCGGTGGCGGCCTCGAACAGGTCGAGCAGGTCCTCGCGGAAATGACCCGGACGGAGCAGCGCCGGGCGCGGCTCGAAGGCCCAGTCCTCGCGCGAGACCCAGTCGCGCATGGGAGCGGGGTGGGTCCCGCGGAACGGCCGCACCTTCTCGCGCACGTCGTAGCTGAAGCCGGCGGCGAGCCGCTGCTGGCGCGCGGCGTCACCGTGGTAGAGGCGCTCGAACTCGGCCAGCTTCACCCGCTGCGCGTCCGGGGGCCGCACCCACCCGTAGTGGAACATGCGCCCTCCGCTCGGAGTGACGCGGAGCTTGCGCGCGTCCTCGCCCGGGCCGACGCGGAACCCCTGCGCGTCGCGCCACGATCGCACCCCGGCGCGGTTCCTCACCGCGCGGATCTCCCGCCGGTACCAGCGGCGCGAGACGCCCACGGTGTGGAACGAGCCGTAGAAGTGGACGTAGTCGAAGAGGAGGCCCTCGAGCCGCGGATCGTCGTGAAGCCGCGCCAGCGCCTGGCGGACGGCCGGATGGTCGTCCTCGTGCAGCGCCTCGTCGGCCTGGACGCACAGGCAGACGTCGCCGGTGCAGCGCGCGAGCGCGAGATCCGTCTGCTGCGCGAGCACCCGACCGCGCTCGAGCAGGGCCTCGTCCCAGCGCGACTCGATCACGACGAGGCGCGGATCCCCGAGCGAGCGGACCAGGTCGAGCGTTCCGTCGGACGAGACGCCGACGTTCACCACCAGCTCGTCGACGAGCGGCAGGATCGACCGGACGGCGGGGAGGATGGGGTAGCCGAGCCGGACTGCGTCGCGGACGAAGGTGAACCCCGAGATCCTCACGGTCACGCCTTCAGCTTCTCGAGCAGCGCCGTCGTCGAGTGATCCTTGGGGTCGCCGGCGACCGCCACCCGCCCGCCGTAGCTCCGCACCTCGGCCGCCTCCGGGATCGTGTCGGGCGTGTAGTCGGTCCCCTTCACCTGCACGTCCGGGCGCAGCAGCCGGATGACGGGCACCACGTCCCGGGTGTCGAACACGACGACGTGGTCGACGCAGGCGAGCGCCGCCACGATCTCGGCCCGCTCGGCTTCCGGGACCACCGGCCGGCCCGGGCCCTTGCCGAGCAGCCGCGCCGACGCGTCGCCGTTCACCGCGACCACGAGCAGATCGGCGAGCCGCTTCGCGCCCTCGAGGTATCGCAGATGGCCGACGTGGAAGAGGTCGAACACGCCGTTGGCGAGCGCGATGCTGCGTCCCGCCGCGCTCGCCTCCGCGCGCAGGCGGGGCAGGTCGTCCAGCCGGAGCCGCTTGTCCATTCGCCGCGCTATCCCTTCAGCAGCTCGGCCTCGAGCTCGGCGCGCGAGACGGTGGCCGTGCCCGCCTTCTGGACCTTGAGCGCACCCGCCACGTTGGCGAGACGCGCCGCGGACTCCGCATCGGCGCCCGCGGCGATGGCGGCCGTGTAGGCCGCCGCGACCGTGTCGCCGGCCCCCGTCACGTCGACCGCCTCCTGGGCGCCGTGCGGCGCGATGTGGACGGTCGGTTGGCCCTTGCGGAAGAGCGCCATGCCGTGCCGCCCGCGGGTGACGAGCAGCTCGGCGCAGCCCACCTTGCGCAACACCGTCCGCCCCGCCCGCTCGAGCGCCGCCGGGCCGTCGACGCGCATGCCGCTCGCGGCCTCGAGCTCCACCTCGTTCGGCTTCACCATGGTGAGCCCGGTGTAGTGGACGAGGCGGTAGCGGGAGTCGACGCAGACGGGCAGGCCGCCCTTCTCGAGCGCCCGCAACACGTCGAGCGCGGGAGGGACGATCGAGCCCGAGCCGTAGTCGCTCGCCAGGACCGCCCGCGCGCCACGCGCCGCGCGCTGGAGCTCGCGCGCGACGCGCGCCTCGGCCGTCGGCGTGAGCGGAGCCTCCGGGGCCCGGTCGACGCGCAGCATCTGCTGCCGCCGCGTCGAGCGGCCGCCGGCCAGGATGCGGGTCTTCGACTCCGTGGCGCGGCCGCGCACCTTCACGATCCCGCCGACGTCGATGTCCACCGCGGCGAGCGTGTCGAGCAGCGCCGCGCCGAGCGAGTCGTCCCCGACCACGCCGACGGCGCGCACCTTGACGCCGAGGGCGGCGAGGTTCTGGGCCGCGTTCCCGGCCCCGCCCGCCTTGAGCTCGCTCCGCTCGTACCGGACGATCAGCACCGGCGCCTCGCGGCTGATGCGCTCCGTCTCGCCGTAGACCCACTCGTCGGCCATGAAGTCGCCGACCACCACCACCTCGGCGGCGGTGAATCGATCGAGGAGGCCGGCCAGGTGGCCAATCCCGTTCACGGCGGCGGGGCGGCGCATCGGCGCCTGTCCTACCGCGGCCCGGCGAGGTGGGTCAAATACGTGGCTGCGTGGGCGGCGGGTGGCGGCCTCGCGCCGCCCCTCATCCCGCAGGTCGCGTCTTCCAGCGGCGGTGGAGCCAGTACCACTGATCGGGGTGCTCGCGGACACGCCGCTCCAGGCGGTCGTTCAGATCCTGCATGAAGAGCAGCGCGTCCCGGCGGTGGTCGCCGGTATCGGGCGGGTCGAGCGGACCCTCGATGAGCACGCGATGGCGCCCGTCGTCCATCGGGACCGCCAGGATGAAGATCACGGCGGCGCCGGTCCGCTTCGCGAGGACCGCCGGGGTAGGCGAGGTGGCCGCCGGCACGCCGAAGAAGGTGGGGAAGATGGCCCGGCGGCGAGGCTGGTTCTGATCGATGACGTAGCCGAGCACCCGGCCCGCGGCGAGCGCGCGCCGCGCCGCCGCGAGGGTCTCGCCGCGCTTCACGACGAGGTCCTCTACCCCGGCCCGGGCGCGCCCGCGCCGCCACAGGTCGTTGGCGCCGGTCTTCCCCATCTTCCGGCTCACCATCGTGATGGGGACGCCACGCAGGTTGTGGGCGGCGGCGAGCAGCTCGAAGTTCCCGAAGTGCGCGGTGCACGCGATGACGCCCTTGCCGCGCGCGCGCGCCGCCTCGAACCGGTCCCACCCCTCGTAGGCGAAGATCCGGTCGAGCTCGCTGCGCGTGAGCCGCGGCACGAGCAGGAACTCCGGCGCGAGCCGGCCGAGGTTGCGGTAGGTCGCGCGGGCGATGGCACGTCGCTCGGCCTCGCTCTTCTCCGGGAAGGCCAGGCGCAGGTTCGCGAGCACCACGCGCCGCCGCACGCCAGCGAGCCATCCCAGCCAGGCGACGAGGGCGCCGACCGCGTACAGAGCGCAGCGAAGCAAGCGCGGGACGGGGCGGGCCGGGGTGTCACCCACCGTGCGGCCCCCTCTCCCCTGCCCTCTCCCCCGGTGGGGGAGAGGGTGAAGTGGAAGCTCGAGCCCTCTCGTCGGTCGAGGTCGAGGTCGGGGTCGGGGTCGGGGTCGAGGTCGGGGTCGAGGGGTTCTGCTCCCTCCCCCCGCTCGCGGGGGGAGGGCTGGGGAGAGGGGTCGCACCGATCGCGCGAGCGATGAGGTCGTCGAGCACCTCGCCGCCTTCCACGATCTCGGCCTCGATCCGGACGACCCGCCACAGCGAGTGCGCCGCGACCGAGGTGGGGAGCCGGACCGCATCCTTCTCGGTCGTCGCGACCGCGTCGCACCCTGCTGCCTCGGCGGCGCGCAGCGTCTCCTCCAGCTCACCTTCCGTGAACCGGTGGTGGTCGCGGAACACGCGCTCCAGCACGACCTCCGCCCCCAGGTCCGCCAGCGTGCGCCGGAACCCTTCGGGGCGCGCCAGCGCGCAGAGGAGGACCACCCGTCGCCCGCCCAAGGCGCCGGGGCCGAACGACCGGGCGAGGAGCCCGTCGAGGACCTCGCGCACCGCGTACCGCGCGAGCACCGGCGGCCGCCCCGTCGCGCTGGCGAGCCGCGCGCGGAGCGCCGCGAGCGCGGCGGTGCTCACCTGGTCGGATCGCGAGATCCAGGCGAGGTGTGCGCGGCCGAGCGCGCTCCACGGCTCGCGGTTCGGTCCGCGCGGCAGCAGCCGGCCGTTCCCCTCGGGCGCTGCGGCGTCGACCACCACCACGTCGAGATCGCGCCGGAGCGACCGGTGCTGGAAGCCGTCGTCCAGGACGAGCGCGTCCGCCTGGAGCTCCTCCACCGCGCGCCGCGCCAGCTCCGCCCGCCGCGGCCCGCACAGGACCGCGACGCCCGACAAGCGGCGCGCGAGCAGGAGCGGCTCGTCTCCCGCCTCGTCCGCCCCGAGCAGCACCCTCTCCCCGTCCGACACCACCCGCGCGCCGCGCGAACGCGCGGCGTAGCCGCGCGAGAGCACCGCGACCCGCCGCCCGCGCCGGAGCAGCCGCTCGGCCAGCGCGAGCGTCGCGGGCGTCTTGCCCGACCCGCCCACGACGAGGTTGCCGATCGAGAGCACCGGCGCGCCCGCCCGCTCGGCCGAGACCAGACCGGCGTCGTAGAGCGCGCCGCGCAGCGCCGCCCCGGCGCGGAACAGCCCCTCGGCCGCCGAGAGCGCCGCCGCGGCCGGCCACGACGGGCGGGCACGCCCCCACCAGATGTCCTCGAGGCCGCTCACCGGCACGTCGCCGCCACCCCTGCCAGGAGCTCGCGCGCCGCCGCGGTGACCGTCTCCGCCCCGAGATCCGCCAGGCAGCGGTGGTGGCCCTCGGGGCAGAACTCACCGCCGTGGTTCGAGCAGGGGGAGCAGGCGAGGCCCAGCGAGAGCGCGCGCCCGGGCGCGGCCGGGCCCCAGCGCACCGGCGAGGTGGGGCCGAAGAGCGCCAGGACGGGCGTCCCCACCGCGGAGGCGAGGTGCACCGGGCCGGAGTCGCAGGCGATGAGGAGCTGCACCCGCGCCAGGGCCGCCGCGAGGGCGTCGACCGGCAGCGGCGACAGGTCTGCGGCCGGGGGCGACCGCAGGTGAGAGCGCACCGCCTGGAACGCCTCGCGATCGCCCGGCCCGCCGGCCAGGACGATGCGGGCCCCGCCGGCGGCGAGCGCATCGGCCACCGCCGCGAAGCGCTCGGCTGGCCAGCGCTTCGTGGCCCAGCGCGCCCCCGGCGCGATGGCGACGAACGGTCCGGCCGCCCTCGGGAGCGCGTCGGCCGCCAGCGCCCGCGCGGTGCGCGACAGGCTCACCTGCAGCCGCCCCGGGCCGGTGACGCCGAGTGGCGCGAGCGCCTCTGCGTAGAGCGCGGTCGCGTGGGCGCGCACGAGCGGGCGGTCGGCCCCCACCAGCGCCAGGAGCGCTCGTTGCGCGCTGCGGCGGCGGAACGTGAGCCGGCGCGGCGCCGCGACGCCGGACACGATCGCGCTCCGGACCTTGTGCTGGAGGTCGATGGCGAGATCGAATCGCCCGCGCAGCTGCTCGCGCAGCGCCAGCGCCGGCGCCGAGCCGCCCCGGTCGAGGACGTGGACGGCGCGGACGCCCGGCAGGCCAGCCAGGAGCGGTGCGTAGGCGGCGTCCGTGACCCACTCCACGACTGCGCCCGGGAACCGCGCCAGGAGCGGCTCCAGCACGCTCGTGGCGAGCACGACGTCGCCGAGCGCGCTGTAGCGCACGATCAGGATCTTGGTGGGCGGCGTGGTCACGGGATCGTTCGAGGTGCCCGGGGCCGAGCGAGGCGAGTGGGACGCGCGCAGGGCGAGGCGCGCGGGCCGAGCATACACGCAGCGTGCGCGAACGAGGAACCGCGAAGGGAAGCGCCGCGGATCGCCCGCCGGGGCGACCGGACGGGCGTCGCGAGCCAGCCTCTCAATCAGCCTCCGCGGCCGCGCCGCCGTTGCGCGGCAGGAGGCGCAGCATGTGATCGACGTTGCGCCCGCTCGCGCCGCGGATCTGCGACACCGCCTGGCGCGCCAGGTCGCCCAGCTCGAGGATCTTGTCCGGGCGGCCGAGCAGCTCCTGAGCGACCTTGAGCAGCTGCTCCGCGGTCGCGACCTGGATGCCGCCCCGGCCCACCAGCACCTGCAGGCTGTCCTTGAAGTTCTCCATGTGCGGCCCGAACAGCACCGGCCGCCCCTGCCCCGCCGGCTCCAGCACGTTCTGGCCTCCGCGGCGCACGAAGCTGCCGCCCACGAAGACGAGCGTCGCGAGCCGGTAAGCGGTGGCGAGCTCGCCGATCGTGTCGAGCACCGTGACCTGCGCCCGCCCGGCGGCGGCGCCCCCCGAGCGGAGCCGCACCGAGAGCCCGGACTCCACGGCGGCAGACATGATCCGGCCCGCCCGCTCCACGTACCTCGGCGCGATGACGAGCTGCAGCCCGGGGCGCCGGCGGAGGAGCTCCCGGTAGACGCCGAGGACGAGCTCCTCCTCGCCCTCGTGCGTCGACCCCGCCATGAGCACGGTGCCGTCCTCGTCGAGCCCCATGTCGGCGCGGAGCGCGGCGGCGCGCGCGGCGTCCGCCTCCGGGACGAGCGCGTCGAACTTGGTGTTGCCGGTCACCCACACCCGGTCCGGCGCCGCCCCGAGCGCCAGCGCGCGCTCGGCCTCCTCGTCGGAGCGCATGAGGAAGAGGTCGACCGCGGCGAGCGGGTTCCCGATGGCGCGGAACAGCGCGCGGTAGTGCGGCAGCTTCTCCGGGTTGAAGCGGCCGTTCGTGAGGGCGATGCGGACGCCGGCGGCGCGCGCGGCGCGGATGAGGTTCGGCCAGATCTCGGTGTACTCGAGGACGAGCAGGTCGGGCCTGAGCGCGCGCACGGCGCGGCGCGTCGCGAGCGGTAGATCGTACGGCGCGTACAGGACCACGTCGGCCTCGGAGAGCTTCTTGCGGGCCATCGCGAGGCCGCTGTTCGTCATCGTGGTGACGATGACGCAGCAGCCGGGGAGCCGCCGCTTGAGCTCCTGCATCATCGGCTGCAGCGAGAGGAGATCGCCCGCGCTGGCGCCGTGGAGCCAGATCCGGGGGGAGCCCACGCCGCGCTGGAAGGAGCGCCGGTAGAAGCCGAGCCGGAACGGGATCCCGTGGCGCAGCTTGGGGTGGAAGAGCAGCACCGGCAGGAGCAGCAGGAACGCGACGTAGCTCGCGAGCGCGTACAGGAGGTGCATCGCTACACCGCCATCCCCACCTCGCCGCGCCCGCCCTCCCCCTCGAAGATGCGGTGGAGGCGCGCGTACTCGCCGCGGCGCGCGATGAGCTCGTCGTGCCGGCCGACCTCGACCACCTGGCCCCCCAGGATCACCACGATGCGGTCGGCGCCCCGGACGGTCGACAGGCGGTGCGCGATGACGAGCGTCGTGCGCGGGCCCCCGGCCGCGCCGAGGCCCATGAGGTCCTCCAGCGCGCGCTGCACCTCGCGCTCGCTCTCCGCGTCCAGCGCGCTGGTCGCCTCGTCGAGGACGAGGACGGGGGCGTCCTTGAGGAACGCGCGCGCGATGGCGATGCGCTGGCGCTGCCCTCCCGAGAGGAGCACGCCCTTCTCGCCGACCACCGTGTCGTAGCCCTGCGGCAGCGCCGCGATGAAGTCGTGGGCGTGCGCCATGCGGGCGGCGCGCTCGACCTCCTCGGCCGAGAGGTCGGGGCGCCCGTAGGCGATGTTGGCGCGGACGGTGTCGTTGAAGAGCACCGTGTCCTGCGAGACGACCGCCAGCTGCCCCCGCAGGCTCTGCAGGGTCGCGTCGCGCAGGTCGACGCCGTCGAGCGTGATCCGCCCGCCGACCGGGTCCCAGAAGCGGGGCAACAGGTTGGCGAGGGTGGTCTTCCCGCCGCCCGACGCGCCGACGAGCGCCACCACCTCGCCCTTCCTCAGCGTGAAGCTCACGCCTTGCAGGACCGGCCGATCGCCGTACGAGAAGGAGACGCCCTCGTAGCGGATCTCGCGCGCGAAGCGCGGCAGGACGAGCTGCCCGCGGTCGGGCACCGCGGTGCGCGCGTCGAGGATCTCGAAGAGGCGCTCGGCGGCGGCCCCGCCCTGGAGCGCCATCTGCCCGACCTTCCCGAGCTGCTTCACCGGCGTGTACAGGAGCAGCACCGCCGCCACGAAGGAGAAGAACTTCCCCGCCTCCAGCTCCCCGCGCAGGATGCGGCCGCCAACCCAGGAGATGGCGAGCGAGAGACCCACCGCCGCCATGATCTCCATGAGCGGCGAGGAGAGGGCGCGGACGAGGAAGCTCTTGCGCATGATGCGCAGCCAGCGCCGGTTCTCGGCCTGGAACCGCTCGGACTCGTACCGCTCCATCCCGAACGCCTGCACCACCCGCATCCCGCTGAGGGCCTCCTGGACGAGCTCCGAGATGCGCCCCAGCGCCGACTGCGACTGCTGGGTGACGCGCTTGAGTCGCTTCGCGAACCGGATGATGGGGAAGAGCGTCGCGGGGATCGCCACGAAGGCCATGAGCGAGAGGCGCCAGTCGAGCACGAAGCAGTTCACGAGCATGACCACGATCGTCAGCCCGTCGCGGATGTAGCTCGACACCGCGTACGAGACCGCGGTCTCGACCGACTGCACGTCGGCGGAGAAGCGGCTCATGAGGTCGCCGGAGTGCCGCTTCGCGAAGAAGTCCGGCGACAGGCCGAGCAGGTGATCGAACATCGCGGTGCGCAGGTCGGCGATCACCCGCTGCGACACCATGCCCATCAGGTAGAACTGGCCGAAATAGGCGAGGCCCTTCACGAGCGCCACGCCGACGATGACGAAGGGCAGCAGGGCGAGGACGCGGTCGCGCTCGACGCGCTGGAGCCAGCCGGCGAGGTCGAGCGATGTGGGCAGGAACCGCGACAGGCTCGCCACCGCCTGCGGGCGCCCGGTGAACAGGAACTCCAGGACCGGGCCGAGGAGGTTCACGTAGGCGGCCGTCGCGAGCGCCAGCACGACCATGCAGGCGAGCGCGGCCGCGAAGCGCGCCCGATACGGCGCGGCGAAACGGAGGAGGCGGAGATAGGCGGACAAGCGATGGCATCCTATGCCACCCGGCGGGGTGTTGGGGACGGCGGAACGTCGGGGGCCTGGCGCGGCACCTCACCGGGCGAGCGGTCGGGTCCCTCGCCGAGCCGCGTCGAGGTGCCGCGGCCTCGGCCCCGCCTGGCGCCGCGCCGACCCCACCGCGCCGGCGCGATACTTCCGCTCGAAGGGGGCCACCATGCGGACGCACCGGACCGTCGACCTCAGGCGCGAGCGCGCGGAGGAGTACGCGAGCTCGAGACAGCCCCACCTCGTGCGCGTCGCGCGGGGCCGATACCTAGCCGTCGACGGTCAGGGCGAACCCGGCGGTGACTTCTTCATGCGCGCGGCGAGGGCGCTGTGGGCGATAGCGTCCACCCTCAGACGCGCGGCGCGCGCGGCAGGGCGCGACTTCAGGATCATGCCGCTCGAGGCGCAGTGGTGGGACACGAGCGAGCCGCAGGAGCGTTGGCGCTACAAGCTCATGATCCGGGTCCCCGAGGTCGTCGGTGACCGCGATCTCGCGGCCGCCCGCGCCTCGCTCGAGGCGAGCGGGCGAGGCGAGGGCGTCGAGGCGGTCGAGCTGGAGCGGTTCTCGGAGGGGCGCTGCGTGCAGGCGCTGCACGTCGGGCCGTACACCCGCGAGCACGAGACGATCGACCGGATGATGGCGGCGGCCGCCGCGCGGGGCCTCGGCTTCGCCGGGCTACACCACGAGATCTACCTCTCGGACCCGCTGCGCACGCGGCCCGAGCGGCTCCGGACGGTGCTCCGTCACCCGGTCCGAAGGACGCCGGCGCACGCGTGAGGGAGGCGTAGAGGTCGCCGGGGCCCCACCACCGGCCCTTGGCGCTGGGCGGGTACGCGCCCTACTCTTCGACCCCCTTCACCTTTCCTTCCGCGCGGCGCCGCTCGATGATCTTCTGTGCAATCGGCGGCGGCACCGGCTCGTAGTGCGACCGCTCCACCAAGAAGTAGCCGATGCCCTGGGTGAGCGAGCGCAGATCGGCGTCGTAGCTCATCGCCTCCGCGTGCGGGCAGAGGGCGCGCACCAGCACGCCGCGGGCGAGCGGCTCCATGCCCTGCACCTTGGCGCGGCGGCTGTTGAGGTCGCCCATGACGGCGCCCACGTACTCCTCGGGCACTCGCACCTCGAGCTTCATGATCGGCTCGAGGAGGATGGGCCGCGCCTCCAGCACCGCCTTCTTGAACGCCAGCGAGCCCGCCACCTGGAAGGCCATGTCGGAGCTGTCGACGTCGTGGTAGCTGCCGTAGAACACCTTGGCCTTGAAGTCGACCACCGGGTACCCGGCGAGCGGGCCGGCGCCCAAGGCGCCGCGGATGCCCTTCTCGACCGACGGGATGAACTGGCGCGGGATGACGCCGCCGACGATGGCGTCCTCGAACTCGAAGCCCTCGCCGCGCCCGCGCGGAGAGAGTTCGACGTGGGCGTCGCCGTACTGCCCGTGGCCGCCGGTCTGCCGCTTGAACTTCCCCTGCGCCTTGGCCGTGGCGGTGATCGTCTCGAGGTAGGCGGCGTTGGGCAGCGCGAGCGTCATCTCGACGCCGTGCTTGCGCTTCACCCGCTCCACCGTCACCTCGACGTGCGCCTGCCCCATCCCCCTGAGCAGCATCTCCCCGGTGTCGGGCGACCGCGCCAGCTCGAGCGACGGGTCCTCCTCGATGAGCTTGTGCAGGGCGGCGGCGGCCTTGTCGTCGGCGCCCTTGGTGTGGACGGCGAAGGCGACCGGCCGGTTCGGCGCGGGGAAGTCGGGCAGCTGCACGGGCCGGTCCCGATCGCTGAGCGTGTCGCCGGTGCGCGCGTCCTTGAGCTTCATCAGGACGACGATGTCGCCGGGGCCGGCCTCCTTGATCTCCGCCGTCTGCGCGCCGTCCGTCTTGAAGAAGTGGGTCACCCGCTCCTCGGTGCGCGTGCGCGGGTTCACCAGCACCGCGTCCGGCCGGAGCGTGCCGCTGAAGACGCGCACGTAGTCCACCCGCCCCGCGAAGTGGTCGATGGTGGTGCGGAAGACCTGTCCCACGAACGGCCCCGAGGCCGTCACCTGCACCTCGTCCCCGTGCAGGTTCTTGGCCACGAGCTGGCGCGTCTCCGGCGGCGGCAGCAGCGCGACCACGAGGTCGAGGAGCTCCTTCACGCCGATGCCAGGCTTCGCCGCGGTCAGCGCCACCGGCAGGAACCGCTGCGCGGCCGCGCCCTGGGCGAGCCCCCTCACCACCTCGTCGTCGGCCAGCGTGCCGCCCTCGAGGTACTTCCCGAGCAGCTCGTCGTCCGATTCGGCCGCCGCTTCGATCGCGGCGGTGCGCGCCGCCTCGGCCTCCTCGCGGAGGTTCGCCGGGACCTCGCCCTCGCTCCAGCGCCCGAACGCCTTCTCGTAGAGGTGCGCCTTCATGGCGAGCACGTCGACGAGCCCCCTGAGCTCCGGCCCCTCGCCGATGGGGAGCTGCAGCGGTATCGGCTTCACCTTGAGCGAGCTCTCGACGTCGGCGAGCGCCTTCGCGAAGTCGGCGCGCTCGTGATCGAGCCGCCCGATGACGCCGATGGCCGGCAGCTTCGAGTCGGCGAGCACGTCGAAGTGGCGCTCGGCGCGGTTGTGGGCGCCTTCCGCGGCGGAGACGACGAGCAGCGCGCCGTCGGAGACGCGGAGCGCCCAGTCGATCTCGGCCATGAACGACGCGAAGCCGGGGGTGTCGAGCACGTTGAACGCGCGGCCGCTCTCCTCGAAGCTCTCCGGGTGGATGCTGAGCGTGAAGTTGCGCTTCTTCTCCTCGGGCTCGGCGTCCAGGCGAGCGGTCGACCCATCGGGCGCGGCGTGCTTCGGATCGGCCAGGTGCAGGAACGCCTCGACCAGGGCCGTCTTGCCCGATCCGTCGGCGCCGGTGATGCAGAAGGTCCGGATGGTGCGGTGACTCGGCATGGCTGACGCTCTCCCGGGGAAGGGGACACCGCCTTCGAGCCGGCGCGCGCCGGCTTCGAGAAACCGACGCCTTCACTTATCACGGCGCCACGCAGGGCGGGCTCTCCCGCGCACCCTCCGGACGGGGCTGCGACACACCGGGCCCGGTGCTGGTCGACCCGTCCGCCGAACGGACGCTCCCCTAGATCCAGGTCTCGAGCCGAGAGTTCGTCATCCGTGTCGCGCCGCGCCGCGCTACAAGGGCGCCTTGATGTCCCCTTCCTCGCGCCGCGTTCGCGCCAGCCTCGCCCTGGGCGTCCTCTCCGTCTCGTGGGCGGCCATCCTGGTCCGTCTCGCCGACGCGCCGGCGCTGGCGATAGCGGCCTGGCGGCTCGTCCTCGCTGGCGCCGCAGCGCTCGCGTTCGCGCTCCTTCGCCGCCGCGCCGAGCTCCGCGCCCTCGACGGGCGCGCCTACTCGCTCCTCGCCGGCGCGGGGCTGGCGCTCGCCCTGCATTTCGCCACCTGGATCAGCTCGCTGCGCCTGACGTCGGTCGCCTCGTCGGTGGCGCTCGTCACCACGCAGCCGGTCTGGGTCGCGCTCCTCTCGCGGGCGCTGCTGCGCGAACGGATCGCGCCGCGCGTGGCGGGGGGCATCGCGCTCGCCGTCCTGGGCGGGGTCGCCATGGCGGGCGGCGACGTCGCGACCGGCCCGCGCGCGCTCGCCGGGGACGCGCTCGCGCTCGCCGGGGCGATCGCGGCCGCGCTCTACTTCGTGGCGGGCCGCCGAGTCCGGGCGCGGCTCTCGGCGGGCGCCTACGTCGGGGTGGTCTACCCGGTCGCCGCCCTCGGCCTGCTCGCGCTGGCCATCGGCGCCGGGACTCAGCTCACAGGGTTTGGCGCGCGCACCTGGACCGCGCTCGCGCTGCTCGCGCTCGTGCCGCAGCTCCTCGGGCACTCGCTCCTCAACTGGTCGCTGCGCTGGCTCTCGGGCACGTTCGTGGCGGTGACCATCGTCGCCGAGCCGGTCATGTCGATCGTGCTCGCCATCCCGGTGC
Source organism: Anaeromyxobacteraceae bacterium (assembly GCA_035538735.1). GTDB lineage: Bacteria > Myxococcota > Myxococcia > Myxococcales > Anaeromyxobacteraceae > Anaeromyxobacter_A. Next base: position 6,085 of record DATLJU010000009.1, on the reverse strand, counting down.
TGGGGGAGCGTCCGTCGTCGACCCAGGTCGTGGGCGGCCTCTTGCTCCTCGCCGGCGTGGCGCTCGCGGCGAGTGGCGATCCGGCCGCGCGCGCGGTCGTCGCCGATGAGGCGGGGTAGGTCACACGCGCTGGAGGAGGCCCGGGAGCGACTCGCCGACACCGTCGATCATGAACTGGATGGCGATGGCCGCGAGGAGGAGCCCGGAGGCGCGCTCGAGGATGTTGAGGCCGGTCTTGCCGAGCACGCGGTCGACCCGCGCCGCGCCCCGCAGGACGAGATAGGCCGCGACCGCTGTGAGGGCGATCGCCGCCAGCACCACCACGACGTGCGCCAGGTGGGCCGACCGGGCGCGCCCCATGAGCACCACCACTGTCGCGATGGAGCCGGGGCCGGCGAGGAGCGGCATCGCCAGCGGGACGATCGCGACGTCCTCCTTGGCGACCCCGGACTCCACCTCCCCGGCGGTGATCCGCGCCTCGGACGGCCTCGTGCGGAGCATGTCGACGGCCATGATGAGGAGCAGCACGCCGCCCGCGATCTTGAAGGCGCCCATGCTGATCCCCAGCACGCGGAAGACGAAGGCCCCGGTGAGCGCGAAGCCGGTCAGGACGACCCCCGCCGCGACCGCCGCCCTGCGGGCCGTCTCGCGCTTGCTGGCGACGTCGTCGTTCCCCGTCATGGCGAGGAAGAACGGCACCGCCGCGAACGGGTCCACGACGACGAAGACCGCCGACAGGGAGACGAAGGCGAAGGTGAGGAGTTCCTTGCTCACGCGGTCCTGGCGAACGAGCTGCGCCGAATGGACCACACCTTCGTGATTGCTTCCAGCACGATCCGACGCGACATCTTGGACTGGCCCACCCGCCGGTCCTCGAACACGATCGGCGTCTCGACCACTCGGAACCCCTTCCGGAGCGCCCGGTAGGTGAGCTCGATCTGGAAGGCGTAGCCGGAGCACTCGACGGTGGGGAGGTCGATCGCCTCCAGGACCTGGCGGCGGAAGCACTTGAAGCCGCCGGTGAGATCGCGGACGCGGACCCCCAGGATCGTGCGGGCGTAGAACGATCCCCCGCGCGACAGGAGCTTGCGGCCGATCCCCCAGTTCAACGTCCCGCCGCCGGCCACGTTGCGAGACCCGAGGACGAGGTCGGCCTCGCCGGCGAGCTCGAGCATCCGCGGCAGGTAGCTCGGGTTGTGGGAGAAATCGGCGTCCATCTCGAGGACGAGCTCGTACCCGTGCTCGAGCGCCCAGGCGAAGCCAGCCAGGTAAGCCTTGCCCAGCCCCGCCTTCCCCGGTCGGTGGAGGACGTGCAGGCGCGGCTCGCCGGCGGCCAGGCGATCGGCCAGCTCGCCCGTCCCGTCGGGCGAGTTGTCGTCGATGACGAGCACCTCCACCTCCGGGGTGGCCTGGAGGATGGCGCGCGTGATCGGCTCGAGGTTCTCGCGCTCGTCGTACGTCGGCAAGCACACCAGCGCGCGCCGAGCGGGCCGGGTTCCGGCGTTCATGTGGCCTCCAGGTGCGCGAGCAGCTCCTCGGCCACGCGCCGAGGGGCGCCTGGCTCGCCGAGTGACGAGCGCACCTCCGCCAGCCCTCGGAGCTGATCGGCGCGCGCCGCGCCGTCGTCGAGGAGCGGCAGCAGCTCCGTCGCCATCCGCTCCGGCGTGGCCTGCCGCTGCAGGAGCTCGGGGACGAGCGTGCGGCCCGCGAGGAGGTTCACCAGCGCGAAGTGGGCGAGGCGGACGAAGAGGCGGCCGACGAGGTAGGTGAGCCACGAGAGGCGGTACACGACCACCATCGGCCGCAGCATGAGCGCCGTCTCGAGGACCGACGTGCCGCTCTTCACCAGGGCGGCGTCGGCCGCTCCCACCGCCTCGTCGACGCGTCCGGGCGCGAGCTTCACGTCGAGCGCGGCGTGGCGCGCCAGGTACGGCTGAAGCGCCTCGGCGGGCAGCGTCGGCGCCACCGGAACCACGAATTGCGCGTCGGGGCGGCGCGCGCGGATGAGCTCGGCCGCCTCGAGCATGCCTGGGAGGATGCGCCTGAGCTCGGATCGCCGGCTGCCCGGCACGAGCGCGATCGTGGTTCGCCCGGGCGCCAGCCCGAGCGCGGCGCGGTAGGCGGCGGGCGGCCCGGGCGGCGGCCGCTCGAGCAGGGGATGCCCGACGAATCGGGCATGCACGCCGGTCCCCTCGTAGAAGCGCTCCTCGAACGGCAGGATGCAGAGCATCCGATCGACGACGCGCGCGATGATCTTCACCCTCCGTCGCCGCCACGCCCACACCGAGGGTGAGACGTAGTAGACCACCGGGACGCCAGCGCGCTTGAGCCGCTTCGCGAGCGGCAGGTTGAAGTCCGGCGAGTCGACGAGGAGGGCGACTCGCGGCCTTCGCGCGGCGGCCGCCTCCGCCAGCTCGCGGAGGATGCCGAGGATGGTCGGGATCTTGGGCAGGACCTCGGCGACGCCCATGACCGACATCTCCTCCGCGTCGCGCAGCGCCTCGAGACCGGCCGCCCGCAGCCGCGGACCGCCCATCCCGAACGCCTTCACCCCGGGGCGGAGCAGACGTAGCTCCTCCACCACCCGCGCCGCGTGCAGGTCGGCGCTCGCTTCCGTGGCGACGACGAGGACCTCCTCCATTCCGCGCGGCTTATAGCACGCGGACGGGCGATACCGGCGGAGCGCCATCCTGCGCGATCCCGCGCACGGCGCGCGCCGAACGCGGAGGGTCTCCCCGGCACGCCCCGTGCGAGGCCCTGACGTGGAGCCGGCGTTGCGCGTAGAGAGGTGCGGTGAGCGGCCGCCGGCGTATCGCGATGACGCCCCTGCGCATCGTGCTCGGGTACGTGGCCGTCGCCATGGTGTGGATCCTCGTCACGGACCGCCTGGTCGAGCTGCTCGCGCTGAGCCCTTCATCGCGGGGGACAGCGCACGCCATCAAGGCCGCCATCTACGTGGTCGGCACCGCCGCGCTGCTCTACCTCCTGGTCCGGAGCCAGCACGTCGAGCAGCGCGTCCGCGACGAGGCGCTGCGGACCGTCCTCGACAGCATGCCGGACGCGGTCCTGGTGGTCGATCGGGACAGCCGCGTCGTCGACGTGAACCGCGCCGCGGTGGAGCTGCTCGGTGCTCGCGACCGCGAGGAGCTCCTCCTGCCCATCCGCGAGCTGGTGCAGCGCATCCACCTCCGCCACGCCGACGGCCGACGGCTCGACCTGGGGCGCGCCGCCGTCCGCCGCGTGGTCGCGGGGCAGCGCGTGACGGGGTACGAAGCTCTCATCCGCCGGTTCGACGCGCGGGAGCTCTTCATCAGCATCTCCTCCTCGCCGGTGCGGCCGCACCCCACCCTGCCGACGCGGCTGGCCGTGGCCGTCGTGCGGGACATCAGCGAGGTGCGGCTGTTCGAGGAGATGCGGGAGGACTTTCTCGCCACCGCGGCCCACGAGTTCAAGACGCCGCTCGCGGTGGTGAAGGCGTACGCGCAGCTCATGCACAAGCGCGGCCAGGGGGACGCCACCGCGCTCGAGGTCATCGCGCGCCAGATCGATCGGATGACGCGCATGGTGCAGCAGCTGCTCGACGTCTCGCGCTTCCGGGTCGGTGGCGCCGAGCTGTCGCGCGAGCGGTTCGACCTGCCGGGCCTCGTGGCGGAGGTGGCGGGCGTGGTCCGGCCCGACGCCGACGGTCGCAGGATCTTCATCGCTCCCGCGCCGCCCACCGCGGTGCTGGCCGACCGCGAGCGCATCGGACAGGTGGTGGCGAGCCTCCTCGAGAACGCCGTCCGGTTCTCGCCTCGAGGCGGGGACGTCGAGGCGGAGATCACGCGCCGGGACACCGAGGCGGTGGTGTCGGTCCGGGATCACGGCCTCGGCATCCCGCACGAGCGCCAGGCGCGCGTCTTCGAGCGCTTCTACCGGGCGCACGCCGGCACCGACCAGGACTACGGCGGGCTGGGGATCGGGCTCGACGTCAGCCGCGAGATCGTAGCGCGCCACGGCGGCAGGATCTGGTTCGAGAGCGCGCCCGGCGAGGGCTCCACCTTCTCCTTCAGCCTGCCGCTCGCGCCGGAGGAGGCTTGAGCGCGGCTAGGCATGGGGACGTGCTGATCGTGGAGGACGACCCCGATCTTCTCTCGCTCGTCGCCATGATCTTGCGCGACGCGGGGTACGATGTGGCGGCCGCCGAGGATGGGCTCCAGGCGCTGGCGCGCATCGAGGAGCGCATGCCCGGGGTCATCCTGCTCGACATGCGCATGCCGGTCATGAACGGCTGGGAGTTCGCCCGCGAATACCGCGCCCGCTTCGCCCGCGCGGCGCCGATCGTGGTCGTCACCGCGGCCGAGGACGCTCGCGCCCGCGCCCAGGAGATCGGCGCGGACGCGTGGCTGGAGAAGCCATTCGATCTCGACGACGTGGTGCGGACGGTGGCCCGGTTTCTCGGGCCCTCCGAGGCGGCGACGACGACTTGAGAACCCGAGAGCGCCGCCCACCCGGACCCGGCCCCGAGCCCGTGCGCTTTCGTCCGGGCTCGGACTCGGGCTCGGGCTCGTTTACGGGTCACATCGACTGGGCTGAGGCATGAGACTGGCGCGGCCGGCCTGCCGGCCGCTACAACCTCACCTTCTCCCATGAGCGAGAACCCTGCCCAGAGCGTGCCGGCCCCGGCGGCGGCGCAGCCCCCTCCCCGCGACCCGGTGTGCGGGATGCTGGTGGACCCCGACCACCCGGCGGGCGGCACCGTCGAGCGCGGCCGCTATCGCTATCACTTCTGCAGCGAGCGCTGCCGTCAGGCCTTCGAGGCGGAGCCCGAGCGCTGGTTCGCCGTCGATCCAGTCTGCGGCATGGAGGTGAATCCCAGGTCGCCCAAGGGCGGATCGTTCGAGCACGGCGGCCGGGCCTTCTTCTTCTGCAACCCGAAGTGCCGATCGAAGTTCGCCTCCGATCCGGAGCCGTACCTCCGGCACGGGCCAGGCGGGACGCCGAAGGCGGCCCCTCCGCCGGCGGCGCCGCCGGGGGGCGAGGTGGTCTGGGTGTGCCCGATGGATCCGGAGGTGCGGGAGAAGGAGCCCGTGCCGTGTCCTATCTGCGGCATGGCGCTCGAGCCGCTGGTGGTGGGCGGCATGCCGTCGATCGACGAGCGCAACCCGGAGCTCGAGAACATGAGCCGACGGTTCTGGCTCGGGCTCGCCCCCGCCGCGGTCGTGCTCGCGCTCGCCATGAGCCACTGGCTCCCGGCGGGGTGGTCGGCCGACCACGTGCTCGGATCGCGCGCGAACGCCTGGATCCAGCTCGCCCTCGCCGCGCCGGTGGTGCTCTGGGGCGGCTGGCCCTTCTTCGAGCGCGCCTGGCTGTCGCTCCGCACGCGCCACCTCAACATGTTCACCCTCATCGGGCTCGGGACGGGGGCCGCCTTCGCCTTCAGCGTGCTCGCCACCGTGCTGCCCGCCGAAGCGTTCCCGGCGGCGTTCCGGGGCGCCCACGGCGCGGTCCCCGTCTACTTCGAGTCGGCGGCGGTGATCGTGGAGCTGGTGCTGCTCGGGCAGGTGCTGGAGCTCCGCGCCCGCGGCCGCGTCTCGGGCGCCATCAAGGCGCTCCTCGGCCTGGCGCCCAAGACGGCGCGCCGGGTCGGCGAGGATGGCCTCGAGCTGGACGTCTCCATCGAGGAGGTGGAGCCGGGCGACCTCATCCGCGTCCGCCCGGGCGAGAAGGTGCCCGTCGACGGCGTGGTGATCTCGGGCGCCTCGTCCGTGGACGAGTCGATGGTGACCGGCGAGAGCATGCCGGTCGAGAAGCGCGAAGGCGACCGCGTCACCGGCGCCACCGTGAACGGGAACGGCAGCTTCGTGTTCCGCGCCGAGCGGGTCGGAAAGGACACCCTGCTGGCGCAGATCGTGCGGATGGTGGCCGACGCCCAGCGCAGCCGCGCCCCCATCCAGCGGCTCGCCGACGCCGTCGCCGGGTGGTTCGTGCCGGCGGTGGTGTCCACCGCCGCCCTCACGTTCGTCGTGTGGGCGCTCGCCGGACCCCAGCCGCGGCTGGCGCACGCGCTCGTGAACGCGGTGGCGGTGCTCATCATCGCCTGTCC
>DATLJU010000008.1:0-2050 GCA_035538735.1 Anaeromyxobacteraceae bacterium | reverse complement strand
GCGATCACGGTGGTCGGCGGCGGCGACAGCGCCGCGGCCGTCGAGCAGGCCGGGCTCGTCTCGAAGATGAAGCACGTCTCGACCGGCGGCGGCGCGAGCCTCGAGTTCATCGAGGGGCGCGAGCTGCCGGGCGTGAAGGTGCTGGAGGGCTGAGCCGTGGCGCGCCAGAAGTTCGTCTGCGGCAACTGGAAGATGCACAAGACCGTCGCCGAGGCGGTGGCGCTCGTGCAGGAGCTCCGCGCTGCGCTCGGCGACGCCGCTTCGAAGGTGCAGGTCGCGGTCGCGCCGCCGTTCACGGCCCTCCACGCCGCCGCGCAGGCGGCGAAGGGGACGGGCATCGAGGTCGCCGCCCAGGACGTCTACTGGGAGAAGCAGGGCGCCTTCACCGGCGAGGTCTCCGCGCCCATGCTCGCCGAGGTCGGCTGCCAGCACGGGATCGTCGGCCACAGCGAGCGGCGGCAGCTCTTCGGCGAGACGGACGACACGGTCCGCCGGAAGGTGGTGGCGCTGCTCGCGGCGGGCGTCCGCCCGATCGTCTGCGTGGGGGAGACGCTCCAGGAGCGAGAGGCGGGCCGGACGCTCGAGGTGGTGGAGCGGCAGGTGCGACAGGGGCTCGCCGGCGTATCCGTCGAGGATCTCGGCCGGATCACCATCGCCTACGAGCCGGTGTGGGCGATCGGCACCGGCCGGACGGCGACGAGCGCGCAGGCGCAGGAGGTCCACCTCGCCATCCGGAACCTGCTCCGCCAGATCGGGGCTCCCGTCGCGGACGCGATCCGGATACAGTACGGGGGCTCAGTCAAGCCCGAGAACGCGGCCGAGCTGATGGCGCAGCCGGACGTCGACGGCGCGCTGGTCGGCGGCGCGAGCCTCAAGGCCCAGGACTTCGTCGCCATCGTGAAAGGTGCCCTCCGTTGATCACGCTCGTCACCATCGTCCACGTCTTCGTCTGCGTCTTCCTCATCCTCGTGATCCTGCTCCAGGCCGGTAAGTCCGGCGGCGGGATGGGCGCGGCGTTCGGCGGCGCCGGCGCGCAGACCGTCTTCGGCGGGCGCGGCGCGCAGACCCTGCTCGGGAAGGTGACGAGCGTCTCCGCGGCGATCTTCATGATCACCTCCGTCACGCTCGCGTACAACGCGTCCCGGTCGACCTCGGTCGTGCGCCGCGCTGCGGCGACGCAGCGGACGCAGCTCCCCGCCGCCCCGGCCCCGGGGGGGCCGATCGCGCCGCCGTCGAACGCGCCCGCGTCGACGCCGCCCGCTCCGAACCAGTCCGCGCCCGCGCCGGCCCCCGCGCCCGCCCGCTAGCGCGGCGCGACCGCCCTAGGCTCGGAGCCCGCTCGTGCTCGGCACGGGCGGGCTTCGTCGTCTTCGCCGTGTCGGCCCCCTGCGCGCGCCTGACCCCGGCTTCTCGGGTTCGGGCGCGGGCTCGTTCGCGGGCTCGGGGTTCCAAACGACGAAGGGGACCCGGTCTCCCGGATCCCCTTCGCGACTCCAGTGCCCAGGGCGAGATTCGAACTCGCACGCCTTACGGCGCCACCCCCTCAAGATGGTGTGTCTACCAGTTCCACCACCTGGGCGATTCGAAGCGGACGGGTTTCTAGCAAAGGGCAGCGCGAGGTGCAATAGCGCCGTGCGCGGCGCGGCGGGCGGACGGCAGCCTATGCGGTTCCCTCAGACGCCCTCGAGATACTGCCGCTTCTCCTCGACGTCCTTCCACTGGTCGGCGTCGGCGGGCGGGTCCTTCTTCTCGCTGATGTTCGGCCAGCGCTTCGCGAGATCGGCGTTGAGCGGCGTGTACTCCTTCCACTTCTCGGGGAGGCTCTCCTCCGGGAAGATCGCCTTCGTCGGGCACGCCGGCTCGCAGGCGCCGCAGTCGATGCATTCGTCCGGGTGGATGACGAGGAAGTTCGGTCCCTCGTAGAAGCAGTCGACGGGGCACACCTCGACGCAGTCGGTGTACTTGCACTTGATGCAGGGCTCGGCAACCACGTACGCCATGGCAACCTCCGCTGTGCTGCCCCGTCTCTAACTCACGGCTCGTAGTAGTC
>DATLJU010000007.1:0-5041 GCA_035538735.1 Anaeromyxobacteraceae bacterium | reverse complement strand
GCCGTCGCCACCTTCTTCGCGATCGCGTATGCGGCGAGGCCGAAGGAGAGGAACGGGAGCGAGATGACGAAGAGGCCGCCGAGCGCTGGCGCGGCCGCGACGACCGCGATCACCGGCAGGCGGAGCCAGCGCCGGTCCGGGCCACCGGGGAGCGCGTTACCGTCGCGCTCCACGGTGGCAAACTCGAACTGGCGACCGTCGATGTAGTAGCCGCGCTTGACCGCGGTTCCGCCAGGGAAGCTGGCCATGGTGAGCCTCTAGCGGGTGGCGAGCCGGACGTAGGTCAGGAATGCAGCGCCGAGGATCGCGAGCGGGAGGGCGAGGATCATGACGTTCTCCTTCGTTTGGCCACCGCTGCGTGGCCGGGACACCTCCTCTCCATTCCAAGGAGCGCGCCATCTCCCGGCGCGCCGCTGGGCTTTCGTTCGCGGCCCCCAAGCCCGCGTCGATCCATCTGAATTGGCGGCGTCGAGAATTCCGGCGCTGACGGACGCGGCAGGGATGCGTCGAAAACCTCGTCGCTCCATTCGGGTCCGAGGGCAGTGACCGGTGCTCAAGTCCGCGTCCTTCCGGACGGAAGTCACCGTTCCTCGCGATCGCTGCGTTTCTCGGCGCGCCGTCGAGCACCTCGACGGTCGCGTTGCGCAACCCTTCGAGCCGGCCGTGGGGAAGGAGACGCGCTGCCGTGCGACCTGTCAGGTCGGGCCCGCGCCGTCCGCGGGCGGCAGCTCCGCCATCGCGCGCAGCACCTGGGCGAAGCCGGGGCCGATGCGCTCGACGGCATAACCTCCCTCGAGCAGCGTCACGAGCCGTCCGCGCGCGGAGGAGGGCATCGCGCGCAGCAGGTCGGAGACGAGGCGGTGCAGGTCGATGGGCTCGAGGAGCAGGTGGCCCTCGGGATCGCCGGCGAGCACGTCGAGCCCGAGCGCGAGCACGACCAGCTCCGGCTCGAACTCGTCTCGAACCGCCGCGAGCGCCTCGGCGAACCGCGCCAGGTAGTCGGTGCCGCCGGTGCCGTGCGGCAGGGGCACGTTGCGGGTCGTCCCGAGGCCCACGCCCGCGCCGCGCTCGTCGGGCGCGCCGCTGTCCGGGTAGCCCGGGCTGAAGTGGAGGGAGAGCGCGTACACGCTCGGGTCCCCGTAGAAGAGCTCTTGCGTACCGTTGCCGTGGTGCGCGTCGCAGTCGACGACCAGCACGCGGCCGACGCGCCCCTCCGCCTGGAGACGTCGCACCGCCACGGCCGCGTTGTTGAAGAGGCAGAAGCCCATCGCCCGGTCGCGAAAGGCGTGGTGGCCGGGTGGGCGGACGAGGGCGAAGGCGCGGGTGGCGGCGCCGGAGACGACCAGCTCGGCTGCCTGCGCCGCGCAGCCGGCGGCGGCGAGTGCGGCGTCCCACGAGCCCTGGGAGACGGGGGTGTCGGCCTCGAGCCAGACCAGGCCCTGCCGGCGCGCCGCCCTGGCAGCTCGACGTACCCTCTGGACGTGCTGGCGGGAGTGAACGCGCAGGAGGTCCGCTTCCGCCGCTGGCGCTCCCACCACCTCCTGCACGGCGCCGAGCAGCGTGGCATCGGCGTTCAGGGCCGCTCGCAGCGCCGACAGCCGCAGGGCCGTCTCGAGGTGTTCTGGCCCGGTGTCGTGCCGGGCGCAGTCGGGGTGACTGACGAGGAGGACGGGAACGGCCACGGCTGCAAATACGCGCGGGCGGCGCCAGGGGTCAAGGTGCCGCGCTCTGAGAGGGTTGTCCAAAACGCCCGTCCCGTCGCCGCGGCCAGCGATCCGCGGCGCATCGCTTCGTTGCTCCTCCCTCACATAGCCTACGGCTATGCTCGGTCGTCGCGCCTCGCCGGGCACCCGCGCCGCGCTTCGATCATGCGCGGCGTGGGTGTTGCGTCTCGCTGGCCTGGCTCGGTCCCGGGCATTTTGAACAACCCTGTGAATCCTTTGGCGCATTCGTCGCTCCTACTTCGTATGCGAACCAAGATCCTCATCGTGGGCGGAGTGGCCGCCGGGGCCACCGCCGCCGCCCGCGCCCGCCGCCTCAGCGAGAACGCCGACATCACCGTGCTCGAGCGCGGCCCGTACGTCTCCTATGCCAACTGCGGCCTGCCCTACTTCATCTCGGGGGACATCGAGAAGCGCTCGAAGCTCCTGCTGCAGACGCCCGAGGGCTTCGACAGCCGCTACCGGGTGAAGGTGCTGGTGCGCACCGAGGCGCTCGAGATCGATCGCGCCGGCAAGCGGGTACGCGCGCGGTCGCCCGAGGGTGAGCGATGGATCCCCTACGACCGGCTCATCCTGGCGCAAGGGGGCGAGCCGCTCGTGCCCGGCGTGGCGGGCGCGGAGGCGCCGCACGTGTTCCGGATGTGGACCGTGCCTGACATGGATCGGCTCCAGGCTCACCTCGCCGCCGAGCACCCCCGGAACGCGGTGGTGGTGGGCGGCGGGTTCGTCGGGCTCGAGATGGCCGAGGCGTTCCGCAAGCGCGGGCTCGACACGACGGTGGTGGAGCTCCTGCCGAGCGTGATGGCCTCCATGGATCACGAGTTCGGCGCGACCATCGCGCGCGAGCTCGAGGCGAACGGCGTGCGGGTGGTGACCGGAGCCGGCGTGCGGGCGGTGGACGCGGCGACGAAGGAGGTCGAGCTCAGCACGGGGCAGAGGATCCCCGCCGAGGTGGTGCTCTTCTCGGTGGGGGTCCGACCCGAGCTCGCCCTCGCCCGTGCCGCCGGGCTCGAGCTGGGCCCGTCGGGCGGGCTCCTGGTCGACGATCGGCTGCGCACCTCCGACCCCGACGTCTTCGCCGCGGGGGACATGGTCGAGGTGGTGCACAAGGTCTCCGGGCGGAGCGTGCGCGTTCCGCTGGCCGGGCCGGCCAATCGGCAGGGCCGCATCGCCGCCTCGAACGCGCTGGGGCAGGACCTGCGCTACCGGGGCGCGCTCGGGACGAGCGTCGTCAAGGTGTTCGAGGCCACCGCCGCCCAGACGGGCCTCTCCGAGCGCGCCGCGCGCGAGGCGGGCTTCGCGGTGGGCGTGGCGGTGGTGCACAAGGATCACCACGCGGCCTATTACCCCGGCGCGCGCGAGCTCTCCTTGAAGCTCGTCTACGATCGGAAGACGGCGCAGCTGCTCGGAGCGCAGGCGTTCGGCCACGGCGGCGTCGAGAAGCGGATCGACGTGCTCGCGACCGCGCTGCAGGGGCGGATGACCTTGCACGACCTGGCGGAGCTCGATCTCGCCTACGCGCCGCCGTACTCCTCGGCCAACGACCCCGTCAACGTGTCCGCCTTCGTCGGGTTGAACGACCTCTCCGGCTACAGCGCGCTCGTCACCGCCGACGAGCTCCGCGAGACTCTGCGCGAGCGTCCGGAGGCGCTCCTCCTCGACGTGCGCAGCGAAGGGGAGTTCGAGCGCTCGCACGTGCGCGGGGCGATGCATCTCGCGCTCGACGATCTGCGCTTCGCGTGGGAGACGCTCCCGCGCGACCGGCCCATCTACCTCGTGTGCCGGTCGGGGTTCCGCGCGCACCTCGCGCTGCGGATCCTGAAGGAGCGGGGCTTCGACCGCGTGGTGAACGTGACCGGCGGGCACCTGAGCGTCCTCGCCGCGGGCGGGTTCGAGCTGGAAGGCACGGAGGAGACCGCGTGATCGCGAACGTGAAGGCGTGGCTGGCGGCAGGGGCGCAGGTGGTCGACGTGAGCTCCGAGGACGAGTTCCGGGACGGCGCGTATCCAGGCGCGCTGCACATTCCGCTGCACGAGCTGGCCGTGCGGATGGGGGAGATTCCGCGAGGCCGGAAGGTCGTCCTCTACTGTGCGTCCGGTGTACGCAGCGCGACGGCGGCTCGCCTGCTGAAGCAGGCGGGCTATGCCGAGGTGGTGAACGCCGGCGGGCTCGGCGACATGCCCGTGTAATCGGCACCGACGCGGGTGAGGCGTTCCAGGCGCTTTGCCCTGGCCCGCCCTTTCGTGCCATGTTCCGCGCCCGCATGGCCGCCCCCGCGAACGATCGCCGCGCCCGGCTCGCGCCGGAAGAGGTCGAGCGAGCGCTCGAGCTCCTCTCCCGCATCGCCGCCGACCGCACGCTCCTCGCCGACCTCCCCGCCGACGAGCGGATCGCGATGCAGCGGCTCGCCGGCGAGGTGGCGCGCCCGGACCTCAAGGCGCGAAAGAAGCTGCAGAAGGCGCTCCTCCGGCGGGAGAAGGTCCAGAAGAGGTCGCGGGACACCGCGCTCCGCCGCGCGACGGGGATCCAGGAGCTGCGGCGCGCGACGGTGTTCCCCACGCCTCTCCCGCCCGCCTCGGACGGAGTGACCGAGGTCGGGTGCGCCGGCGTTCCCCCCGCCGAGCCCGAGCTGAACGCGCCGCGCAAGTGCTACGTCTGCAAGGAGCCCTATCGGACGCTCCACGCGTTCTACGATCAGCTCTGCCCCGCGTGCGGCGACGAGAACTTCGCTCGCCGCACCGCGACGGCGGACCTCCGTGGGCGGGTGGCGCTCGTCACCGGCGCGCGGGTCAAGATCGGGTACCAGGCGGCCATCCTCCTCCTGCGCGCGGGCTGCCGCGTGGTGGCCTGCACGCGGTTCCCACGCGACGCGGCGGCGCGCTACGCGCGCGAGCCCGACTTCGAGTCCTGGCGCGACCGCCTTTCCATCTACGGCGTCGACCTGCGCCACACGCCGAGCGTCGAGCTCCTCTGCCACCACCTCGACCGCGCCCTGCCGCGGCTCGACTTCCAGCTCCACAACGCCTGCCAGACGGTGCGGCGGCCGCCCGGCTTCTACGCCCACCTCGTCGAGCGCGAGCAGCTGCCCGCGGCCGCGGTGCCGCCGGAGCAGCGCCGACTGCTCGAGGGCTACGAGGCGCTGCGCGCCGCCGCCGGCGCGCGCGGGGCGGCGGGGGTGGCGAGCCCCGCGCTCCTCTCGCAGGCGGCGAGCGCCGCCGACCTCCTCCTGCCGGGGCAGCGCGGGGTCGAGATCTTCCCGGCGGGGGTGCTCGACCAAGACCTGCAGCAGGTGGACCTCCGCACGCACAACTCGTGGCGGC
>DATLJU010000006.1:0-4355 GCA_035538735.1 Anaeromyxobacteraceae bacterium | reverse complement strand
AACGGCCTCGCGGTGGGGAGCATCTACGCCCTCATCGCGCTCGGCTACACCATGGTCTACGGGGTGCTGAAGCTCATCAACTTCGCCCACGGCGACCTGTTCACCTACGGTGCCTACCTCGGGCTGACGCTGCTCACCTCGATCCTGGCCCACGATCACCTGGGGCTCGGGCTCCGCCTGCTCCTCCTCGCGGTGATGGTGATGGGGCTCGTGGCGGTGATCGGGGTGGTGGTGGAACGCGCCGCGTACCGGCCGCTGCGCGACTCGCCGCGGCTCTCGGCCGTCGTGTCGGCGCTGGGGGCGTCGATCTTCCTGCAGAACGCGCTGATGCTGCTGTACGGCGCCCGCTACCAGGTCTACCCCGACGTGCTGCCCCAGAACGCCGTGCGCCTCGGCGACCTCTCGATCCCGGTCGTGCGCATCGCGGTGGTGGCGGTGTCGGTGGTGATGATGACCGTCCTCTACCTCTTCGTGCAGAAGACCCGGATCGGCACGGCGATCCGGGCGGCCGCGATCGACCAGGGCGCGGCACGGCTCATGGGGATCGACGTGAACAAGGTCGTGGTGCTGGTCTTCGTGATCGGCCCGGCGCTCGGCGGCGCGGCCGGGCTCCTGGTCGGGCTGTACTACGGCCAGATCGGCTTCACCATGGGCTGGACCTACGGCATGAAGGCGTTCACCGCGGCCATCCTGGGCGGCATCGGGAACATCCCCGGCGCGATGGTGGGCGGCCTGCTCCTGGGCGTCATCGAGGCGCTCGGCGCCGCGTACCTCTCGGTCGCCTGGAAGGACGCGCTGGCCTTCGCAGTCCTCATCCTCATCCTCATCGTCCGGCCCTCGGGGCTGCTGGGCGAGCGCGTGGCGGAGAAGGTCTGATGCATCGCCGCCTGGTGATCGGCTACTCGGTGACGGCGGCGGCGCTCGCGGCCTGCCCGTTCCTCCTCGGCCCCTACTGGCTCGACGTGCTGAACAACGTCGGGCTCTACGTGCTCCTCGCCCTGAGCCTGAACCTCATCCTGGGCGACGCGGGGCTCTTCAACATGGGGCACGCGGCGTTCTACGCGGTGGGGGCGTACACCGCCGCCATCCTCAACACGAGGCTCCAGATCCCCATCCTCTGGCTCCTCCCGGCGAGCGGGCTCGTCGCCGCCGTCTTCGCGATCGCCGTGGCGCGGCCGGTCGTCCACCTGCGCGGCGACTACCTGCTCATCGTCACCATCGGCCTCGGCGAGATCGTCCGGATCGCGCTCGTCAACGACGTCTTCGGCCTCACCGGCGGCGCGAACGGGATCTTCGGCATCTCGCGCCCGTCGGTCCTCGGCCACCGGATCCGCCGGCCCGACGAGTTCTTCTGGCTGATCTGGGCGTGCGTGGCGGCGACGGCCTTCCTCTTCCACCGGCTCGAGCAGTCGCGCTTCGGACGCGCGCTCACCTACCTGCGCGAGGACACGGTGGCGGCCGAGGGGAGCGGGATCCCGACCGCGCGCTACCGGCTCCTCGCCTTCGGACTCGGCGCGGCCTGGGCCGGCATGACGGGCACGCTCTACGCCGCCAAGATGACGATCATCTCCCCCGAGTCGTTCGGCTTCTGGGAGTCCGTCGTCCTCTTCCTGATGGTGATCCTCGGGGGCGCGGGGTCGATCCCCGGCGTCGCCGTCGGCGCCGCGCTGGTGGTCGGCCTGCCCGAGCTGTTCCGCGGGTTCGCGAACGCGCGCATGCTGGTGTTCGGCCTCGTCATGATGGTGATGATGGTGGTCCGGCCGCAGGGGCTCCTCCCCTTCCGCACGCCTCGGTACAAGGCGTCGGACCTGAAGGCCGCGTTCGGGAGCGAGGGCGCCGGGGAGCCGGCCGCGCCCGGCGCGCCGGGCTCGGGGATCGCGCCGTGACCGCGCTGCTCGAGGTCCGCAACGTCACGAAGAGCTTCGGCGGCCTCACCGCAGTGAGCGACGTGTCGTTCGACGTGGCGGAGGGCTCCGTGGTGGGGCTCATCGGCCCGAACGGCGCCGGCAAGACCACCACCTTCAACCTCATCACCGGCAACCACCGGGCCGATCGCGGCAGCGTGCGGTTCCAGGGACGGGCGGTGACGAGGCTCAGCACGCACCGCATCGTGGCGCTCGGGGTGGCCCGCACCTTCCAGAACATCCGCCTCTTCCAGCAGCTCTCGGCGCTCGAGAACGTGCTCGCCGGGCGGCACTGCCGGACCCGCGCCGGGTTCCTCGGGGCGATGCTCCGGACGCCAGCTCAGCGGCGCGAGGAGCGCGGGGCGGTGGGGCGGGCCCTGGCCGAGCTGGCCTTCGTCGGCCTCGCCCAGCGCGCCGAGGAGCTGGCGAAGAACCTCTCCTACGGGAACCAGCGCCGGCTGGAGATCGCGCGGGCCCTGGCCGCGGACCCGAAGCTCCTCATCCTCGACGAGCCGGCCGGCGGCATGAACGAGCAGGAGACCGATCAGCTCGTCGAGCTGGTGTCCGGGATCCGGAAGCGCGGGATCACGATCCTCCTCATCGAGCACGACATGAGCCTCGTCATGCGCGCCTGCGAGCACCTGGTGGTGCTGGAGCACGGAGAGAAGATCGCGGAGGGCCCGCCGGCGGCGATCCAGCGGGATCCGCGGGTCATCGAGGCGTACCTCGGGACCGACGAGGAGGAGGCGGAGTGACCACGCCGCTCCTCGAGCTCCGCGGCCTGCGCGTGCGGTACGGCAACGTGGAGGCCCTCCACGGCGTGGACCTCGCCGTGAACCAGGGCGAGATCGTCACGCTGCTCGGCGCGAACGGCGCGGGCAAGTCCACCACGCTGCGGGCGGTGAGCGGCCTGCTGCGCCCCTCCGGCGGCGAGATCCGCTACGACGGCCAGCCGGCGCACACCGTCCCCGCGCACAAGCTGGTCCGCCGCGGCATCGCGCACGCGCCCGAGGGGCGGCGCATCTTCGGCACGCTCACCGTCCAGGAGAACCTCCTCCTCGGCGCGTTCACACGCCGCGACGCCGCGGGCGTGGCGGAGACGCTGGCCTGGGTGGACGAGCTCTTCCCGGTGCTCGCCAAGCGGCGCCGGCAGCTCGCGGGCACGCTCTCGGGCGGCGAGCAGCAGATGCTCGCCATCGCCCGGGCGCTGATGGCGCGGCCGCGGCTGCTGCTGCTCGACGAGCCGTCGCTCGGGCTCGCGCCGCTCCTCGTCAAGGCGATCTTCCGGACCATCCGCGAGATCAACGAGAAGGCGGGCGTGACCGTGCTCCTCGTCGAGCAGAACGCTCGGGCCGCGCTGAAGCTCGCGCACCGCGGCTACGTCATCGAGGTCGGCCGCATCGTCCTTCACGACGGCGCGGCGGCGCTGGCGGCGGACCCGAAGGTCCAGGCCTCCTACCTGGGCGCGCGGGCCGGCTGAGCGGCCGTCGCGGCGGGCGCGGCTCGGACCGGGCCGAGCGCCTCCCACGTGTAGATCGCGAGGGACACCCAGATGCAGCCGAAGGCGAGCGCGTGTCCAGCGGTGAACGGCTCGCCGAAGAGCAGCACCGCGAGCGCGAGCTGCACGGTCGGGTTGATGTACTGGAGGAGCCCGACCGTGGAGAGCCTCAGCCGCTGCACGCCGAGCGCGAACCAGATGAGCGGCACGGCGGTGACGGCGCCGCTCAGCGCGAGGAGCGCGGTGTGGCGCGGAGCCGCGCCGAAGTGGCCCGCCCCGGCGCGGTGGAGCCACGCGACGTAGGCGAGCGCGAGCGGCGACAGGATGAGCACCTCCACGAGCAGGCCGGCCATCGCGTCCACGGCCACGCGCTTGCGGACCAGGCCGTAGATGCCGAAGGTGAACGCCAGCGCGAGCGCCACCCAGGGGAAGACGTGCGCGCGGATCACCAGCACCGCGACCCCCGCGGCGGCGAGCACGACCGCCGCGAGCTGCCGGCGGGTGATGGGCTCGCGCAGGAAGACCACCCCCAGCGCCACGGTGACGAGCGGGTTCACGAAGTAGCCGAGGCTCGCCTCCAGGACCCGGCCGGCGTTCACGGCCCAGATGTAGACGAGCCAGTTGAGCGAGATGAACACGGCGGAGACCGCGAGCCGGCGCACCGTCGCGGCGGAGCGCAGCGGCGGCAGGACCACCCGCCAGCGGCGCAGCGCGGTGACGAGCGACACCACGAACACCACGGACCAGAGGATCCGGTGCGAGAGGATCTCCGGCGCGGGGACGCCGTGGAGCGACCGGAAGTAGAGCGGGAAGGTACCCCACGCCAGGTACGCGGCGCCCGCGTACGCCACCCCCGCGGCGGCGCGGCGCCGCGCGTGCTCGCCGGGGCTCACGCCGCCTCCGGGGACGGCCGCGGGCGTGGGGCCCCGGCCCGGGCGAGGATCAGCACCGCC
>DATLJU010000005.1:0-4742 GCA_035538735.1 Anaeromyxobacteraceae bacterium | reverse complement strand
CACCCCGTGCCCGCGGCGCGACAGGCGATCGCGCAGACGCTGGAGCGGATGCGGCAGGACGTGGCGCTGTGGGAGCGCATCGGGCCGGCCGTGGCCCGCTGGCTCGCTGCGCGGTAGGTCGCCGCCGAGGTCTGCGGTAGATTCGCCGCCGTGACCGCGGTGCGCCCGAGTCCTCCCTGGATCTTCTCCGTCACCATCCTGCCGTTCGCGGCGGCGATCGGCTACGTCACCATCGCGGCCCCGTTCTGGCTCGCCACCCGCGGCGTCTCGCTCCTGGCCGTCGGCGCCATGAGCGCGACCGCGCTCGCGCCGCACGCGTTCAAGTTCCTGTGGGCGCCGCTGCTCGACCTCGGGGCGCGCCGGCGCGCGTGGTTCGCCGCCACCACCCTCCTCACGGCGGCGCTGCTGGCCGCGCTGGCGCTGCTCCCCGCCCCGGAGGCACACCTCGGCGCCTTCACCGCCCTCGCGTTCGCCACCAATGCGGCCGCGACCACCGCCTGTGCCGCCGCGGACGGCCTCATGGCCATCACCACCGCGCGCGACCGCAAGGGCGCCGCGGCGGCATGGCGCATGGCGGGGAACGTGGGCGGCACGAACGTGCTCGGCGCGCTCGTGCTGTGGGTGGCGAAGTACAGCTCGGTGGCCTTCGCGGGCGGCGCGCTGGCGGCGCTCACCGCCGCGGCGGCGGTCGCGGCGCTCTTCATCCACGAGCCGCGCCCGGCGGAGGGTGCGCGCGCCGGATCGCTCCTGGCCGAGGCCGGCCGGAGCCTGGCGGCGATCGGGCGCGACCTGTGGGGCATGGTGAAGAGCCGCGAGGGCTGGACCGGCATCGTCATCTGCGCCGTCCCGGTCGGCGCCGGGGCGCTCACCAACATCTTCAGCGCCATGGCGCCCGAGTACGGCGCGAGCGAGGACGTGGTGGCGATGGTGAACGGTCTGTGGGGCGGGCTCGTCGGCGCCCTCGGGTCGTTCATGGGCGGCTGGCTCGCCGACCGCATGAACCGGCGCATCGCCTACGCCATCTCCGGCGTCTTCATCGCCGCCAGCGCCCTCGCGATGATGGCCGGCCCGATGACGCCGGTGACCTACACCTGGGGGACGCTCCTCTACAACTTCGCGACCGGGATCTCCTTCGCGGCCCTGGCCGCCTTCGTCTTGGAAATGGTGGGGCACAGCGTGGCGGCCGCGACGAAGTACACGCTCTTCATCGCGGTGGCGAACCTGGCCGGCTCGTACGTGACCGCGCTCGACGGGTGGGCCTCCGAGTTTCGCCAAGTCGGCGCGCGCGGCGCGCTGGCGGCAGACGCCCTGCTCACGGTGGCCGGCATCGGCGTGCTCGCCGTCATGGTGTGGCTGACGCGCCGACCTCAGAACGAACCCGAGGCCGCGGGCGCGTGATGGGACGACCCCTCTCCCCGACCCTCTCCCCGCTACGCGGGGCGAGGGAGACGCGACGCTGTGGACTCGACCCTCTCCCCCACTGGGGGAGAGGGCAGGGAGAGGGGGCCGCACCGTGAGTCTCGTCTCCCGGTTCCCCGCGCTGCGTCACCGCGATCTCGCGCTGCTCCTCGGCGGCCAGCTCGTCTCGCTGACCGGCTCCCAGATGCAGCAGGTGGCGGTGGTCTGGCAGCTCTACCTGTTCACCCGCTCGCCCTGGGCGCTCGGGCTCCTCGGGCTGTTCCGCGTTCTCCCCCTGCTCGTATTCGCGCTCGGGGGCGGCGTGGTGGCCGACGTCTTCGACCGGCGCCGGCTCATGATCGGCACGCAGTCGACGTTCGCGCTGGTGTCGGTCGCGCTGGCGGTCCTCTCCGCCTCCGGCGCCGCCGGCGCGTGGGCGCTCTACGCGGCGGCCGCGCTCACTGGCGCCGCGAGCGCGTTCGACGCCCCGGCGCGTCAGGCGCTGCTGCCGCTGCTCGTGCCGCGCGAGGACCTCCCCTCGGCCCTCGCGCTCTCGGCCCTCGTCTGGCAGATCGCGACCGTCGTCGGCCCGGCGCTGGGCGGGGTGGTGCTGGCCTGGACGGGCGTCGTGCCCGTCTACGCCCTCGACGCCGCCTCCTTCCTGGCGGTGATCGGCGCGCTCCTCGCGATGCACCACCGCGCACCGGCCCGGACCGGCACGGCGGTCGGGTTGTCGGCTGCGCTCGAGGGCCTGCGCTTCATGCAGCGGGCGCCCATCATCCGCACCACGATGCTGCTCGACTTCGTCGCCACGTTCTTCGGCGGCTCGATGCTGCTCATGCCCATCTTCGCCGATCAGATCCTGTCCGTCGGGCCGCGCGGGCTGGGCTTGCTCTACGCGTCACAGCCTGCCGGTGCCGCGCTCGCCGGGCTCGTCCTCTCGTCGCGCGGCGTCCCGCGGCGGCAGGGAACAGCGGTGCTCGTCGCGGTCGCCGCCTACGGCATGGCGGTGGCGGCGTTCGGCGTCTCGCGCTGGTTCCCGCTCTCGCTCCTCGCGCTCGCCGCCTCCGGCGCCGCCGACACGGTGAGCATGGTGATCCGCCAGACGCTACGGCAGCTCCTCACGCCCGACGAGCTGCGTGGCCGGATGACCTCCATCAACATGATCTTCGTCGTGGGTGGCCCGCAGCTCGGCGAGGTCGAGGCGGGCGCGGTGGCGCGGGCCTTCGGGGCGCGCGTCTCGGTCGCATCGGGGGGCCTCCTCTGCGTGCTGGCCGTCGCGTTCACCGCCGCGCTCGCGCCGGCCCTGCGCAGGTACGAGTCGTCCCGGTGAAAGGGTAGGCGCACCGGGTCACCTCGCGGCTTACCTTCTGGGCACGAGCGCGCTCTGCCCGGGCGCTCGACCGGGCGTCGTCGGTGCTGCGCAGCAAGACCAGATCGCCGGTGGACACGGCCAACGCGGCTGCGGAACAGCCGATCTTCTACCGCTCCATCCGTGAGTTCCTGGGACAGCTGCCGGGCGTGTCGCAGCGGTTCTGGGTGCTCGTCGTGACGACCGGCGTCATCTCGGGGCTGGGCGCGGTGGCGCTCCTCCAGCTGCTCGATGTCGTGAAGCAGCTCGCCTGGGGCGGCGGCGCGACGTTCCTCGAGGCCTTCCATCGGGCTTCGCCCACACGGCGGGTGATCGTGCCGGCGATCGGCGGCCTGCTCGTCACGGGGGCGATGTTCGTCGTGAAGAAGCGGCTCGGCGGCCACGGCACCTCCGGCATCATCGAGGCCATCTGGGTGCACCAGGGCCGGCTGAAGCTCGGCCGCGCCCTCCTGCGCGGTACCCTCGCCATCGTGTCCGTGGGGATGGGGGCATCGCTCGGGCGCGAGGGCGCGCTCCTGCAGACCGGCGCCGCGGCGGGGTCTTGGTTGGCAGACCGGTTCCGCATCACGCGGCGTCAAGCGCGACTCCTGGTCGCCTGCGGCGCAGCTTCGGGGCTCGCCGCCGCCTACAACGTGCCCATCGGCGGCGCGCTCTTCGGGCTCGAGGTGCTGCTGGGTAGCTTCGCGCTGGAGCTGTTCGGCCCGGTCGTCGTGAGCTGCGTCACGGCCACCATCATCACCCGCGTCGTGCTGGGGCCCTCACCGAGCTACGTCAGCCCGGCGTACGAGCTGATGCGCCCGCGCGAGGTACTGCTCGGGCTGCTGCTCGCGCCGTTGCTCGGCGCCGCCGCCGCGCTGTTCGTGAAGGTGATGGGGTGGATCGAGGTGCAGCTCTATCGGGTGAAGCCGGGGCCGGCGCGCTTCCTCCCTCCGCTCGCCATGACGCTGCTCGGATTCGCCGCCATCCGCTTCCCCGACCTGCTCGGCAACGGTTACGACACCGTCCAGGCTGCCCTGCTCGGGAAGGTGCCGCTGGTGCTGCTTCTGGCGCTTCCGTTCATGAAGCTGGCGGCGACCGCGCTCTGCGCCGGCTCCGGCGTGCCGGGCGGTCTCTTCACCCCATCGATCTTCTACGGCGCGCTCCTGGGCGGTGGCCTGGGCCAGCTCCTGGAGCTTCTGGTCCCGTCCATCCACGTGCCGCCCGGCGCCTTCGCGCTGGTGGGCATGGCCGGCGCCCTGGCCGGGACGACGCACGCGGCCGTCTCGGCGGTGCTCATCATCTTCGAGCTGACGGGTGACTACGGCGTCGTCCTTCCGCTCATGCTCTCGTCGGCGGTGGCGGCCGCGACGAGCCGCGCCCTCGAGACCGACTCGCTGTACACCGCGCCCCTGCGGCGCCGCGGCGTGAAGCTGCCCGAGCTGCCACGCCCTGAGTGGTTGCGCGCGACTCCGGTCTCGGCGCTCCTCTCCCGCGACGCCGAGCGGTGCAACCCCGAGACGCCGTTCCGCACGCTGCTGCCGCGCCTGCTGTCGCTGCCGTCCGGCCAGGACCTGTATGTCGTCGGGCCCGACGGAGAGCTGCTCGGCATCGTCGCCCTCGACGCGCTCAAGGGGACCATCTCCGACGAGTCGCTCCTCTCCATGATCGTGGCCGCCGACGTGATGGACGACACGCGGGCGCCCATCACGAATCACATGACGCTGGCGGAGGTGGCCTCGCGGTTCGCGGACGCGGACCTCGAGCGGTTGCCGGTGGTGGACGAGAATCATCGCCTCATCGGGACCGTCTCGAAGCGCGACCTCCTGAAGCACGGGAGGTTCTGATCTCGACGTTCGGCCCCCTCTCCCTTGCCCTCTCCCCCGGTGGGGGAGAGGGTCGATCACGCAAGTGGCGCGTTCCGAACGTTCCGTCCCCCTCGCCCCGCGAAGCGGGGAGAGGGTCGATCACGCAAGTGGCGCGTTCCGAACGTTCC
>DATLJU010000004.1:0-7718 GCA_035538735.1 Anaeromyxobacteraceae bacterium | reverse complement strand
TCGACTCGGGTGCATCGGTCCCGCAGCTAGCCGCCGCCGGGGTGCCGGATGGTGTTCCACGTGGAACCTGGCCGGCGTCCAGCGTAGGTCGCGCCGGCTGCGAGGTGGCGTGGCCGCGGAGCTTCGACAGCGGCAGCTGGGCGCGGGCTCGCCCTCAGCTCGGAGCGCGCGCGCCGCCGCGTGAGGTGGAACCCATGGGAACCGGAGCGTCGTCGTACCCGGGCCCGGGTGGTCGCGCCCCGGTGACCTCGCGCGGTACCGCGGCTCACGTGTTCCACGTGGAACACGGACCTGCCGGTTCGTCCGGCGGCGGCGGAGCGCCGGCGGAGGGGGTGGCCCGGGCGCGATTGGCGGAGGCCGCCAGCGGTTGCCTCAGGTCCGCGCGGCGCATGGGCGGAGGTGCGCCGGCGCGCGGGCGGCGCCCGCACCGGTCGAGAGCAGAGCAGCTCCAGGCAACGCCGCATTGCGCCGGCGCGGTGTGCTGCCCGGGTCCGCGCGGCGCGAGGATACCGGGTGGCGGCCGGAGCCCCGCGCGCGGGCCACTCCCGCAGCCGGCGCGGCCGACCAGCTCCGCCCAGGGCGAGGGTCCTCGCACCACATGGCTCACCTAGAGCCCCTCTCCTCGACCCTCTCCTCGCCTCCAGGCCGAGGGAGTCCACGTGACGTTCCACGTGGAACACATCGTCGCCTGGGTGGGTTTCTGTTCCACGTGGAACACCGCGCGCTGTCAGGGGGTCGATCGATCATGGCGGCCTCCATCCCCGGAGGTCCGCCCCGTGATCCCGCAGCCCAGCCCCGCCTCCACCACCCTGCCGTTCCCGCCCTCCGCCGTCGCGTCCTTGCGCCGCGCCGAGCGGCGGGGTAGGCCTGCCCGCCGAGAGGAGAGCATGCCGCGCGTCATCACCATCGCGAACCAGAAGGGCGGCGTCGGGAAGACCACCACCGCCGTCAACCTGGCCGCCTCGCTCGCCGCCGCCGAGCGGCGGACGCTCCTCATCGACATGGACCCGCAGGGCAACGCCGGGTCGGCGCTCGGCATCTCGCGCGACGACGTGGAGGCGAGCGTGTACGAGGCGCTGCTCGACGGCGTCCCGCTCGGCGAGGTCGTGCGCAAGACCGAGCTCAAGTTCCTCGACCTGGCGCCCGCCAGCCGGCACCTCGTCGGCGCCGAGCTCGAGCTCGCGGACGTCGAAGGCCGCGAGCGGCGCCTCGCCGACGCGGTGGCCGCCGTCGCGCCCGAGTACGAGTACGTCCTCGTCGACTGCCCGCCCTCGCTCGGCCTCCTCACGCTGAACGGGCTCGTGGCGGCCCAGGGCGTCATCATCCCCCTCCAGTGCGAGTACTTCGCGCTCGAGGGGCTGGCCGACGTGCTCCGCACCATCGACCTCGTGAAGGGGCAGGCGAACCCCGTCCTGCAGGTGGACGGGATCGTCCTCACCATGCACGCCGCCAACAACCTGGCCCAGCAGGTCGAGGACGAGGTCCGCAAGCACTTCAGGCGGGAGGTCTTCAAGACCGTCATCCCGCGCAACGTGCGGCTCTCGGAGAGCCCGTCGCACGGGAAGCCCATCCTCCTCTACGACGTCGCCTCCAAGGGCTGCCAGAGCTACCTCGAGCTGGCCCGCGAGGTGGTGAGGCGCGTCGACCGCATCGGGAAAGCCGCCTGACCATGAGCCTCGCCGACAAGCGCCGCCCCGCCCTCGGGCGCGGCATGGCTGCCCTCCTCTCGAACGCGCCGCAGCCGGTGCCGACCACCGTGGCCGCGGTCGCCGCGGGGAAGGCGCTCCTCGCCTTGCCGGTGGAGGCCGTGGAGCGCAGCCCCGAGCAGCCGCGGAAGCGGTTCGACGAGGCGCGGCTCGAGGAGCTCGCCGCTTCGATCCGCGAGCACGGCGTCGTCGAGCCCATCCTCGTCCGCCGGCACGGCGCCCGGTACCGCATCGTCGCCGGCGAGCGGCGGTGGCGGGCGGCGCAGCGCGCCGGCCTGAAGGAGATCCCCGCCATCGTGCGCGAGGCGAGCCCGGCGCAGGCGTTCCAGATCGCGCTCGTGGAGAACGTGCAGCGCGCCGACCTGAACGCGATCGAGGAGGCCGAGGCCTACCAGGCGCTCGTCGACGAGCATGGGCTCACACAGGAGCAGGTGGCGGAGAAGGTGGGCAAGGAGCGCTCGACGGTCGCGAACGCGCTCCGGTTGCTGCGGCTCCCCGGCGACGTGCGCGACGCCGTCCG
Source organism: Anaeromyxobacteraceae bacterium (assembly GCA_035538735.1). GTDB lineage: Bacteria > Myxococcota > Myxococcia > Myxococcales > Anaeromyxobacteraceae > Anaeromyxobacter_A. The sequence goes on along the minus strand of DATLJU010000004.1, from coordinate 5,492 downwards.
CGAGGGCCGGCTCGAGATGGGGCACGCCCGGGCGCTGCTCGGGCTGGAGGCGGCCGAGGCGATCCGGCGGGCGGCGCAGCGCGTGCTGCGCGAGCAGCTCTCCGTGCGAGCGACCGAGGCCCTCGTGCGGGAGCTGTCCGGTGGGGGGAGCAAGCGCCCGGCTGCTGGAACTCCTGGCGACTCGCCGGCCGTGCGTGCGCTCGTCACGCGCCTGCAGCGCCGCCTGGGGTGCCGCTGTAGAGTGGTCCCGAAGTCCGATTCGACAGGCCGCATCGAGCTCGACTACACCTCGCTCGACGAGCTGGAAGGAATACTCGGCAAGATTGGGGCGTAGAAAAGGGTCCGTGCCGTCTGGGCCGCGTGGCTCTGCGGCGAAGCGAAGCACGATCGAGGCGACATGCCTTTCTGGAACAAGCCACGAGAGGAAGGAAGCTCTCCCACGCCCGGCCCCACCGCGCGCGCCGAGCCGATCCCTCTCTCCCACCAGCGCGAGGAGCCGCAGCACATGGCCATGTTGAAGCGTGAAGACGTCACCTCTACCCCTGCCGCCTCGAGTGACCTCAACGCCCTGCTGGGTCGCGGGTCGGAGTTCGAAGGCAAGCTGACGTTCGAGGGCACGGTCCGGATCGACGGCAAGTTCACCGGGACCATCGTCACCGGCGACGTCCTCGTCGTCGGCGAGGGCGCCAAGATCTCGGCCGAGATCAGCTGCGGGACGATCATCATCCACGGCGAGGTGAATGGGAACATCCGCGCCAAGAACGCGGTCGAGCTCCACCACCCGGCGAAGATGCGCGGCAACGTCGAGACCCCGTCGCTCATGATCGAGAAGGGGGTCATCTTCGAGGGCCAGACGAAGATGGAGAACCTCTCGTCCGATCGGAAGTCCGCTCCGGCCGCCACGCCCATCGCGGCGGTCAAGGCCTAGTACACTTTAAGTAACGACACTTACGGTGACAACAGGAGGGCCCCGGCGATCGCTCGGGGCCCTTTCCTCGTGGCCGCCCCGCTCACCGCCCGCGGGCGGCAGCCGCACCTCGGCGGCGGGATGGGGTGGCCGGGCGAGCGGCCAGGCGAGGCCTAGTTCACCTTGACCTGGATCGACTTCGGCTTCGCCTCGGGCTTCTTCGGCAGGTGCACCGTCAGGACGCCGTTCTTCGACTCGGCCCGGATCTTCTCCGCGTCCACGGTGCCCGGCAGCGAGAAGGAGCGGGTGAAGGTGCCGTAGGACAGCTCCACGCGGTGGTAGTTGTCCTTGTTCTCCTCGCGCTCCAGCTTGCGCTCGCCGCGCAACGTCAGCACGCCGTTCTCGAACCGGATGTCGACGTCCTTCGGCTCGACGCCCGCCAGCTCGAAGCGAAGGGCCAGCCCCTCCTCGTCCTCGTAGATGTCCACCTTGGGCGTCCAGCCCACCGACTCCCCGGTGCGCGCCACGAGCCTATCGTCGAACACACGGCCCATCTCTTCCTGGAGCCTCTGCAGATCCCTCCAGGGATCCCAGCGGGTCAGCATCGTCATGATCTTTCCTCCTTTTTCCGTTCCGGTCTTCCGGTGCGGGCAAAGTAAAGCGCACCTGACCTCTGTCAATCGGCGCGACAGATCGCCACGGTCGCCGTGTAACTGCCGAGAGTCCAAGGAGAATGGAGGGCGGTCGCCGCTTGACCGACATGGGCCGGCGTGCTACTCGGGCGGCCCCTTATGATCGTCGGAACCATCGCGCGCCGATACGCGAAGGCCCTCTTCGACCTCGCGGTCGAGCAGGGCAAGGTCGAGGCCTGGGCCCAGAGTCTCGCCACCTTGAAAGAGGCCGTGGACGTGTCGCCCGAGCTGCGCGACGTGCTCGTGAACCCCATCTACACGCGCGAGCAGCGGCGGGCGATCGGGGGCAAGATCGCGGCCGGCCTGCGGCTCGACCCCGAGCCCTCGAACCTCCTCTACCTCCTCGGAGACCGCAACCGCCTCGCCTACCTGGGCGCGGTGGTGGACGTCTTCCGCGACCTCGCCGACCAGAAGCTCGGGCGGCTGCGCGCCCGCATCGTCTCGGCCGTTCCGCTCGACGCGTCGAACGCCCAGGCCATCGCCGACAAGCTCGCCCGCGCCACCCGCGCCCAGGTGATCCTCGACCGCTCGGTCGATCCGGCCCTCCTCGGAGGTGTGGTGGCGCAGGTCGGCAGCCTCACCTACGACGGATCCGTGCGGTCGCAGCTCGAGGAGCTCCGCCGCGCCTTGAAGCAGTAGCCGCCGTCTACTCCTTTCTTCCTCTCAGCACCGGAGCAGAACGAAGCCATGGAAATCCGCGCCGACGAGATCAGCCGCATCATCCGCGAGCAGATCAAGGACTACGGGAAGAAGGTCGAGGTCACCGAGACCGGGACCGTGCTGTCACAGGCCGACGGCGTCGCCCGCATCTACGGCCTCGGCAGCGCCGCCGCCGGCGAGCTGCTCGAGTTCCCGCACGGGATCCGCGGCCTCGTGCTGAACCTCGAGGAGGACAACGTCGGCGCCGCGATCATGGGCCACTACGAGGTCATCCGCGAGGGCGACCCCGTCAAGCGGACCGGCCGCATCGCCGAGGTGCCCGTCGGCGAGGAGCTGCTCGGGCGCGTGGTGGACGGCCTCGGCAACCCCATCGACGGCCGCGGGCCGATCGCCGCCAAGCAGATGCGGAAGATCGAGATCAAGGCCCCCGGCATCGTGAAGCGCAAGAGCGTGCACGAGCCGATGCAGACCGGCCTCAAGGCCATCGACGCCCTCGTGCCGATCGGCCGCGGCCAGCGCGAGCTCATCCTGGGCGACCGCCAGACGGGGAAGACCGCCGTCGCGATCGACACCATCATCAACAACAAGGGCAACAACCTCGTCTGCATCTACGTCGCCGTCGGCCAGAAGCAGTCGACCGTCGCGCGCGTGGTCGACAAGCTCCGCCAGTACGGCGCGATGGACTACACCATCGTGGTGGCGGCCAACGCCTCCGACCCGGCCCCGCTGCAGTACCTCGCGCCCTACACCGGCGTGACGATGGGCGAGTACTTCCGCGACTCCGGCCGCCACGCCCTCATCATCTACGACGACCTCTCGAAGCACGCCGTCGCCTACCGCCAGCTCTCGCTGCTGCTCCGCCGCCCGCCGGGCCGCGAGGCGTACCCGGGCGACGTGTTCTACCTCCACAGCCGCCTGCTGGAGCGCGCCGCGAAGCTCTCCGACAAGGAGGGCGGCGGGTCGCTCACCGCGCTCCCCATCATCGAGACGCAGGCCGGCGACGTGTCGGCGTACATCCCGACCAACGTCATCTCCATCACCGACGGCCAGATCTTCCTCGAGACCGACCTCTTCAACCAGGGCGTCCGTCCGGCCATCAACGTCGGTATCTCGGTGTCCCGCGTCGGCGGCTCGGCGCAGATCAAGGCCATGAAGCAGGTGGCCGGCTCGCTCAAGCTCGAGCTCGCGCAGTACCGCGAGCTGGCGGCCTTCGCGCAGTTCGGCTCCGACCTCGACAAGGCCACCCAGGAGACGCTGGCCCGCGGTGAGCGCCTGGTCGAGGTGCTGAAGCAGAGCCAGTACCAGCCGATGCCCGTCGAGAAGCAGGTCATCCAGATCTACGCCGCGACGAACCGCGACGAGGCCGGGGTGGGCTGGATCCGCAACATCCCGGTGGAGCAGGTGGGTCGCTACATGAAGGAGCTCATGGAGTTCCTCGACGCCCGGCACCCGGACATCGCGAAGGCGATCGCCGAGAAGAAGGCGCTCGACGACGGCATCAAGGCCTCGCTCCACAAGGCGCTGGCCGAGTTCCGCGGGATCTTCCAGACCGAGGCCGCGGCCTAAGGCCGAAGGAGCGAAGGCCCCGTGCCCTCCCTGCGCGACATCCGGACCCGCATCGGGTCCGTCAAGAACACGCGGCAGATCACCAAGGCCATGAAGATGGTCTCGGCGGCCAAGCTGCGCCGGGCCCAAGAGGCCATCACCCGCGCCCGCCCCTACGCGGTGCTGCTCGAGCAGGCGCTGGGGCGGGTCGCGTCGCGGGCGGCGGCCGAGGAGAAGCCCTCGCACCCGCTCCTCGCCGCGCGGCCGGTGAAGAAGGTCGAGATCGTGCTCCTCACGAGCGACCGCGGCCTGGCCGGCGCGTTCAACTCGAACGTGATCCGGCGGTCGCAGCGGTTCCTCACCGAGACGAGCGAGCAGTACGAGAGCGCCGAGGTGTCGATCCTGGGCCGCAAGGCGCGCGACTTCTTCCGTGTCCGCAAGATGCCCGTCCGCAAGGACTACGGCGGCGTGCACCAGATGGCGAGCTACGACAAGGCCGCCGACCTGGCGCAGCAGCTCTCGGAGCGCTTCCTCTCCGGCGAGGTCGACGCCGTCTTCCTCTGCTACAACGAGTTCAAGAGCGCCATCACGCAGACGGTGGTGGTGAAGCAGCTCCTCCCCATCGTGACGCCCGGCGAGGCGAGCGGGGCGCAGGGGTACGACTTCCTCTACGAGCCGTCGCGTGACGCCCTGCTGCAGGAGCTCGTCCCGAAGCACCTCGCCATCCAGGTGTGGCGGGCACTGCTCGACTCCGCCGCGAGCGAGCACGGCGCGCGGATGACCGCCATGGAGTCGGCGACGAGCAACGCCGAGGACATGATCGCCGGGCTCACCCTCCAGTACAACCGCGCCCGCCAGGCCTACGTCACGAAGGAGCTGATGGAGATCGTGAGCGGCGCCGAGGCCCTCAAATAGAAATCGCGCGGGCGCCGAGCGCCCGCGCCACGACCCGTAGGGCGGGGCTCGCCCTCGCCGCAGTCGAAAGGACGTCATGGCCACCGAGATTCACCTCCAGAACGGCCGGATCACCCAGGTCATCGGCCCCGTCGTCGACGTCGAGTTCCCGCCCGGCGCCCTGCCCGAGATCTACACCGCGCTCGCGGTGACGAACCCGGGCATCGACGCCCGCCACGACAACCTCGTCGTCGAGGTGGCGCAGCACCTGGGCGAGAACACCGCCCGCTGCATCGCCATGGACTCGACCGAAGGGCTCGTGCGCGGGATGCCGGTGAAGAATACCGGCGCCCCGATCACGATGCCGGTCGGCAAGGAGGTGCTGGGCCGCATCCTCAACGTCGTCGGCGAGCCCGTCGACGAGCGCGGACCGGTCGACGCCAAGAAGCGGCTCCCCATCCACAAGGCGCCTCCGACCCTCGTCGATCAGAACGTGAAGGTGGAGGCGTTCGAGACCGGCATCAAGGTCATCGACCTCCTCGCCCCCTACCTGCGCGGCGGCAAGATCGGCCTCTTCGGCGGCGCCGGCGTCGGCAAGACCGTGCTCCTCATGGAGCTCGTCAACAACGTGGCGAAGGCGCGCGGTGGCTTCTCGGTGTTCGCCGGCGTCGGCGAGCGCACCCGCGAGGGCAACGACCTCTACAAGGAGATGCAGGAGTCGGGCGTCATCGCGATGGAGAAGGACGAGAAGGGCCACATCAAGACCGACGCCCGCGGCATGGGCAAGATCATCG
>DATLJU010000003.1:0-8254 GCA_035538735.1 Anaeromyxobacteraceae bacterium | reverse complement strand
GCAGCGTCCCCGAGCCGAGATCGTCCAGGACCCAGACTCCCAGCCGGCGGCCGAGGTCGACCAGCTCGGCGAGCTCGGCGTCGTGGACGAAGCCCGACAGGCGGAAGTTCGAGCGGTGCACCGAGAGCAGCATGCGGGTCCGCTCGGTGGCCGCCGCCTCGAAGTCCCGCAGGTAGGTGCGGTTCGTGGTGCCCACCTCGACGAGCGCCGCGCCCGACCGACGCAGGACGTCGGGGATGCGGAAGCCGCCGCCGATCTCGACCAGCTGGCCGCGGGAGATGATGACCTCGGGGGGCGCCGGCGGGGGACAAGCCCCCGCCCTACTGTCCGTCGGCTGGGAGGTGGCGCGTCGTGGTCCGCGCGTATCGTCACCCTCCCCCTCGGAGAGGGGGAGGGACGGGGAGAGGGTGGGCGTGCCGCGCGTCGGCCTCCCCTCGAAACACAGCGCCGCGAGGGCGATCAGCACCGAGGACGCGTTGTTGTTGACGACCACCGCCGCCTCGGCGCCGGTCAGCCGGCAAAGCGCGGCCGCGGCGTGGCCGTAGCGATCGCCTCGCTCCCCCGCCGCGAGGTCGTACTCGAGGTTGGAGTACCCCTCGCCCACCGCCCGCATGGCGGCGAGCGCGTCCTCCGAGAGCGGGGCGCGGCCGAGGTTGGTGTGGATGACGACGCCCGTCGCGTTGATCACGCGCCGCAGCGAGCCGCGCGCCGCCTCCCCCAACCGCGCCAGGAGCTCGGCCTCGAGGGCGGTCTGCGCCGGGCAGGGCTCGCCGGCGAGGACCCGCTCGCGCACGCCGTCGAGCGCGGCGCGCACGGCCTCCATCACCGGCGCGTGCCCGAGGCGGGCCACCAGGCCGGCCTCGGCCGCCGCCGCCAGGAGTCGATCCGCCTTGGGAATCTTTCGGACTTCGGCGGCGCGATCGGCGTCCTTGTCCGACGTCATGTCCTGACGCATAGCACGCCGCCCGCCTTCCGGCCTTCCTGCCGTCATTCCACGTTCTGTCCTGCGACAAGCTTGTTGCCCGAAGTCCTTGGGCAAGGTAATCCTTCGGCCCACCTTATGGCTCCATCCCTGGGCAACCCAGCTGCGGAGCAGTACTTGTGGCTCATCATCGTGCTGCCGCTCGTCGGCGCACTGGTGAACGGCCTCATCGGCCGGCGTCTCGGGAAGGGAAACGTCGCCTTCGTCGCCGTCGGCGTCATGGTGGCGGCGTTCATCCTCTCCTGCATCGCGTTCGCCGATGCCCTGCAGGGACACACCCTGCACTTCCGCGGCGGCACGTGGTTCCGCGTCTCCCATCCGAGCGGGCGCGCCATGGTGGACGTCAGCTGGGGCTTCCTGTTCGACCGCCTGTCCGGGACGCTCTCGCTCGTCGTCACCGGCGTCGGCTCGCTCATCCACCTCTACGCCACCTCGTACATGTCGCACGAGGATGACTTCGGGTACGCGCGGTTCTTCACGTACCTGAACCTGTTCGTGGCGTCGATGATGACGCTGGTGCTGGGCGACAGCCTGATCCTCACCTTCGTCGGGTGGGAGGGCGTCGGCCTCTGCAGCTACCTGCTCATCGGCTTCTGGTACACCGACCAGCAGAAGGCGTACTGCGGCCGCAAGGCGTTCGTCACCAACCGCATCGGCGACTTCGGGTTCCTCATCGGCCTGTTCGCGCTGCTGTCCATCTTCGGCACCGTCGAGTACGGGGCGATGGCGAGCGCAGTGCGCGACGCCTCCGCCGAGACCGTCCTCGGCGCCGGCGTCTTCTCGGGGAAGACGCTCGGGTGGGCGCTCACCTTCGCCACGCTCGGCCTCTTCGTCGGCTGCACCGGCAAGAGCGCCCAGTTGCCGCTCTACGTCTGGCTGCCCGACGCCATGGCCGGCCCGACGCCCGTGTCGGCCCTCATCCACGCCGCGACCATGGTCACGGCCGGCGTCTACCTGGTGGCGCGGACGAGCTTCCTCTTCGCGCTCGCGCCCGCCTCGATGGCGGTCGTGACGCTGGTGGGCGCGCTCACCGCGGTGGTGGCGGCCGCCATCGCGTTCGCGCAGAACGACATCAAGAAGGTGCTCGCCTACTCCACGGTGAGCCAGCTCGGCTTCATGTTCATCGGCGTCGGCGCCGGCGTGTTCTTCGCCGGCGTGATGCACCTCGTGACCCACGCCTTCTTCAAGGCCTGCCTGTTCCTCGGCGCCGGCTCGGTCATGCACGGCATGCACGAGGACACCGACATCCGGAACATGGGCGGGCTGTGGTCGAAGATGCCGCACACCGCGAAGACGTTCGGGATCGCGACGCTCGCCATCACCGGCATCGTCCCGCTCTCCGGCTTCTTCTCGAAGGACGCCATCCTGGCCGGCGCGCTCTTCAGCACCAACCACGCCTACCCGTGGGTGGGCGTCACCGCCTACGCGCTCGGCACGATCGCCGCGGCCGGGACGGCCTTCTACATGGTGCGCTGCTTCGCGCTCACGTTCGCGGGCAAGCCCCGCACCGAGGTGGCGGCGCACGCGCACGAGTCGTCCCCAATCATGACCGTGCCGCTGTGGGTGCTCGCCGTCCTGTCGGTGGTCGCGATCGTCCTCGGGCTCCCGAAGGTGGAGGCGTTCGGCCACTGGGGCGAGGTCTTCGGCGAGTTCCTGCACCCGGTCTTCGCGCAGGCGGGCGAGGTGCTCGGCGAGCACGAGGAGCACGTCGTGCTGTGGCCCTTCCTCGTCGCGTGGGGCATCGCGGTGGCGATGGGCGGGCTGGCCTGGCAGATGTACGCCGGCGCCTGGCGCGGCGCGCCGGAGAAGATCACGCGCGCCTTCCCGGCGCTGTACCGCTTCACGCTCGACAAGTTCCGGGTCGACGAGCTGTACGACGTCTTCCCCATCGGCTTCGTGCGCTCGCTCGCGTACTGGCTGTGGCGGGTGGTGGACGCGTTCCTCATCGACGGCGTGCTGGTGAACGGGGTGGCGCGGTTCACCGGCTTCCTCGGCCGGGGCTTCCGCGTGTTCCAGAACGGCGACGCGCAGCGCTACGCGGCGGTCATGGCCATGGCGGCCGCCGTCATCCTGCTGTGGACCGTCTACGGAGGCCGCTAACGTGGCCCAGACGAACCTGCTCTCGATCGTCGTCTTCCTGCCGGTGGTGGGGGCCATCGCGGCCGCCTTCTTCCCGGGCACCGAGCCGAAGCAGCACAAGGCGCTGACGCTCGTCGTCACGCTGGCGACGTTCGCCGCCTCGCTCGGCCTGTGGTTCGGCTTCGACGCCTCGCCGGGCGCGGCCGAGTTCCAGTTCGAGGTCCACGTGCCGTGGATCCCGGCGCTCGGCGTGAGCTACCACGTCGGCCTGGACGGGGTGGCGCTGCTCCTCGTCATGCTGACCACCGCCCTCACGCCGATCGTGGTGCTCTCGGCGTGGAACGCGATCCACGAGCGCGTGAAGGAGTTCATGATCGCGATCCTCGTCCTCGAGACCGCGATGCTCGGCTCTTTCGCCGCCCTCGACCTCATCCTCTTCTACGTCTTCTGGGAGGGCGTGCTCATCCCGATGTACCTCCTCATCGGGATCTGGGGCTCGGACAACCGGCTCTACGCGACCGTGAAGTTCTTCATCTACACGTTCGTGGCCAGCGTGCTCATGCTCGTCGCCATCATCTACGTGGGGGCGAAGGCGGGCGGCACGTTCGACTACCCGCAGATCCGCCAGGCGCTCGACGTCTCCGTCTCCACGCAGCGCTGGCTCTTCCTCGCCTTCGCGGTCGCCTTCGCCGTGAAGGTACCGATGTTCCCGTTCCACACGTGGCTCCCCGACGCGCACACCGAGGCGCCCACCGCCGGCTCGGTCATCCTGGCGGGCGTGCTCCTCAAGATGGGGACCTTCGGCTTCTTCCGGTACGCGCTGCCGCTCTTCCCCGAGGCCGCGCTGCACTATCGGCCGCTCGTGGCGACGCTGGCGGTGATCGGCATCGTCTACGGAGCGCTCATGTGCCTGGTGCAGAAGGACATGAAGCGGCTCGTCGCCTACTCGTCCGTGTCGCACATGGGCTTCGTCATGCTGGGCCTCATGGCGCTCACGGCCGAGGGGCTCACCGGCGGCGTCTACCAGATGCTCAACCACGGCGTCTCGACGGGCGCGCTCTTCCTCCTCGTGGGCGTGCTCTACGAGCGGCGCCACACCCGCCTCATCTCGGAGTACGGAGGGGTGGCGCGGCAGGTGCCGTGGATCGCGACCGCCTTCGTCGTCGTGACGCTCTCCTCCATCGGCCTCCCCGGTACGAACGGCTTCGTGGGAGAGTTCCTCATCCTGTCGGGCACCTGGCTCGCGAAGCTGCTCCACGCGCAGTGGTTCTCGGCGATCGGCGCGACCGGCGTCATCCTGGGGGCCGTCTACATGCTGCTCCTCGTCGAGCGCGTCTTCTTCGGCGCGCTCTCGAACGAGAAGAATCGCCTGCTCCCCGACCTCTCGCTCCGCGAGTGGTTCGTCGTGACGCCGCTCGTCGTCCTCATCGTCGCGATGGGCTTCATGCCGCAGCCGTTCCTCGATCCCGCCCGGCCGTCGGTGGACCGGCTCCTGTCGCGCTTCGCGACCGTCGAGCAGCGCCTCCGTGATCAGGACCCGGGGCGCGCCCCCACCACGGGCACCCAGCCTCCCGCGCTGGCGGGGAGGGAGTGAGTGAAATGACCGGCCTCTCTCCGATCGATGTCGTCGCCATGCTGCCCGTCGCCGTCCTGGTGGCGGGGGCGCTCGTGCTCCTCATGTCCGAGGTGTTCCTCACCTCGGGACGGCGCGGCTTCATGGCCGGCCTGACGGTGGCGACGGCGCTCCTCGCAGCGCTCGCCGCGCTGCTCGCGCCGGCCCCCGGCCGCGTGTTCGCGGGCCAGGCGGTCGTCGACGGGTTCTCCGTCTTCGTGACGGTCACCGTCTGCGGCGGGCTCGCCCTGACGGCGCTCATCGGCGCGCCGTGGCTCCACGCGCGCGATGCCGAGCGCGGCGAGTTCTACGCGCTCGCGCTCTTCGCGGCCTCGGGGATGTCGCTCCTCGCCAGCGCCGCCGACCTGCTCGTCGCCTTCATCGCCATCGAGGTGATGAGCCTCTCCACGTACGCGCTCGCCGCGTACATGCGGCGTGGCCGCAAGCCCGCCGAGGCCGCCTTCAAGTACTTCCTCCTCGGCGCCTTCTCGTCGGCGCTGCTCCTCTACGGCACGGCGCTCATCTACGGCGTGACCGGCTCCACGCTCTTCGCCGACTTCGCGCGCGGCTCGGGGTCGCTGTTCGTGATCGGTGTCGGCCTCGTCGGCGCGGGCCTCGCGTTCAAGATCGCGGCGGTGCCGTTCCAGATGTGGACGCCGGACGTGTACGAAGGCGCCCCGACGCCGGTCACCGCCTTCATGGCGGCGGGCGTGAAGACGGCCGCCTTCGCGGTGCTGGTGCGGGTGGCGCTCGCGGTGTGGGGTGGCGCGGCCGAGGGCTCGGTCCGCTTCGGCGCGGTGGTCGCGGTGCTGGCAGTGCTGACGATGCTGTTCGGCAACCTGCTGGCGGTCCCGCAGCGCAGCGTGAAGCGCATGCTGGCCTACTCGTCCATCGCGCACGCCGGGTACCTGCTCGTGGGCGTGGTCTCCGCCGGGGCGGCGGGCGCGCGCGAGAGCGCGCTCTCCAGCGTGCTCTTCTACCTGGCCGCGTACACGGCGACCGTCATCGGCGCGTTCGCGGTGGTGGGGGCGGTGGAGCGGACCGAGGTGCGCAGCGAGCCTGCCGACACCTGGGACCTGTCGCGCCTCGCCGGCCTGTCGCGCCGCCGCCCGGGGCTCGCCTTCGTGATGACCGTGTTCATGCTCTCGCTGGCCGGCATCCCGCCGACCGCGGGGTTCGTGGGCAAGTTCCTCATCTTCAAGGCGGCCATCAACGCCCAGGCCTACGGCCTCGCGATCGTGGGCGTCCTCACGAGCGCGCTCGGCGCCTACTACTACCTGCGCGTCGTGGTCTACATGTACATGCGCGCGCCGGAGGCGGGCGAGGAGGGCGTGCTCACGCTCGGGCCGGCGCTCTCGGTCGCGCTCGCCGCGTCCGCGGTGGCGGTGGTCATCCTCGGCATCGGTCCCGGTCCGATCACCGACCTGGCTCGCGCGGCGTCGATGCTCGGGCAGTAAACCGCCGCGGATCCTCGCGGTCTTCACGGTCCCCCACGCCGCTCTGCGCCCGCGCGCGCGTCGGCGCCCGTGCTCCGCGCCGCCATGGGTTCTCATGGGCCGGAACGCGCGAGCTCGGGACGCGAAGCGGCGCTGCGGAACTTGGCCTGCGGTTCGCGTCGCCTTCGGCGCCGCGCCGCAGTCCTTCGAGCAGTCCTCGCGCCGCCACTCACGGTGAATAGTGCGCGTTCCGGCGACCTCGCGCTCGATGCGGCGCTTCGCAATGGCGCCGCCGCGCGCGCTGGCGCTGCTCGGCGCGAAGCGAGCGCTACGCGCGACGCGTACACGTTCGCCCAGTCCCTTTCCGTTCGCCCTGAGCCCTTCGGCTCCGGCCGCTCCGCGGCCTACGCTCAGGACAGGCTCCGCGCCGCCGGAGGCGGCGCGCGAAGTCGAAGGGGCGACGGCAGCCGGGTCTTTACGCCCTCTCCCGCCCCCTCAGCCCGAGCGCCTTCATCTTTCGCCAGAGCGTCGTCGACGAGACTTCGAGCTCGCGGGCGACGCGCCCGAGATCGCCCTGGCAGCGCGCGAGGGCGGCCTCGATGGCGCGGCGCTCGGCGGCCTCGACGGCGTCCGCCAGTGTCTGCGGCGCGCTCGAGCCGGCGATCTCGGGGGCGGGGTCGAAACGGATGTCGGCCTCGGAGAGCGTGGTGTGCGGCGCCAGGGCGGCGGCCTGCTCGATCATGTTCTCGAGCTCGCGCACGTTGCCTGGCCACGGGTACTCGAGGAGCTTCTTCGTCGCCTCGGGGGAGAGCGTCTTCCGCTCGCCCGTGCGCGCGGCGAAGCCCTCCAGGAAGCGCTGCGTGAGCAGCGGGATGTCCTCGCGACGCTCGCGCAGCGGCGGGATCCGGAGCGGCACCACGTTGAGCCGGTAGAACAGGTCCTCGCGGAAGCGCTTCTCCGCCACCGCGGCCTTCAGGTTCTGGTTCGTCGCGGCGATGACGCGGACGTCCACCTTCACCGGGAGGGACTCGCCGACGCGGCGGATCTCGCCCTCCTGGATGGCGCGCAGGAGCTTCGCCTGCGAGCCCGGCGCGGTCTCCCCGATCTCGTCGATGAAGAGCGTCCCGCCGCTGGCCTCCTCGAACAGGCCCCGCCGCGCACGCGTGGCGCCCGTGAAGGCGCCGCGCGCGTGGCCGAACAGCTCCGATTCGAGCAGCGTCTCGGTGATGGCGGCGCAGTTGACCGGCACGAAGGGCTTGTCGCTCCGGCGCGAGGCGGTGTGCAGGGCGCGGGCGATGAGCTCCTTGCCGGTGCCCGACTCGCCGGTGATGAGGATGGTCGCGTCGCTGGGGGCGACCCGCACCACCCGATCCAGCAGCTCACGCAACGCCGCCGAACGCCCTACGATGTGCTCGAGGCCGTAGCGAGCCCGGAAGTCGCGCCGCAGCAGGCTCACCTCGCCCAGCAGCCGCCGCTTCTCGAGCGCCTTCGCCACGCGCAGGAGCAGCTCGTCCTCCTTGAAAGGCTTCGCGATGTAGTCGTACGCGCCGCGTCGGATCGCCTCCACCGCCGACTCGATGGTGCCGTAGGCGGTCATGACGATGACCTGCGTCGTCGGCGCCACCTCGAGCGTCGCGCGCAGCACCTCCATCCCGTCCACGGTGCCCATCCTCACGTCGGTGAGGACGACGTCGAACGGCTCCGCGCCCACCCGCTGGACGGCGGCGGCCCCGTCCTCCGCCTCGGTCACGGCGTAGCCCGCCGCGCGCAGGAGGATGGCGGTGGTGGTGCGCATGTTCCGCTGGTCGTCGACGACCAGCACCCGCGGGGCCGCGCCGGGCGGGGCCGTGTCGGGCGCACTCGCGGGGGCCGTCGCCTGGGGCCTGCCCGGTGCCGCGTCGATCATGGCTCATCCTCGGCCGAAGAGATCCCCGGTTTCAACGGGGACGCGACGCGGAGCGGCAGGCGGACGGCGAAGACGGTGCCGCCCTGCGGCCCTGGACGTGTCTCGACGCGGCCGTAGTGGGCGTCGACGATGCGCTTCACGACCGCCAGCCCGAGCCCCCTGCCGGTCGCCTTGGTGGTGAAGAAGGGCTCGAAGATGCGGTGGCGTACGTCCTCGGGGATGCCAGGGCCGGTGTCGCC
>DATLJU010000002.1:0-6343 GCA_035538735.1 Anaeromyxobacteraceae bacterium | reverse complement strand
CCGAGCTGGAGCAGCGGCTCGTGCAGCAGAAGGCGGCCACGCCCGACTTCCCCGTCGTCGTCCGCGGGGACGGCCAGGCTCAGTACCAGAGCGTGGTCGACGTCCTCGACCTGCTGGGCCGGCTCAACATCACCACGGTCGGCCTCGCGACCAAGCCGCTCGTGAAGTGAGGGCGGGGCGTCGAGCATGAACGCGTTCACCGACACGGCGGCGAGCTTCCTCCGCCGCCACGCCTTCGGCCTCTTCGCCGGGATCATGCTCGTCCTGGTCGCGCTGTTCGTGACGAACTGGATCGCGCACAACCGGAGCGCGCCGGCGCCGCGCAAGGTGATGCAGTTCACGGTCGTCAACGTCCAGCCGCAGCCGCCGCCGCGGCCGCCCCCGCCTCCACCGCCGGTCACGCCGCCCAAGGTGATCGAGCAGCCGCAGACGGCCCGCGTCGAGATCAAGGCCTCGGACATCCCGCCGCCCGACGCTCCGCCGCCCTCCGCCGCCCCCGCCCCGAGCGGTCCCGCCGCCGGACCGCTCGCGCTCGCAGCAGCGGGCGAAGGGCCCGGCGACGCCTTCAACCTGGCCGGCAACCCCGGTGGCCGCGGGCTGCTCAGCGGCGGCGGCCTCGGCGACGGGACCGGGGGGAACGCGCAGATTGGCGGCGGGGGCGGCACGGGCGATCGCATCGCCTGGTACGGCACGCGCCTCGCGACCGAGCTGCAGGACGCGTTTCGCAAGAAGAAGAAGCTGGAGAGCGCCGCGGCCCGGGTGGAGCTCCGGGTGTGGGTGGACGAGACCGGCCGCGTCGGCCGCCTGCAGCTCCTGCATTCGACCGGGGACCGCGAGTGGGACGACGCCATCCAGTCGGTGGTCGGCACGCGCGTCATGGCGCCGCCGTCCGCCGACATCCCGATGCCCTTGATCCTCCGCCTCACCGCGCGACGGCTGCAGTGAGGAACCTTCACGCCCTCGTTTTCGAGAGACAGGACCCATGAGACTTTTCCCTCCCACCGTCCGACTGCGCGCCGCCGCGGTGATGAGCGCCTCGTTCCTGGCGCTGATCCAGGCCGCGCCGGCGCGAGCCGCCGATGAGAAGCAGGCTCCGCCCGCGGCGGAGGCCAGCTCGCCGCCGGCTCCCTCGGAGGCGACCCGCCCCGAGGCTCCGGGCAACATCGTGCCGCCCGCCCCGCCGCAGCCCGATGGCGCGAAGCATGTCATCTACCTGCCCGAGAGCTTCAAGACGGAGCTGCGCGAGGCGATCAAGCAGGAGGTGCTCGCCGAGGCGAAGCGGGAAGGGTGGGCGGCTCCGAACGTGCTCCCGGACTGGGTCGGCCGACTCAAGCTGTCCGGCGACGTGCGGACGCGACTCGAGCGGGATCTGTTCGGGAGCGGCAACGCCGTGGGCCAGTTCGTCGACTTCAACTCCATCAACAACAACGGTCCCTGGAACTTCAACGACGTCTCGACGGATCGCTACTTCAACGTCGACACGCCCCGCACCCGGCCCCGCCTCAGGTCGCGGCTCGGCGTCGACGCGGACGTCACGCCGGGAGTGACGGCCGGCCTCCGCCTCGGCTCGGGCGAGCAAGCCGCTCCGGCGTACAGCAACCAGACCCTGGGCGCGTCGGGTGGCTTCTTCTCGAAGTACCAGTTCTGGCTCGACCGCGCCTTCATCCGTTTCGCGGCCCCGGGTGAAACGCTCAGCCTGGTGCTGGGCAGGTTCGAGAACCCGTTCTTCGCGACCGACCTCATCTGGAGCGATATCGTGAACTTCGACGGGCTGGCGGTGAAGGCCATGGCGCGGCTCGACGGCGGGTTCAGTCCCTTCCTCGCTGCGGGCGCGTTCCCCCTCTACACGACCGCGTTCAACTACCCGGGCTACAGCCAGGGCAAGTACGGGGCCTTCAACAAGTGGCTCTACGCCGGTCAGGTCGGCACGCGCTGGAAGCCGAGTGAGGCGTTCGCGCTCAAGCTGGGCGCGGCCTTCTACTACTTCCACAACGTCGAGGGCCACATCGGCGATCCTTGCGACACCAGCCTGAAGTACCTGGCCTGCGACACCGACGACTCACGACCTCCGTTCGCGCAGCGTGGCAACACCTACATGGCGCTGCGCCGCGACTCCGGGGTCGCGCCTCCGGGCAGCGCGATGTACCAGTTCTTTGGACTGGCCGCCCGCTTCCGCGAGCTCGCCTTCACCGGCCGCGCCGAGGTCCAGGTCGCCCCGCCCCTGAAGGTGACCTTCGACGGAGAGTTCGTCCGCAACGTCGGCCTCTCGAAGAAGCAGGTCACGCCGGTCGCGGTGAACAACTGCGCGGAGCTGGCGGACGGCCAGTGCGCCAAGTTCGTGGGCGGCGGGGACGGGTACCTGGGGCGCGTCACCTTCGGAAGCCCCACCCAGCAGCGCCAGTGGGACTGGAACGCCGGGTTCGCCTATCGCTACCTCGAGTCGGACGCCGTGGTCGACGCCTTCACCGACCCCGACTTCGGGCTCGGCGGCACGAATCTCAAGGGCTACATCCTCGGCGCCGCGGTCGCCGTCTTCGACAACGTGTGGACCGCGGCGCGCTGGATGAGCGCCGACCAGATCGCGGGCCCTCCCTTTCGTTCCGACGTCTGGATGCTCGACGTCTCCACCACCTTCTAGCCATGCGCACGTCATCCGTCGTCGCCCTGACCTTCGCGCTCGCCGTCCTGACGCGCCCCGCCGCTGCGCGCGCCCAGTCTTCCGGCGAGTCGCGGCTCCGCGAGGCGCTGCGATCCAACGCCGCGCAGCTCCGCGCGCTCGAGGAGGAGCGCGACAAGTGGCAAGCGTCGGAGGCCGCGCTCAAGCAGGAGGTGGAGTCGCTTCGGAAGGAGCTCGCGGCCGCCAAACGCGCACCGCCGTCCAGGAAGGCTGAGTGCGCCTCCGCTCAGGCCCAGGCGGAGGAGCTGGGCCGCCGCCTGGCCCAGCAGACCGAGGCCGCCGGCCAGCTGACGCAATCGCTGAACCGGTGCCAAGCCGCGGCGCAGGCCAGCGACGCCTCCGCCCGGACGAAGGAGACGGAGCGGTCGGCGCTCACCTCCGAGCTCGCGGCGCTGAAGGAGCGACTCGCCGCGAGCGAGGTGAAGAACGAGCGGATGTTCCGGGCCGGCAAGGAGATGCTGGACTGGCTCGTGAAGGAGGGGTTCGCGCGCGAGGTCTCCCGCGCCGATTCGCTCCTGGGAATGAGGCGCGCGGCGCTCGAGAACGCCGCGCAGGACTACGAGGACAAGCTGCTGGAACAAAGGGAGAAGCGATGAAAGCCATGAACGAAGGTCTCCTGCGCGGTCTCATCGCCGCAGCCACCGCGGCGGTCCTGACGGCGGCCCCGTGCTCGCGCGCCGCGGCCGCGGCGGACGTGGTGGCGCGCGCCGGCGCGACCGAGATCACGCGAGAGGAGCTCCGGGCCTACGTCGAGAGCCTGGGGGCCCAGGAGCAGGCGGCGCTGGCGAAGGACCCCGCGCTGCTCGCTCAGGTGGCCCGGACCTACCTGGCGCGCCGGGCCGTGCTCAAGGAGGCGCGGCTCCGGAAGTGGGACGAGGACCCCGCGGTGAAGGCGCAGCTCGACCGGATCCGCGACCAGGCCCTCACCGAGCTCTACCTCCAGTCCGTCTCGAAGCCTCCGGAGGGCTACCCGAGCGCCGCGGAGGTGCAGGCCGCCTACGACGCGAACAAGAAGGCCTTCGACGTCCCGAAGCAATACCGGCTGGCGCAGATCTTCATCGCCGCGCGCGACGAGAAGGACGCGGATCGCGCCCGGAAGCGGGTCGACGAGGTCGTGCGCAAGCTCAAGCCGAAGGCGGCGGACTTCGGCGAGGTGGCGCGCGCCGAGAGCGACGAGAAGGAGGCCGCCGCGCGCGGCGGCGAGATCGGCTGGCTCACCGAGAGCCAGATCGTCCCCGGAATCCGCAGCGCCGTCGCCGGCCTGTCCCCGGGAGCGGTCTCGGATCCCATCCACCTCGACGACGGATGGCACATCGTGAAGGTGCTCGACACCAGGGCGCCCTCGACCCGCCCGCTCTCCGAGGTGCGCGAGGCCCTCTCCGCGCAGCTCCGCGGGGAGCGCGCCAGGGCGAACCGCCAGGCGTACCTGTCCAAGCTGGTGGATCAGAACCCCCCGGCGATCAACGAGCTGGCCCTCTCGAACCTCCTCTCTCGGCCCCAGTGATCGGAGGCGGGACGGTGAGAAGCTCCTTCCACGGATCGAGCCGCGGCGCCTTCGGCGCGGTGATCGCGCTCGCACTGGCCGCCTGCCACGCCCCCGACTCGCGCGCCTATGGTGAGGGCTCGGCGCAGGTGACCGCCCTGCTCTCGTCGGCGACCGCGAGCCAGACCGCCGCCGTGGCGAAGGTGACGGTCGTCGTGAGCGCGGGCGACGGGCCCGACTTCCGGTCCCTCACCGTCGATCTCGAGCAGCGCGGCTCGTCGTGGAACGCCCTCGTCGATCGGATCCCGGCGGGCCCGGGGCGCCACTTCGACGCCGTCGCGCTCGACGCGACGGACCACGTGATCTGCAGCGGCTCGGGGAAGGCCGACATCCTGCCGAAAGGCACGGCGACGCTGTCCATGGCGCTCGTCGTGCCCGGAGTGAGGTTCGGGAATGCCGCGCCGGTGATCGACTCCATCTCGAGCAACGCCAGCTCGGTGGCGCCGGGCGCGGTGGCGGGCCTCAGCGCCACGGCGCACGATCCCGACGGCGATCCCATCACCTACCGGTGGTCCGCCTCGTGCGGTGCCTTCGACACGCCGACGAGCGCCGCCGCCTCGTGGACGGCCCCCGGCGCCGGCCCCGCCACCTGCGAGCTGACCCTCACCGTGAGCGACGACTGGGGCGCTTCGTCGTCGGCTTCGGTGACCATCGTGGTGCCGGGTCCCCGCGCGGTCACGGGCGCGCGTCTCGTGACTTCCTGGCCCGATCCGCCGGCGCAGACGGCAACGGCCCCCGCCCCGGACGTGGCAACCGCGACCGCGCCTTCGGCGCTCGTCCAGGACGCGGCCGGGCAGTGGTCGGTGTTCGCGGGCGGAACCGTGCAGCCGGACGGCAGCTTCGCCGCGGGCCACTTCGGCGCCGATGGATCATTCGTCATCCCACGTGTCCCGGCGGGCTCCTACGCGCTCTGCTACGCCCTCCCGAACGGCGGAATGGCCTGCAGCGAAACCGACGCCGATCAGGTCGACCTCGGGTATGACGTTCTGGGCCGGCCCGATCAGACGGCCGCCACGCGAGCCACCCCCGTCACCCTGGCGCTGGCGGGCCTCGACGCGTGGAATCCGATCACCGACCAGATCCAGCTGACGTCATCGAGCGCGAACCTCTGGGATGTCGCTGGCTCGGTGGGCGCGCTCCAGGGCGGCGCCACCGGCGGGACGGTCACCGAGGACTGGCACCGGGGCAACGGCAGCGGCACTCCACTCGACCTGCTCGGCCCCCCCGACGTCCTCTTCGTGCACCAGCTCTCGACGCGCTCCATCGACGCGGCCAACACGATCCTGTTCTACGCGGCGGCCACGCACGCCGTCATGCCATCGCAGGGCGGGCCGGGGGTCATCGGGATCGCTCTCGTCGACGGCCAGCCCGCCTCCGTCGACGCGGCGATGACGCCACTTCCGCTCAGCGCGTCGTTCGATCTGCAGTGGGACCTCGGACAGTTCGAAGCCCACCAGACCGCGCTAGGGCCAGCGGCGAGGACCTCCCTCGGGGCGAAAGCGCACACCTTCCGCGTCGGCGCCAATGCGTTCCAGCTCGAATATCCGGCGCCCGCGTCGTCCGGATCGCCCGAGCTCGTTCGGTTCGAGCTGCCCGCCGGCCTGGGACAGGTCGCGGGGACGCTGTACTACGGCCGGTTCCTGCCGGCGCTCTGGCGCGAGTGGTGGGAAGCCTCCTTCGCCGCCGAGGTGAGCTACCTCGCGCCCGGCGCGACGGCGCCCCTCGGCGAGACGGCCGTCGTGGAACGCCGGGAGGCGCCGCCCGTGAGCGGGGTGGTCGTACCGGCGGTGAGTCCCGTCCTGGCGCCGCTGGTGAATGGCGTCGACGCGTATCGCGACGCGACGGGCGTCGGCCTGACCCCCGTGCTGTCCTGGTCGCCGCCCGCGGTCGGGGTCCCCACGGCTCACGTGATCGAGGTGTACAGGCTGGGGACGTCCGGCGCGGCCACGACCTCCTCGCTCGCGCTCCGCTACGTCACGCGCGCGGCGACGGTGGCGGTGCCGCCCGGCGTGCTCGAGGTGGGTGGCACGTACTACGCGAAGATCACGGCCGAGGTGAGCACGGTCCCATACGCCATCGCGCCGTTCCGGCGCGCGAACGTCTACGCGCGCGCCACGCTCTTG
>DATLJU010000001.1:0-3906 GCA_035538735.1 Anaeromyxobacteraceae bacterium | reverse complement strand
CCCATCCACGGCGCGGTCATCTTCTTCGCGCTGTTCGGCGGCATCGCCGCCTTCGGCCCCATCGGCTTCCTCGTCGGCCCGCTCGCCGTCACGTTCATCGTGGCGGTCGTGCGGATGTACCGCCGGGACTTCGGGAGCTAGTCGTCCGGCGGAGCCATCAGGCTTCGGCGCCGAAGGCCCGGAAGGCGAGCAGCGTCTCGGTCTCGCGGATGCCGGGGATCTTCTGGACGTGGTGGGGGATGACGTCGCTGAACGCGTCGTAGTCCGGCGCGTAGAGCTTCGCGAGCAGGTCCCAGGGGCCCGTGATGGAGTGGACCTCGGAGACACCGTCGATCTCGATGAGGGCGTTCGCGACCTGCTCGATCTTGCCCAGCTCGCACCGGACGAGGACGAAGGCGGCTTTCATGCGCCGGTTCTAGCACCTGCGCGCGCCGAGCGCCGCACCTCTCCCACCGTTCCCCCGGTGCGGGGGAGGGAGACGGGGCCTACGCCCAGGACAGCGGGTACTTCCCGGCCGACAGCGTGGCGGCGACGATGGTCTCCCGCAGGCCGGTCAGGTCGGCCGGATCCTCGTCGAGGAGCCGCCGCAGCCGGCTCAGGTGCTCGCGGCAGGCGGTGACGTCGGAGACGGTGGCGCGCAGCGCCCGCTTCGCCTGCGCGTGGGCGCGCTCGTGCGCCTCGAGCGCGTACAGCTTCACGCACGCCTCGGCGACGGGCTCCACCCGCCCGTCCTGCGCCGACTGGAGGGCGCGGGCCACCGCGCTGTCGACGGCGAACGCCTCGATCGCGATGTCGGCCAGCGCCGCCAGGACCTCCTGCCGCTCCGACAGCGCCGGGCCGAGGGTCTCCACCGCCACCCGCATCGCGTACGCCATCAGGTACTTGTTCAGCTCGGCGATGCGCCGCTCTCGCGCCAGCGGCCCGGAGGCGGGCCGCGGCAGCTCGCCCCGCCCCATCGCCTCGTCGACCGTCCTCGCGAGCTCGAGCAGCGGGAACTGCCCCTTCATCGCCCGCTTCAGCATCGTGCCGGGGATGAGCATCCGGTTGATCTCGTTCGTCCCCTCGAAGATCCGGTTCACCCGGTTGTCCCGGTACACGCGCTCGATGGCGTACTCTTCGACGAACCCATACCCGCCGTGAATCTGGAGCGCCTCGTCGGCGGCCTGCCACAGGGCCTCCGAGCCCCACACCTTCAGGATCGAGGCCTCGATGTTGTACTCCTCGACCGCGGCGATGAGCGCCCGGTCGAACTCGGGAGTCCCGTGCGCCGCGCGGGCGCGTCCCACGCGCTCGTCGATGAGGCCGGTGGTGCGGTAGCTCATGGCCTCGCCCACGTAGACGAGCGCCGCCATCCGGGCCAGCTTCTCGCGGATGAGCCCGAACTCGGTGATGGGCTGGCCGAAGGCCTTGCGCTCGCTACCGTACTCGACGGCGAGCTGCAGCACGCCGCGGCAGCCCGCGACGCACCCGACCCCGAGCTTGAGGCGCCCGAGGTTGAGGATGTTGAAGGCGATGCGGTGGCCCTTGCCCGGCTCGCCGAGCAGGTTCTCGACCGGGACGCGCGCGTCTTCGAACACGAGCGGGCACGTCGAGCTGCCCCGGATGCCCATCTTGTGCTCCTCGGCGCCGAGCGAGAACCCGGGCGTCCCCCTCTCGACGATGAAGGCGCTGAAGTGCTCGCCGTCGATCTTGGCGAACACGATGAAGACGTCGGCGAAGCCGGCGTTCGAGATCCACTGCTTGGCACCGTTCAGGACGAAGTGCGAGCGGTCGTGCGACAGCACCGCCTTCGTCGTCGCGCCGAGCGCGTCGGAGCCCGACGAGGACTCGGACAGCGCGTACGCCGCGACCCACTCGCCCGAGACGAGCTTCGGGAGGTACTTCCGCTTCTGCGCCTCGGTCCCGAAGTAGACGATGGGCAGCGAGCCGATGCCGACCTGCGCGCCGAACGTCACGGACCACGAGCCGAGCTTCGCCATCGCCTCCGTGACCAGCATCGACGAGGTCAGGTCCTGCGCCAGGCCGCCGTACGCCTCCGGCACGTCGAGGCCGAGCAGGCCCAGCTCGCCCGCCTCGCAGAGGAGCTGGCGCACGAGCGCGTAGTCCTTCTTCTCGATGAGCGCGGCGTGGGCGAGGATCCGCTCCTGCGCGAACTTCTCGGCCGTCCGGAAGAAGGCGCGCTGGTCCTCGGTGAAGTCCTGGGGCGTGCGGATGCGCTCCTGCCCGACGGGCGAGAGCAAGAACCCGCCGCCGGGCGGGAGCGGAGAAACATCCATGGTGTGCGCCGGCTTGGCCATCGAATGGCTCCGTTGATTCTCGGGTCAACAAACCTGCACTCGGAGCATGGCGAGGCCGCTGCGCCGCGTCAACTCAACCACCCGGCGCCGCCCCGGGGCCCTGCTCTCGATCGCGTCCGGCCCCACGGCGAGCCACCGAGCGCGAGATTCAGGGCCAGGTCGGAGCGGAGCCGTGCCAGTCGGCGGTGACCTCGAGCCACATGCTGAGGCCGGCGAAGCGCCCGTAAGGAGCGTACCAGGCGCGGATGGCGCGATCGGTCGGGATGCGCCGCCGCCCGCGCAGGCGCGCCAGCTTTCCGCGGGTCCAGGAGTCGAGCGCGAGGTGGTCGTGCCGGCCCAGGAGCCGCAGCAGGTGCTCGGTGGCGTACGGACCGAAGCCGGACAGCTCGGCGATCTGCTCCGCCAGCGCGTCGGTCCCGAGGGGCGAGGTGCGCCACGCCTCCACGTCGAGCTCGCCCGAGGCGACCCGGCGCGCGAGCTCGCGCAGCGCCCCGGCGCGGTAGCCGGCGCGGATGGCGTCCCGATAGAAGCGCTCCGGCTGCGCCGCCATCGCCTGCGGCGTGGGGAACGTCCGCGCGCCGCCCGGTCCAGGCTCGCCGAGCCGCTCCACGAGCTGCGTCGTCATGATGCGCGTGAGCGCCCAGCTGCAGTTCGTGGTGCAGAGCGTCTTGACCGCGTCCTCGAACACCGTCGGCGAGCGGAGCAGCCGGCCGGCGCCGCGCGCCGCAGCCCAGGCGAGCGGCGGCAGCATCTGCCGCGGTCGTCGCGGGGCGGAGGCGTGTCCCCCGCCGCCCCGTAGTGCGGCCCCACCTCCCCGTAGGGCGGAGGCGCGTTCCCCACCGCCCTGTAGGGCGGGGGCTTGTCCCCCGCCAGCGTCCAGCTCGTGGATCTTCGCGTAGAAAGGCGCGAGGTCCTCGTCGAGCCCGAGGCAGGCGCGGAGCTGCCGGCGCGCTTCCGCCGACTCGGCCGCCGACAGCCGCCCTCGCGCGGTCAGGCGCACCGCGAGGCCGCCGCCGACGCCGGCACCCGGCGCTACCTCCGTGTCCACCACCCGGTCCTCGGCCAGGCGCAGCGGCCGCCCGAGCACGCGCCGCTCGGGGTCGTACCGCCACGGCGCCAGATCGTAGAAGCCGTGGCTCCGGACGGTGAGGTCGAGGTCGAAGGGGGTCGGGGTTTCCACGGTGCCGCCCCCTCTCCCTGCCTCTCCCCCGGTGGGGGAGAGGGTCGATTCATCTCGGTTCGCCCGAGGGTCCCGTCACCCTCGCCCCGCGTCAGCGGGGAGAGGGCCGGGGAGAGGGGCTGGTCCCAGTGCTACGCGGTCGCTTCCGTCGCCCCGTGGCACTTCTTGTACTTCTTGCCCGAGCCGCAGGGGCACGGGTCATTGCGGCCGATCTTGGGCTGCGTCCGCACCACCGTCTCCTGCTTCACCGGCTTGCGCCCCTCGCCACCGTCGGCCTCGGCGCCGTGGCTCTCCGTGACCCGCTGCCGGCGCGCGAGGGCGAGGCGCTTCGCCTCGATCTCCTGGGCCGTCTCCTGCCGGACGAGCTGCAGGCGGAGGATGTTGCCGATGACGGCGCTCTTCACGCGCCAGGTCATCTGGACGAACATC